>CAYNWD010000008.1:24636-37487 GCA_964400835.1 uncultured Gammaproteobacteria bacterium | reverse complement strand
CTCAGGGCGAGCTCCTTCGGCAAGCTCAGGGCGAGCTCCTTCGGCAAGCTCAGGGCGAGCTCCTTCGGCAAGCTCAGGGGCTTTTGACGCCATAATTATGACTGTTTACCGTATCCGGGGTACACGTATCTGCCGGATTGTCCGCCTCCAAAAGCGCGCTCACGCAGTAGCCGTAATAGTTGCCGGATACTAAGTTTGTGGCCATGTAGCGGTACGTTTGGGTTGCGGCTTTGGGGTCAGACGGAATGGCTGCGATATAGCCGCCGGTAGTAAGCGTCGTGAGTCCAGACGCATCGGTCCAGCTGCCGCTGCCGGCCGAGGGATAGCTCCCGTTGTCTGCCCGGTACATTTCCATAGCGGAACGCAGTTGCTCCAGGTCGCCTTTTCGCTTGGTGTCGCGGCTTCTTTTATTGATATTGGTATAGGAAACAAATCCGATCGCGGTAAGGACGGCGATAATGGACGCGGCTACCAAAAGCTCAATCAGGGTGAAGCCACGGGAGGCGGGTAGCGAGTTTCGAGTTTCAGGGAGCGGCCCGCCGGCTGGCGAGGCAGGGAATCGGGAAACGGGATTTTTATGGAATACTTTCATGGCTACTGAAGGTTTTTTACACAGTGATAACTTCCTGCTCCGAACGTGCAGCTGGTATCCGTGGCATTGCCAGCGGTCGTCGTCCCTTCGAGGAGGCTGCAGCTGCAGTATGTATTGCCGTTTGCATCGCAGGTTATGGCATAGGCTGTGCCGGTTTTGGGATCCTTCGGAATTCCCTCGGGTAAATATGTGCTGCCGACCGTACAGCCGGAGGAGGTGGGGTAGGCATTGTTGTCCGCATAGTACTGCTCAAATCCGTTCTGAATGGCTTTGAGGTCGCTTTGGCGCCGGGCATCGCGGCTTTTTTTCTGCGCCGACGTGTAGGCCGCCGTCCCCATGGAAATCAAAATGCCGATAATGGCGATAACGACCAAGACTTCCAGAAGCGTAAAGCCGGCGGAAAGGAGAGAGGTAACATGCGAAACGCGAGAAGTTTTTTTCATACGATAGTTCTCCACCAGACAAGTATTTCCTCACCCCACAACAGTGCAATCAAAGCGCCTGCAATCATAAACGGGCCGAACGGCATTCTGCTTTTTAGATGCAATCGCTTCCCTAAAATCAGTATGACACCCGAAAGCGCACCGGTCAAGAATGCCAGGTAAAAAGCAACGACTGCGCCGGGATACCCCAGGAGAAACCCGAGAAGAAACGCAAGCTTGACGTCTCCCATGCCCATGCCGCGGCCGGCCGTGACCCTCCACAGGATGAAAAAGAAAAGGGAGGAAAAGAGGCCGGTAACAAAATGAAGAAAAAGGCCAGACGGGGAGAGCGTTGAGGAACAGAGAAGAAAAGCAAGGACAGCCAGACTGCCGGTCAAAACCATGAGATCGGGGATGAGAAAAAATTTTACGTCGGAAATAACAATGACCAGAAGCGAGGAAAAAATTACAAGCGCTGCCAAAAACTGCGCAAGTGAAGGAAAGGAGACGGCGGCAAGAACCGCAAAGCCGATGCCGGTCGTAAGCTCCACCACGGGGTACTGGATGCTGATCCCCTTCCTGCAGCGGCGGCAGCGGCCGAGCTGCACAGCCCAGGAGATGACCGGAACGAGCTCAAACCAGCGAAGCGTTTTCTTACAATGGTCACACGCCGACCGGCCCCACAACGACCGATCAGTCGGCAGCCGGTCGGAAACGACATTCAGAAACGAGCCCACGGCCAGACCAACCAGAAACCAAAATACCATACCCAACGGCTGTGGAAAAAGCAGGGGAACCATGAGTCCGGACGAAAAAGGAAAAAGCGGACCAGTCATCGAAAGAATCATAGGATAGGTAGGGTAGGTATCTTTGGATAAGTTAGGTATTTTTGGATAAGTAGAGTAAGTATCACGAAATTCTTCCCCACAATCAAGCCCGTAAACTATTTATTTCTTGCTCCCGGCCGGGAGGTCAATTTCATATATCTTTTATATGTCCGGTACGCTGTGTCGCCGAGCCAGCCTTTCGGCAACAGCGGAAACGGCAGCTGGGGATCGTCCGATACAATGCGCTGAAAAGAAACTGCCATCCGAAAGGGGTCATTTTTTATGCGGGGGACCTGATCAAGAAACGCGCGATACCGATCGTTGATATCCCGCAGGTGGTACACTCTGTCCAATAAGCTTCCGATGTTTTCCTCGCCGACCGTGCCGTCTTTGCCCAACTTTGAAACGAGAACCGTTCCGCGAACATCATGCGCGCGCATGAATTCAGAGAGAAGTTTGCGGGGAGTGTAGGGTGTCATCCATAAGCTCTCCTGCAGCATAGCGCATCCGATCTTTTTCAAAAACTCCCTGAGCAATCCGCGTGTTCTGTGATGCGTTTCGGCTATGTCGTAGGAAACAAGGTACACATGACCGTCCCAGGGCCGGCGCTCCTCATACGCAGGCAACAGCGCCGCCAGCCGTTTTCTCCCCAAAACGGTCACCGCAATATCAATCTCATTGTAACGCGCTGCCTTTGGGATCAGCCGTTGACGCCGAAGATAAAACACGGTCTGCTTAAACGACTCGTAGTTGAAATCCTTAAAGGCCTCGTTGGCTTCCCGAAACATTTGGTAGGCGCCATAGCTGGTTTTTGATTTACCGAAACTTGCGCCGAATATGTAAAAACTCCATAAAATACAGTTCACCGCCGCACCCAAAAGGCCGTCGGTAGCCCTCAGTGCAAGCTCTCTTGCAGAAGCTTTCATAAGACTTTCACAAAGCTTTCACAAAATTTTCATGAGGTTTTCCTCACAAAAAATCTTTGTCTTTTTTCCTCCCGGCCGGGAGGAAAATTTCATGTATTTATCGTAGTTCATTTGACTATGACCTGTAAAGACTGCGGGGGACGGAGGAGAGAAGAAATGGGGATCGGCCGTGGTACACAGTGCAACGCATCCTTCTGTTTCTTTTTTTTTGCAACGGAAATATTGTCAAAGGCGTACTGAATCGATACACTATCCGGTACATGAAAACGATTGGCCGGAAAGATTTGGTGGCGCTTTTTGGCATAACGCTTATCATCGTGCTTTTTTTCCTGCCCCTTTTTGTCCCCCGTCAGCAGCTACTCGTCACCCCGGACTTCGGCAAATCCGACAGCATGCACTTTAGTTTTGCCACAAAATACGTCCTGGGGGAGCGGCTCCGACAGGGGTCGCTTCCTTTGTGGGAGCCGAGGATGGGAGACGGGTTTCCGCTTTTTGCCGAAGGCCAAATCGGTGCATTTTTTCTGCCCAATCTACTACTATTTCGTCTCCTGCCCACAGTGACCGCCTACAACCTGTCGCTTGTGCTGTCCCTTCTTTTTTTGGCCTGGGGCGTCTATGCATGGCTTCGTCAACACGCCATGACTCCCGCGGCGTCGTTTTTCGGCGGCGTCACCATGGGGCTTTCCGGCCTGGCGATTACCCAGCTGCCGCACCACACGCTCATCCAGGGATTTTCCATGATGCCGTGGGTACTGGTGGCAGTGACGAATCTGTTTCAAAAACCGTCGCCTGCGGGAGCAGCATGGGTCGGCCTTGCCGTATCCCAGCAGTTTCTTGCCGGATTTCCGCAGGCCAGTTTCATTACGCTTCTTTTCGCAACCGCATATTTTTTCTGGCGAAATGCAAAAAATTTCCGCGGCATTTTACTGTTCGGATTCAGTCTCGCCCTCGGCGCCGGGCTGTCCACGGTACAACTTTTGCCGTCTCTGGAATTTTTGAGACAAACGCCCAATCCAGGCGGCCTGGATGCGCAAATCGCAAGTTATTTTTCATTCCCTCTGCGGCATCTCCTGACTTTCATCTCTCCGTTTTCTTTGGGCAACCCGAAAACCGGAACGTACCCGCATTTTGCGGATTTCGGCGGCAGCATTTTTTGGGAAAATACCGGCTACATAGGACTCCTGCCGCTTTTCCTCGTCGGATTTCTCCTGTTTGCGAAAAAAAATCCCCTGATGCGGTTTCTTTTTTGGAGCGTCGCGATATCGTTTCTCCTCATGTGGGGGAGTCATTCACCGCTCTACTTTTTGCACTCCTTCTGGCCGTTTAATCTGTTTCGAGTACCGTCACGGTTTTTGTGGATTTTTCTCCTGTACGTCATAGCCCTTGCCGCAGGGGGGTTTGACCGGCTGATCAGGCAAAAATCCTATGCACTTCGCATCGTACTTTACATGCTCCTTTTTCTCCATATTTTTCAGGTGTATATGACATGGAAGGAATATCATCTGTTGGCTCCCTCGCAAACCTGGCTCGATAAACCGGAAACCGCAAAAGGAGTAAAGGGCAAAATTGCCTCAATCGGCAGCCAGATCAGCCACAATGCAGTGTTTTTCCAAAACGGCTGGCAGGACGGCACCCGCTACCAGGCACTGCGCAATAGTCTGGCTGCCAATACCAGCATACTTTGGGACATTCCGTCACGTGACGTGTATGCGGGCAGATTTCTTCACCGGTCGGCGAGTGTCGATTCGCTGCTCGCGCAGTCTTTGACGATTTCGCCGGCCGTGGCAACGCCGAGCGGTCTTACCAAAAAAATCCTCGACCTCACTGGCGTGCGCACCCTCGTATCAACTGTTCCACTGGACCAAAACCAACTGGAAATATCCCGGCGGCTCACGCTGTCCGACACGATTGAGGATCGTGGCCAGACGTTTCTCCTGTACCAAAATCCCGGGGCGACACCCCGGGCATATCTCGTCTCCGATACGATCGTTGCCCGTACTGTGGAAGAGACAGGCCGGATACTTGCAGCAGATGCATTTTTCCCCGGGCGCACGGCGCTTGTGGAAACAGATATGTCGCTGCCGGCCTCTCCACCCGAGGGAGAAGTCGACATCGTGGCATCAGAACCCGAGTCAGTCATCATCCGCGTAACGAAACTAAACCAAAAGGCACTCCTTGTTCTCACCGACACCTGGTACCCCGGGTGGACTGCAACGGTTGAGGGGAGCCCGGTCCCGATACTCACGGTCAATATAAAACAGCGCGGCATCCTTCTTGAGCCGGGGGATCATGAGATTATCTTTCACTTTGTTTCACAATCTTTTGTAATCGGCAGCCGTATAAGCCTCGCCACACTTTTTCTCACTGTGCTTCTAATGGTGTTTCCCGGCCGCGCTTCTGCCGCTCGTACTCCTCAAGAATTTTTGACGCCCCGGCCGCATCGCCCCGGCAGTCGCGCACGGCGATCCCGGTCAGGTATATAATCTGGGGCTCGGAAACGAGCGATTCTTCAGCGGCACGGTCAAACGCGGCAATCGCCTCATCACAGGAAGCTAAAAACAAGTGCGAAAGACCCAGGTACATATACGCGTCAGCGCGCTGTGTTTCGCCGGCGTAGAATATGGCTGCGCGAAACTGCACCTGTGCATCGGAGGCTTTTCCGGCACGAAGAAGTATTTTGCCGAACTCTAAAGCGCTGTTGGTATAGACGTTGCGTACGTCAGAGAGCATCAGGTGATTGAAGCGGCCGAGAATTCCCGCTCCGGGATTCTGATAGGTCTCCCACATATCTGTATTTTGCAGTAACAGCGTCCCGATATCCGGCACATCCTCTTGCCGGGTGAGGACGTTAACCAGCCCGCGCGGCACCCACACCCAGCCCGAAGGAGCGGGCATGAGCGTGTTACTGGCGATGGGAAAGGTACTGCTGTTTTTTACTATCAGAGAAAGTGCGCGGTCTTCGGCTTCCCGTGCATCCGGGTGCTCCGACGGAATCGCCAGGTCCGGAAAAACCGCAGCTATCACATCCAGATAATCGGAATGGTTAAACCTGCCCAAGTGGAGAACTTTAACATCCGGCCGGGTACCCAAAACATACCGGACATACTGGGTTGTAAAAAGCGGGGTATCGTGGCTCAGAAACAGGATGCTATTTCCCGGAACGCTCTTGAGTATATCCTCTCCCAGCCGGTTTGCGGTCCGGTCTGCTCTCACGCCCCAAAAACTCATGACGGTTTTGGCGGTCAGAAGAAACGGAAACAGGAGAATGACGAGTCCCGCTAGAACACGGACGGTCGAAAGTGACAATACCGGAAAGCGGATCCTTAGTCTTCTCCCGGCAGACACCAGTGCAAACACTCCTACACCTGCCCAAAGAGAAAGGAAGATATAGGAGGGCAGCAAAAACCGCTCATATGTGCCCAGAGTAAACCGGTTCACGAGCGGAAAACTTGCGTAGAAAAAAAAGACCGGTCCCAAAAAAAGAAACGCAACAATGCTGCCGCGCCAAAACCATGGGTCTTTTTTCCGCAGCCACACGCAGCCGAGAGCGGCCAATAAAAGGCCGACCCACGTCAGATCAAGCCAGAGAAACTGGATGTAAGCCTGAAGGCTCAAAAGCCGGGAGGAGACATCGCTCCCGTAAAACCCGCTGGACACAAACGTGCCGTAGTCGGCACGGGTAACGAGCCGGACAAAATTGGGGATATTCACTGCCCGGTCCCAATTGACGATAGATCTGCCGGCTGCGGCAATCGGCACGTAGAGGTAGGGCAAAAGACCCGCGCCAAACCAGGCTGCCAAACCCGATACGGAGCGAGGCGATCGCATGGCTTTTGCAGCTTTCCCCCGCATGGGACCGAAGATCCACACGAGCATTGCCGGCAGGGCAAACAGAATGACATGGTGGTGTGCAAGGGAAAGTCCCAAAACAAAGCTAAGCCATGTCAGATACGTTCTTTTCCCGGTTTTGCCGAAAAGGTACGAAAGGTAAATAAGAAGCACCAGAAATGCATCAAACAGGCCAAAAACTTCCGGCGTTATAGCGTAGAGAAAAAACAAATAATTGCCAAAAAGAAAAAGACTGCTGAAAAAAGCGGCAAACAGACTTCCGGTCAGTCGCCGGACGAGGAGAAATACAAAAACCAGGGTCAACGCCTGGGGAATACTGGACAACAATCCCACCCGCCACGCGGGAGTCGCAACCGGCAATTTCCCCAATAAAAATCCTAACCATGTGTAGAGGGGGTAGCCGGGAGGGTGGGGGACGCCGGCAGTGATCGCAGCCGTCACCAAGTCCGCGCTGTCACCACCCCATATGCCGGTCGTCTGAAAAAAAAGGAAACTAAGCCACGCGAAAATCCCAAAAGCAATGGCAGCAACACCGTGTGATCGTGATCGTATCACATCGAAAGAAGAATGCTCTTACTGCACGCAGTAGTAGCAGGTGGCAGTCCCGCCCTGGGATTTGCAGCCGCTGGACTGGGCGAGCGCATCCGATGAGTACACGGTGTTTGCTTCTGCCTGGAAGGACTTTGATTCAGGTGAATAGCAAACCGAGAGCGACTCTGCAGATGTACTGGTCAGGAGAATCTTGGCCAGATTTCCGGTGCCTGCCAGTTCCATGAACCGGTTTTTGAGCTCCCCGGCATTGACCAGACTGGTAATGTCTGACCCCATGACATTTGCGCCCTGTGCGCTGAATGTGGAACCGGTCCCCCAGGGGAATGACCCCTTGGTCGAATAGTACCGAAGGTTTGCGGAAAGCATCTCGGAAACCGTATTGCGCATGGACGTATCGCGGCCCTTTTTGAGCTGCTCAAACGGGTCAACCGTCGCAAGAAGCCCGACTGCTAAAGCACCCAGGAGAGATATGACGATAAGAAGTTCAACGAGCGTAAATCCAAGCTGCTGTAGTTTTTTCATAATTTCTCCTTATACTATTGGTGTAACACCCCCTAAAATCTTTGTCAAGGGCAGGAAAAAATTTTACTTGAGCTGGCTCGTCAGATTGTAAATGGGAGTGATGACCGAAATCACGATAAACCCCACACCCACGCCCAAAAACACCATGATCAAAGGCTCGATCGCCGTCGTCAGGCCCTTGGTCAGATGCTCGGACTCGCTCTGAAAATATTTGGAAAGCTTGGTGAGCGTGTCGTCGAGCTTTCCCGTTTCCTCGCCTACTTTCATCATCTGCGAAAGTATGGCCGGAAACACACTGTATTGGGCAAAACTTTCACCCAGGGGATAGCCCTTTTCCACTTTTTGCGAGGCACCCACAATGGCGTTGCGGAAGAGCACGTTGCCCAAAGAATCCTTGAGGATCCGCAGCCCCTCCAGGATGTGAATACCCGACCCGATCAGCATGGCAAGCGTTCGGGTAAATTCTACCAGAATCACTTTTTTCTTGAGCTCTCCCATAATCGGAACGCGCAGCGTGAGCGTATCCCAAAACAGTTCCCCGATCGGCGTTTTCCGCCATTTCCGGATCGCCGCCGCACCACCGAAAATAACAAGGAGGATAACCCACCAAAATTTGACCGAGAATTCCGAGAGACTGATAAGAAGCTGGGTAGAGGCCGGCAGCGTCGTCCCGAAATCTTTATAGAGTTCGGTAAGACGGGGGATAACGACCGTCATCATGATCATGATGACGACGCCCATGCCGATAAAAATAATAACCGGGTAAATGAGCGCGCCGGTGATTTTAATGAAGAAATCGCGATGCGATTCGATGGTTTCTGCCAGCCGGACCAGAACCTGATCCAGGGTACCGGACGATTCGCCCGCCCGCACGAGAGCGATATAGATCGATGAAAAATGGCGGGGGTATTTGGCCAGTGCGTCGGCGAGGTTGCCGCCGGCAACAATGTGGTGGCTTATGTCGTCCAGAACCCGCGAAAAAACCGGGTTGGTCGTCTGGTCGCGCAAAATCGCCAGCGACTCCGGAATCGAGAGTCCGGCGACGATCATGGTGGCAAGCTGACGCGTGAAGTTCGTGATGTCGTTAAACGTAACCCGTTTGAACTGCGACAGAAAAGAGGAAACCTGCAGCCTATTCTGGCCAGGCAGAAGGCTTATGACAAAAAGCTTTTTGTCCCGCAGAAGCCGAGCAGCTGCGGCCTCACTCGGCGCTTCTACGAGTCCGGTAACGACGCCTCCGTCGCTGTCGCGTGCTTTGTAACTAAAAAATGCCATAGAGCTTTTTTAATCAGTTCAATATCAATTCAGTCGGCGGGCGGGCGGGTCCTGCCCCGCCTCTCCCTCCCGTCGACCCTCGCATTCCGCATTTTTTTCTCTAGAAAAGATACACGCATAGAGGAAGGCTGCGGGTCGACGGGGCCCTTCCGGCGGGTCACCCGCCCGTCCGTCCGTAGTCCCTTCTACTCCTTTTCCTGCCGGTTTATCTTGTTTTGAGTAACCGCCCGAGTTCCTCCGGCCGAATGGAAAATGCCGTTGCGGTTTCCATGGTAATTTTGCCCTCGGTCACGGCCCGTGCCAGCGACATCTCGAGTGTAGTCATGCCCAGCTCTGCCGACGTTTGAATGACATTGTCAATTAAATGGGTCTTGGCGTCCCGGATAAGCGTCCGTACCGCAGACGCCGCCACGATAACCTCGCTGACCATCATTCTGCCGCCGGCAGTCGCGGGAACCAAACGCTGGGAGATAATACCCTCCAAAACACTTGCCAGCTGGATGCGGATCTGCGCCTGCTGTACCTCGGGGAAAACATCCACGATGCGGTCAATCGTTTGCGAGGCGGAGTTGGTGTGCAGCGTCGCAAACACCAAATGTCCGGTTTCGGCAATCGTGAGGGCAGCGGCAATGGTTTCAAAATCCCGCATTTCTCCGATAAGTACCACGTCCGGATCCTCCCGCAACACACTGCGCAGTGCCACATGCCACGCATGCGTATCAGCATGCATTTCCCGCTGGGATACAATGGACAACCCAGCCGGATACACGTACTCGATGGGATCCTCGATGGTCACGATATGCTGGCTGCGGCCCTGATTGATTGCAGCGATCATTGCGGCGAGTGTCGTGGATTTTCCGTGCCCGGTGGGGCCCGTGACCAAAACCAGTCCCTGGCGCAGTTTAATAAATTCATGGCATATCGACGGCAGCCCGAGCTCCTCGATCGAGCGGATTTTGGCGGAAATGTGCCGGAGCGAACACGCCATCGTGCCGCGCTGGTAGTAGGCATTGGCGCGGAACCGGCCGGCCGGCGACACGACGGAAATATCAAGCTCCTTGTTGGCCAGGCGCCGTTCTGTGTGCTGCGCGGAAACCAAAGAAGGCACCATGGCCGACTCGCCGGCCCCGGTGAGGGGAAGGCCGCCTTCAATCGGCATCAGCTTTCCTTGTATCCGCAGCATCGGTACAAAACCGGCGACTATATGCAGATCCGACGCGTCGAGCCGGACTGTTTCTGACAAAAGGAGTTGTATATCCATATATGGATTAATCCTGCGCCACGCGCAATACTTCTTCCAGAGTCGTCACGCCCTCCAGCGCCTTCATATACCCATCCTGCTTCATGGTGATCATACCTTCCTTCACCGCCTGCATTTCGATGTCTTTCATGGGAGAGCGGGACAATACCAGTTTACTAATTGCGTCGGTCACGGGAAAGACCTCAAATATTCCCACGCGACCCAGGTAGCCGGCGCCGCCGCAGCTTGCACAAGCATTGCCGTTTTTGGCCTCGCTGCTCTTGTAAAGCTTGACCACCTGATCCTTGGGCAGAAGGTCGGCAAGAACGGTTTTTATGTCGGTCGCTACCGCTTCCTCCGGCGTAAATTCCTCCTTGCAGGTTGCGCAGAGTCTGCGGGCAATCCGCTGGCCGACGACGGCATTGAGAGCGGAGGCCACCAGAAACGGCTCCGCACCCAAATCCAAAAGTCTGGGAATGGCACCCGCGGCATTATTGGTATGCAGCGTCGAAAATACCAGGTGGCCGGTAAGTGCAGCCTGTATGGCCAGCTCTGTCGTTTCTTTGTCGCGGATTTCGCCGACCAGAATAATATTGGGGTCCTGCCGAAGAAAACTGCGCAGACCGGTGGAGAAGGTGAGACCTGCCTGAGGGTTTATCTGTACCTGGTTTATGCCCGCGATCTGATACTCCACCGGATCCTCCAGGGTGAGGATATTGACGCGGATATTATTGAGTTTCGCCAGTACCGCATAGAGTGTCGTGGTTTTGCCGGATCCCGTAGGTCCTGTGACCAAAATAATGCCGTGCGGCCGGGTAATGGCGGTTTCCAAATTTTTGAGAGCCAGACCGCGCAGACCCAGCTCATTCATGGTCGGGACCCCGCCGGATTTTTTGAGTAACCGCATCACGACTTTTTCCCCGTTGACCGTCGGCAGGGTCGAAACGCGCAGGTCAACCTCGTTTTCTCCCATCTTAAAGTTAAACCTGCCGTCCTGCGGGATGCGGCGCTCGTCGATTTTCATGTCCGCCAGAATTTTTATACGCGAGACCACGGCGTCATGCAGTCTTTTGGGGAGAGCCAGGCGTTCCTGCAGAATGCCGTCAACCCTGTAGCGCACGCGGCTGTCGCCCGGCTGCGCCTCAATATGAACGTCGGAGGAGCGCAGTTTCATCGCCTGTTCCAATACCGCCGACACGATCTGGGCAATCGGCGCCTCGCGTATCACCTCTCCAAGTTTTCCTGCCTCATACGTTTTGACGTCGGTGGGCGACTCTGCCAAAGCCGCGGTAACGTCGGCACCCAGGTTCTGCGTATACAAATCTTCAATCTTGGCCAGGATATCCTCCTTCATAGCCATGAAGGGTTTTATGATTTTGCCTGATTTCTTCTCCAGAAATTCTATGACCTGAAAATCCAAAGGGTCCAGCATGGCAACCGAAAGATCACCCGTTTTGGCGTCAAACTGAAAAGGAACCAATGTGTAGCGCCGCGCGACCGGCTCCGGGATGTAGTTAACAATATCCGGCGACACCGCCTGGCTGCCGAGTGAAATAAAGGGGATGCCGAGACTTTTCGCTCGGCTACGCAGGAGATCCGATGAGCTCACCATGCGCTTCTTGAGGAGAATATCCTCAACGGAAACGCCGGTGCTTATGGCTTCGGTATTGACTGCCTGTGACTGTTCGGCCGTGAGCTTTTGGTCGCTCACCAAAATCTGAAGAATATCCTGGGCAGATGCGGGCATATACTCATTATTGTGATTTCCGTACTATAATGCAATATAGTACATCAACCCTTCCATCAGGTCGGGTACGCTTATGCACGCATTTTTGGTTACCGGTGCAACTAAGAGCCGTCGGCTTCAATACATTGACGACGAGCTCGGCAAACTCCGCGTCGCGGTATTTGACCGCACCCTGCTGCAGCTTTCGGACCGGCCGTCTTTGGGAATTGCCGACATCCGCAATCTCGAACAACGGCTGCATCTCTCGCCGACGGCGTCCCGATTTACCGCAGCAGTTATCCATGATTGCCATGCGCTCACCCGTGAAGCCCAACAGGCGCTCCTGAAACTTCTGGAAGAGCCGCCTGCCTTTGCCAAAATCTTTCTGGAAACCGATAACGCGGAAACGCTCCTGCCGACCGTTCTCTCCCGCTGCCAAACCGTATCTTTGGGATTTGCAGAAAAATTTACTCCGGATATCTTGGCCGGACATCTCTCGGCACTGGGTGAACTTTTCCAGAAATCGCCTGCCGAGCGCATGATTGCCGTAGAGGCCGAAACCAAGACACGCGAGGATGCGCTCCTGTGGACGGAAAAATCCATCGCCGCGGTCAGAACCAGTCTTTTTACCGAAAAGTTTTTCTCCAGAAAATCCGGCGCAGAACTTTTGCGCAAACTCGCCCGCTGCCGGGCGCAACTGTCGGCAAACGTCACGACCCGTCTCTGCATCGATCATGTCGTCCTGGGTGAAAAATAGCCTCGATTTTTGCCTTTTATGCTGTATAGACAAGGCAAAAAGAGTGCGATACAATTGGGGAGCACCGGCACCGCCGTTTCTGTGGCGGAGTTGCCGAACTACTCACAAATTTATCTCAAAAAAACATGCCCAAATCTTCTT
The DNA here is from genome assembly GCA_964400835.1 of uncultured Gammaproteobacteria bacterium. Lineage (GTDB taxonomy): Bacteria > Patescibacteriota > Microgenomatia > UBA10105 > UBA927 > CAYNWD01. Next base: position 24,658 of record CAYNWD010000008.1, on the reverse strand, counting down.
ATGGCTGCCAGAAGATTGTCGG
>CAYNWD010000008.1:271-24626 GCA_964400835.1 uncultured Gammaproteobacteria bacterium | reverse complement strand
TGGGAGTTCAACTCTCCCCGTCTCCACCATTTTCGCTCAAAAAATCATGGCAAAATCTTCTTATAGCGGCGAACAGATTGTCGTTCTAGAAGGCCTCGAGCCGGTCCGCAAGCGGCCGGCCATGTATATCGGTACCACGTCTCTGGCAGGAGTGCACCACTGCTTAAACGAAATCGTTGACAACAGCATCGACGAAGCACTCGCGGGATTTGCCAAACATGTCTGGATCAAGATCCACAAGGACCAGAGTGTCACCGTCACAGACGACGGCCGCGGCATACCGGTCGATAAAGTCCCCAAGTACAAAACGTCCGCCCTCGAGCTTGTCCTGACGAAACTTCATGCCGGCGGCAAATTTGACGGAAAGGCATACAAAATCTCGGGCGGCCTCCACGGCGTCGGCGCATCGGTGGTCAATGCCCTGTCCGAATGGCTGAAGGTAAAAGTTTTGCGTGACGGAAAAGTCTGGGAGCAGGAATACCGGCGCGGCCGGCCGGTTTCGCCCGTGAAGGCCACCGGAAAAGGGGAGGGCACGGGAACCACGGTGCAATTTTTTCCGGACAGGGAAATTTTTAAGGAGGGCATTGCACTCAATTTTGATATCGTCAAAAAACAAGTCCGCGACCGCGCTTACCTCATCGCGGGTCTGGCATTTCACCTGACGGATGAACGCAGCGGAGAAGTCGCCAACTATTACTTTGAAGGAGGCATCCGTTCGCTCGTCGCTGCCTTAAACCGCGACAAAACTACCCTGCACGACCCGATCTATATTCAAAAATCTTCGGCCGCTGACGCCGAAATTTCCGTCGAGGTCAGCATCCAGTATAACGACGGATACTCGGAAACGGTCGAGTCCTACGTCAATGTCATTCACACGCCGGAAGGCGGCTCGCATCTGGCCGGATTCGGCATGGCGTGGGCGCGCGCGGTCAAAGAATACGCAAGAAAAATCGGCGTGACCAAAAACGGCACCGACGCCATCATCGGCGACGATACGCGGGAAGGCCTGACCGCCATTGTGTATGTAAAAATGCCCTCACAGCATTTGCAGTTTGAAGGCCAGACGAAAGGAAAACTCGGCAACGCCGAAGTCCAGCCGATTGTCCAGACTGCGGTCAAGGAAGGACTGGATACATATTTTGAAGAAAACCCCTCTGACGGCCGGAAAATTCTCGAGAAAATATTTTTGGCTGCCAAAGCGCGACTGGCTGCCAAGGCTGCCAAGGATGCCATTATCAGAAAAGGGGCGCTGGAGGGTTCCACATTGCCCGGCAAACTCGCGGATTGTCAGGAACGAAATCCGGAAGTCTCCGAGCTTTTCATTGTTGAAGGCGACAGCGCCGGCGGCAGCGCAAAACAGGGACGGGACCGCAAATTCCAGGCTATCCTCCCGCTGCGGGGCAAAATCCTCAACACCGAGCGGGCAAGACTGGACAAGATTATCGAATTTGAAGAACTCAAGGCACTCGTTATTGCACTCGGCATGGGGATCGCAGACAGCTTGAACCCCATGAAACTGCGCTATCACCGCGTCATCATCATGACCGACGCGGATGTGGACGGCGAGCACATTATGACCCTTCTTCTCACATTCTTTTACCGGCACCTGCCCTACATTGTGGAGAAAGGCCACCTCTATATCGCCCAGCCGCCGCTCTATAAAATCACCGTCGCCAAACAAAGCTTCTACGCCTACGCAGATGAGGAGCGCGACCGCATCGTGCAGAAAGAATCCGGATCCGCCAAAACGCCGCCGACCATCCAGCGCTACAAGGGACTGGGAGAGATGAACCCCGACCAGTTGTGGGAAACCACGATGAATCCGACGAACCGCGTCCTGCGGCAAGTCACCCTCGCCGATGCGGCCGTGGCCGACCATGTATTTGCCATGCTTATGGGCGACGAGGTGCCGCCGCGGAAACGCTTTATCCAAACACATGCGAAGTCAGCGACCTTGGACATATAATTGGTACCGCTGACTAAGTCCTGAGTTTTCCGAAGGGCGAAGTCAGCGACATTAGATATATAGTTGGTACTACTGATTAAGTCCTGAGTTTTCCGAAGGGCGAAGTCAAGGGCGTTCGATATATAATAGAAGACATATAAAGGAGGATATATGGATATCACCAAAATTAAACCCGGAAATAATCCGCCGGAGGACGTCAATGTCGTTATAGAAATTCCCCAGGGAGGGCTGGTCAAATATGAAATGGACAAAGTAAGCGGTGCGGTCATGGTCGACCGGTTTGTCCGGACCAGTATGGGATACCCGGCCAATTACGGATTTGTGCCCAACACCATATCCGGCGACGGCGATCCGGTGGATGTGTTAGTTTTGTGCAGCCAGCCGCTCTTTCCGGGTACCGTCGTCAACACGATACCGGTGGCGCTTCTTCAGATGGAAGATGAAGCGGGGATAGACGCCAAGATCATCGCGGTGCCCCCGGTTAAATCCGATCCGTTCTGGGGGAGTATCACCGACGTTGCCGGCATTCCGGAACCGGTCAAGGAACAGATCAAGCACTTTTTTGAGCACTACAAAGAACTGGAGCCGGGCAAGTGGGTCAAAGTAAAAGAATGGAAGGACAAAAAAGCAGCGCTTGAAGAAGTCCGCAAGGGCACAAAGGGCGCATAACGCTTCCTGCCCCATATATTTTTTCAATGAACATCGGCAAGGTTCAACCATCGGAAATTACCGTAGAAATGCAAAAGTCCTACCTGGACTACGCGATGAGCGTCATCGTGTCGCGTGCGCTGCCTGACGTGCGGGACGGATTAAAGCCCGTCCACCGCAGAATTCTGTATGCCATGCAGCAGATGGGACTCTCCCACGCGAGCCGGTACACCAAAAGTGCAAAAGTGGTCGGCGAGGTCTTGGGAAAATTCCACCCCCACGGCGACGCGCCGGTGTACGAAGCGCTGGTGCGGCTCGCGCAGACTTTCTCCATGCGCTATCCGCTTATAGACGGCCAGGGCAACTTCGGCAGTATAGACGGCGACCCGCCGGCTGCCATGCGGTATACGGAGACGCGGCTCTCGGCTATTGCCGGTGAAATGCTGACCGATATCGAAAAAGAAACCGTATCCTTTGCCGCAAACTTTGACAACACCCTCAAGGAACCCGAATTTTTGCCCGCCAAATTGCCTAATCTGCTCCTGATGGGGAGCGAGGGGATTGCGGTGGGCATGGCAACCAAAATTCCGCCGCATAACCTGACCGAAGTCGTGGACGCCCTGATTTTCATGATCGGCAAGGCCAAAAAAGAAAACGAAAAAAACCAGATGCATGCTCCTCACTTTTCCTTTGACGTGACGCTGGATGATCTAATTGCCTTTATCCAGGGGCCGGACTTTCCGACCGCGGGCGCCATATACGATATCAACGAAATCAAAGCCGCCTACGGCACCGGACGGGGAAAAATCGTCGTGCGCGGCAAAGCGGAAATCGAGGAAATCGGCCAGGGCAAAAGTGCGATCATCATCACCCAGCTCCCGTATCAGGTAAACAAAGCCAATCTGGTCGCCAAAGTCGCCGATCTGGTTAAGGATAAAAAAGTCGAGGGCATAAGCGATCTGCGCGACGAATCGGACCGCCGGGGAATCCGGGTGGTCGTAGAGCTTAAGCGCGACAGCCAGCCCAACCGCGTCCTCAATAATCTGTATAAATTCACCGAACTGCAAACCACATTTCCGGTCAATATGGTCGCACTTGTTTCCGGCACGCCCCAGACATTGACCCTCAAAATAATTCTTGAGGAATACCTCAAGCACCGGCATCTGGTGATTTTCCGCCGCAGCGAATTTGAACTCAAAAGCAGCCGGGCGCGCGAGCATATTCTGGAAGGGCTCATGATCGCGGTGCGCCACATAGATGAAGTCATCGCCATTATCAAAAAAAGCAAAGACGCAGATGAGGCAAAAACGAAGCTTATGGGCACATTCAAGCTCACTGATATTCAGGCGACGGCAATTTTGGACATGCAGCTGCGTCGGCTGGCGGCCTTGGAGCGGCAGAAAATCGAAGACGAGCTGGCCATGATCCGCGAAACTATCGCGTATTTAGAAGATCTTCTCGCCCACCCGGAAAAAATTTTAAATGTCATAAAGGAAGAGCTCGTCAAGCTCAAGGAACGGTACGGCGACGAACGACGAACCCGGGTATTCAAAAGCAAAGTCGGCGAGTTCAGCGACGAGCAGCTTATCCCCAACGAAGACGTCATTATTACCATGAGCCAGAGTGGCTACATCAAACGGCTGCCGCGGACGACCTTTAAAACCCAGGAGCGCGGCGGCAAGGGAGTGATCGGCATGACGACGAAGGAAGAAGACACGATCGACCGGGTGCTGTCGGCGCAAACGCACGACAATATGCTCTTTTTCACCGACCGGGGCAAGGTGTACCAGGTGCGCGTCTGGGACATCCCCGAGGCCAGCCGGCAATCCAAAGGCCAGGCGGTCGTCAATCTCATCAATATAGAGGGGACGGAGCGGGTCACGAACGTCCTCTCCTATAGCCTCAAGCGCAGCGAACAAAAAGAGCAGGGGCAGTCATTTATCATTATGGCGACCAGGCACGGCACGGTGAAAAAAACCCGCTTGTCCGAGTACGAAAACATACGCCGAAGCGGTTTGGTGGCTATTAAACTGGACCGGGGAGACGAGCTTTCCTGGGCGCGGATTGCCTCCGGCGAAGACCAGGTGCTCATGGTGACGCATGAGGGTAAATCCATACGGTTTTCAGAATCCGAAGTACGCGCAACGGGCCGGGATACTATGGGGGTCCGGGGCATTGCAATCAAAGGAAGCGATTACCTGGTAAGCATGGATGTTATAAACAGCAAAACGAAAAAAGCGGATTTTCTCACTATTATGGAAGCGGGCAAGGGCAAAAAAACCGGTGTTACGGATTTTCCCAAGCAGAAGCGGGGAGGCCAGGGCGTCAAAGTAGCGCAAATAAGCCCCAAAACCGGCAAAGTCGTCGTCTCCCAGCTCGTACCCCCTGACTGCGAAACGGTCATCATCACCTCCACCAAAGGCCAGGTCGTCAAACTCCCGGTCAGCCGAATTCCGCGCCTGGGGAGAGCAACCAGCGGCGTTATCCTCATGCGCTTTGCGGATAAGCATGACACCGTCGCCTCCGCGACGTGTTTGACAAAATAGCTGGGTCGTCTCTACAATATAATTCATAAAGTCATGAACTGGTTCAAAGAAATCTTACGAAAATTGCCCCACGCCCCGGGGGGGGAAGGAGCACAAAAAACACCTCCGGTCCTCCGATCCCCGATCGAAGCACAGACGTTAAATCGACTCGCGTCACCTCCTAATCCTCCAACCAACACAGCACTCGAGCAAATGAAACATCACAGACACCGAGACACTGCCAGATACCGTTGAGCCCAAAAAAACCAAGCCTTTATCCCCTCCCGAGGCAGCCTTCAGTGGTATAATTCAGCCAGGATGAAAATCGACGGTAAGGCGATTGCGGATACAATTTTGTCCGATCTGACAGCAGAAGTCACACGGCTAAGTGCACAGCATAAAACGCCCACGCTTAGCGTCGTTCTGGTCGGGGACAATCCGGCCTCTCTAGCCTATATCACACAAAAACAAAAAGCCGCGGAAAAAATTGGCGCGAAAATACTGCTCAACCGCCAGCCGCCCGATATCGACCCGAAAATGCTTCAGGAGATTATTCAGAAAATAAATGCCGACCCGTCGGTCCACGGGCTCATTGTGCAGCGGCCGCTGCCGGAAGCCTTGGGCAACGTATCAAAAATTCTTGACTTGATAATGCCCGGAAAAGACGTCGACGGATTTTTGCCAATGTCTCCCTTTGCCCCGCCGGTTGCTTTAGCTGTACTTCGCATGCTCCAATACGCATGGGAGCAGGGTCCTGCGGCGGAAAGAGTCGATTTTGACGCGTGGCTGCGCAGCCGGTGCTCGGTGGTCATCGGCGCAGGAGAAACCGCCGGCGCGCCAATTGCCAAACTTCTTTCGCAGAAAGGATGCACCATCGGCATCGTCCGTTCCCAAACCCCCAATCGAGAGGAACTTCTGGCAAAGGCAGATATCGTGGTGAGCTGTGTGGGCAAAGAGCGGGTCGTGACGGGAAAGCTTCTCAAACCCGGAGCGATCGTCATCGGCGTGGGTATCTGGCGCGACAAAAACGGGAAACTGCGCGGCGACTACGACGAGGACGACATTGGAAGGTTCGCATACTTCTATACGCCGACACCCGGCGGCGTGGGACCGGTAAACGTCGCCTGCCTCATGCAAAACCTTGTCAGAGCATGTACAATGAACGGGTAAACCATGAAAAACATGATCGGCATCTTTGTCAGTTTCTTTGCGATTCTTTTTGCCTATACCAAACTCGCCGGACCGATTCCGTTTAGCGTCACGAGCGTCACCACCCAAAAAACCGACGCCTTTACCGTCACCGGTGAGGGAAAAGCCGTGGTTATCCCCGATGTCGCAGTCGTTTCCGTGGGCGTTCAAACCCAGGCGCCGACCGTTAAACAGGTCCAATCCGAGCTCAACCGAAAAACCAGTAGCGTTCTTGACGCGGTCAAAAAAGCAGGAGTGGATGCCAAAGACATTCAAACCACAAACTATTCAATTTATCCCTCCTACGACTACCAATCAGGCAACCAGCGTATCAGTGGGTACACCGCCAGTTCCAACCTGACCATAAAAGTCCGGGATATAGACAGCGCAAACCAGGTCATAGACAGCGCGACTCTAGCAGGCGCCAACCAGGTCGGCGGGGTTACCTTTGATGTCTCTGACCGGCAAAAGGCGGTGGATGAAGCCCGCAAGCAGGCAGTGGCAAAAGCCCGTCAAAAAGCGGAAAATGCGGCCAAAACAGCCGGGTTTAGCCTCGGAAAACTCGTCAACTACCAGGAAAATGAAGCCGGTTACCCGGGACCTGTTCCTCTCTACGCCAAAGCAGAGGAAGGAAGAGGAGGCGAGATCATGCCGCCGACTTCCGTTGAACCCGGACAGAGTGAAATAACGCTTTTTGTGACTTTGAGCTTCGAAATCCGGTGAAGCTCCCTGCGCTTCGAAGGGAGCGAAATCCCTCCGAAGCTCCGATTTAATCGGAGCCAAGGGGGATAAGCGACAATATTATAGGTCTTGAAGCGTACTCCAAAACTTCTATAATAGAGCGTTACCGGGAGCCGAATTATCCTTTCGTACCTTTTGTACTTTTTGTACATCTCGTACTTTTCGTACCTCTCGTACTTTTCATACCTTTACCATATGGGTCGATCACACGTCATGCCGTTTTACCAGCCAAACGACGATCCCGCCTGCGGCCCGGCGGCTTTAAAGCATGCGCTCGCAGTTTTGGGTAAACGAAAATCCCTCACAAGCCTCAAGGAAATTTGCCGTGTCACCAAAAACGGTACATCGACAACCAGCATGGTGCGCGCGGTCAATAGACTGGGGTTGTCCGCACTCGTCGTCAAATCATCGACGCTTCATCACATGCACTCGGCGCTCCGTTATCGCTCCCACAAGGTCCGCGCGGTCCTCGTGAGCTACCTCTATGATACGGACAAAAAGCGCAGGAAGCCGGATCCTGACTCCGGCCACTGGGCCACGGTTTCGAGTTTTCTTTCCAGTAAGAGTAGGATTGTCCTTTTTGACAGCTATACCGGCCAGAAAAAATCCTATCCGTGGAGCGAATTCCGAAGCCGGTGGACCGACTATGATCTGAAAAGACGCCGCGTGGGAGCCCGGGGCAAAAAGTTTAAAGTGGTGCGCCACTGGCAACCCCAGCTCATGATGGTTGTTGCCAAAAACCCCGACCACCTCCCGCGCTTTACCATAGCGTCCGCGCGGGCATTTCCTGCTCACTCCAGAAATTAATCCTTCCCAAAAACACGACATTTACCTTCGGTGGAAACGTTCGTGGATCTGGCGCAGCTGCGGATTGGTCACGTGCGTATAGACCTGCGTCGTGGATACATTTTTGTGCCCCAAAAGTTCCTGAATGGCGCGTAAATCAGCGCCTCCACCCAAGAGATCCGTCGCAAAACTGTGCCGCAGCCCGTGCGGCGTAATTTTTATCGGAAGCCTGGCTTTGGCCACGTACTTTTCAACGAGCCGCTGAACACTGCGCGGCGTCAGACGGAGTGAATTACCCACCGTATCTGCCGCGTCCGGGTTCTTCTCGCTCAGGCGGAGAAACAAAGGCTTGGCGACGTCTTCCCGGCCGGCCAAATACCGCCGCAGCTAATCTGCTTCTTTTTCGGACAAAAACACGACGCGCGGCCGCTTGCCCTTGCCGATGACGCCGAATTCCCGCCGGTCCAGATTCAGTGAATCGCGGTTTAAACTCACGAGCTCCGACACGCGCAACCCGGTAGAAAAAAGCACCTCCAGAATCGCTTTGTCCCGCAGCCCCTGGAGTTTGGCAATGTCCGGCATGGCAAGTAAACGCTCGATCTGCTCCCGCTCCAGAAATTTCAGACTCCGGCTTTCGGCTTTGCCCAGCTCTATACTGTCTGCAGGCAAAACCCGGTAACCGCGCTTGACCAAAAATTTCAGAAAACTGCGCAGTGCGATGAGGTGATAATTTTGTGTGACGCGCTTGAGCGTCATATTGCTTGCATCCACCAGGCGCGACAAATACAGCCGGTAACCACGGATTTTTTCCTGTGAAATGTCAGAAAGCGTAAAAGTTTTCCCGGATCCCGGCTTCGTTGAAGCTTCGGCAGGCGAAGGGGGAGGGGAGTCCGGGCCGTCAGATCGGCCCAAAAACCCTATAAAACGCGCCAAATAGTGCCGGTAATTTCTGACGGTTAATTTGCTGACATTTTTCTCAATTTCCAGATATTCGAGGAATTCATTGACAAGCTGGTCAAGTGGCATATTGTGCAAATATCCCGCGTTTGCAAGGACATTATTTCTAAACGTCTCTACAACTATGATTGTACGACACGATGCATTTGTCAAGACATATGATATACTGACCAGAAATGAATCCCTTTCATCAAAGACAGATTGATCTAATGCGCCAAATGGAACTTTCTCTCGCCTCTGACGTATCCGCATCAGCTGTCGTGCCTATGCAAAAAGATTATATACACGACCCGAAATTATGCCTTGCAGCGGTATCATGGCTGCCAAAACGCATTTCCGTAGCGATCCAAACCAAACTCATAGCCCAGCTTTCAGCCATAGAGCCGGATTTCTATTATTATTCCGGCGAATCGCTCCACATTACGGTTCAGAGCATCAGAACGATCAATGACCCGCCGCATTTCGGCCCGCCCGAAATAGCCAAATCTCAAAATCTCTTGTCTGCCTGTATCAACACACGTACTGACCCTTTTGAATTCGAATTGCGTGGTTTGCTGTCTATGCCTACAAGCGTATCTGTCATTGCGTTGGTCACGCCGGACTACGACAGGATTGTTCGATCGCTCCGCGTGCAGCTTGTAGCCGCAGGAATTCACGACGACAAAAAATACTTCACGAACGAAACCGTATTTGCCAATGTCACCATATGCCGGTATACCCATGCGCCATCACGAAAATTTCTCGATGCTGTCCTGGCATACAAAGATATGCATATCGGCCGGTTCGTTGCCGAAAGCGTGTCGCTTATCGAAACCAATGCCGCTGCTCATCCGTCAAAAACCCGCGTTTTTGGCACGTACAAGTTTCGACAAATTTAGGCCCGCCTGCCATCGCCTGCGGGCTCTAATCGCTGGCGGGCAGGCTCAAATTTGAGCCCCTGTAGTGCCCTAGGACGGCCGCCAGCAAACCAGGCAGTACCATGTATCGTCTCGTCGTTGAGGTAAAGCCGACTTTGGGTTGTCCCAATGTCCTGACTGACAAAAAGGGAATTCTTATTTTTACATGACAGGCAATGCAGCTAAGGAAACGGATAACAGGCGATAAACACTACAATCAAGACAGTATCAGGTATAAAGCTCATTATTGCGACGTTTTCAAAAACGTACGCAAAATGAGCGTGACCTTTTGCGGCAAACCCTCTTCGGTATGTCGCAAAAGGTATAATGTGCGACACGGTAGCTTTTCTTCCCTAACCGGCTGGTTACCTGCTAATTTTCGACTACATCCCCAAAAACCGCTGTCCCAGCCAATACGAAGAGGAAAGGGTCGCAAGAGTCCTTTGCGAAGCCGTGGCTAATCTCTCTCTCGTGCTTTCTCCCTCTTTGCGCATGGCTTTAGAAGAAACGAATCGCACTCCTCAAACAGACGTTCGGGTTTTTTATGTCGACTCTGATTTGGAGCGTCGATATGCCCTAAATCATTACTTTCGAAGCTAGGCCGTCACCTTCTCCAATCCGATACTTCCTAAACAATATACAGATTTAGAGCATTTATATGCTCTAAAATAGCAAATTTGAAGCTATTCCTGTTGCCCACTGCAACCGCAGTTTAGTGTGACATACAATACAGAGCACTGAGACAGTCTAAAACATCGTTTTTGAGGCTACGCTCTTTGCATTTTCAATAGGTTTTAGCACTCTCTGAAGCGACCGGCAGCCGTAAAATTCCGGTTTCGGTTATTTTTAGAGCGTCCTAATAAGCCGCAGTGGTATTTTTGAGGCGCAAATCCAGGATTAAATATATATATTTATATCTATATTCGGAGCGTAGTAACAACCTAAACTATGATTTTTTCGCACACATTGTGTACTCAAGGGAGAGCGCAGCGCAGGTAGTGAACCCGTGCCTCATCAGTCAGCAATAGCCGTTCGTGAAATGGGCTCCGCCGCGTCGTGAAATAAATTCACCATACCCTATAGTTTTACTTATCCACAAACATAATCAAACTATATCAGGCACTTCCCCACTTCCCTGCCTCTGCAGCTTAAAAAATTTAGATCTGGCCGCGCCAATTGGTACCCAAAATCACCACGAAAAAAACAATGGTCACGACACTTATAAATTCAATGACAGTCTTTTTGTAGAGCTTCTCCACCAGGTACTGCTGCCCCATCCCCACGGCTCCATACAGCATGGTCGTAAAAAACAATGCCTTGAGCGTCGTGGGCACCGGCCAAAAGGAAAATACCCACGCGAGCTGACTCAAAACCAAACTGAGGACCACGCTGAGCCGCCACACCCGGCTGCTCACCCGGTCGGTAAGCTCCACCGACCACAGGGACTGCAGAATGAGAACAAAACCCAGAAGGCCGACCAGAACGACGTTAAAAAGAACCGGCATGCGAAATGCCAAAACGGTCTGAACCAACAGAAAAAACGTGACGATGGTCATGAGAAACCCGACCGAATGCGCCGCACGCAAAAGCGCAATGGTTCGTTCTGCAGCGACGTTGTAGATGTTTTCGGTCAGAAGCAGCGTGTACATACCTAGTGCATAGAGTCCTGCTACCGGCAGTCGGGTGAGCCATCGGACCGGCAGCAAAAAATAAAACAGGCTGATTGCCGCGGTATAGAGTGTGGGCAGAGAAACCAGGGTGAGCCACTCAATTCCCCGCAGGTCCTCATGCAGACTCAACGCGCTCAATAGATACGCGGCAAGCGCCAAAACTACGACCAAAGGATACCGAAATTCCACGGAGACAAGCTGGGTCAATACGAGTCCCAGGGTCAAAATGCCGGTCACCACGACAAACATCTGGCGCTTGGAAAAAGCTCTGCGCCTCTCCCACCGCTTCATGAACCGACTGACTCCGTCCGTAATTCGTCTCATAGCATATATTGTACTCCGACTCTCCCAATCATGAAAAATTCGTATATACCGCCTGAACATCCGGGTGCTGCTCAAGGAGCTCTACAATCTTTGTCGCGGCACGTCTGGCAGGCTCGGGAATATCGATCGTGTTTGCCGGACGGAAAATATGGCGGCTCGCGTCCACAGGTAGGGATGCGTTTTTAAGCTTTTCCGCAACGGTGGCCGTGGTTTCATACTCTGCGTACACCTCGTACATATCATCGGTCACGACCACATCGGTCGCACCCGCATCAATTGCCGCCGCCAATACCTGATCATAGGTCAAACCCTCTATCCTCCCCACGGTCACGACTCCGCATTTTTGAAATTGATACCCCACACTTCCGGGAGCCGCGAGGTTTCCCCCGGCGCGTTCAATGATATTTTTCACTTCCGAAACCGTGCGCTGCCGGTTATCAGTCGCCGCCTCTATCAAAATCGCTGCACCTGCCGGCCCGTATGCCTCATACAAAACCGAGACGAGCTCCCCTGCCCCGCTGCCTCCTGCCCGCTCAATCGCCCGGTCAATCGTATCTTTGGGCATGTTGACCCCGCGGGCGCTATCGATCGCAAGCCGCAGCCGGAAATTTTTTGAAGGATCCGTGATCCCCCCTCCTTCTCGCACCGCGAGCGTGATTGCGCGGCTCGCTTTGGTAAACGCAGAACTTTTGACCGCGTCGGTGCCGGCTTTCTGATGTTTCACCTTTGACCACTTGGAATGACCAGACATATCAGGTACTGAAATTTCGACCTTTGCTATTGCGCTTTCAATTTTATTATTTTCTCCCAGTGGACAAACAGTCAATGTATCTTACGGGTGCCCTTAAATTTCGGCAAAGAAATAGCGTGTCGAAATTCTAGTACCTGACCACAGCGAAAGCCCACTGATAACCGGCAACCGTCATTGTACGTGTCTGCTTGACTTTTCTCAACAAAGACCGCATACTTTTGCACCATGACTGCCTCGCTACTCTCCTCCCAGGACGCCATCGACGCCGCGCTTAAACAGGATTGGAAAGCGGCCATCAAAATAAATACGGTATTGCTTAGAATTTCCAAGGATGACATAGAATCCCTGAGCCGTTTGGCCTACGCATACCTTATGACCGGCCAGCTCGCCGCGGCCCGCCGCACGTATCAAAAAATTCTCACGCTGGACGAATATCACCAGATCGCGCTCAAAAACGTTCAGAAACTTACGACCATAAAGAAAAAAAACCTCCATGCCGCTCCCGCTACCTCGGCACTCTCACCGCTGGTCTTTATCGAAGAGCCGGGCAAAACAAAAATCGTCCCCTGCATCGACGTTGCGCACAATCAAATTCTCTCTACCCTTTCTCCGGGTCAGGAAATTCAGCTGCGTCCCAAAAACCACGCGGTAGAACTGCGGACCGGCGCCAATGTGTTTCTGGGCAGACTGCCGGATGATATGTCGTTTAAACTCCTCAAGCTGTTGTCTGCCGGCAATACCTACCAGGTAGTCATAAAGGCTGTGGGGAAAAACAACCTCACGGTCCTCATCCATGAAATTTCCCGCGGCAAGCGGTTTGCGCACCAGCCGTCGTTTACCCCAACCACGAGCTACGTGCCGTTCAGTAAAACCACAGCAGGCCCGGCAGAGAGCGGCCCGGATATGACGCCGACCGGCGAGGAAACGGACGACGCCGCAAAGCCGGTTGAACTTTAGGGTCGGATCCTGCCTAAGGTGACCACTATATCAGCCGCCGCCTCCAGCACCGTGAGGACATTGGTGCAGCGGAAGTGGGAGGCGATAAACTGCGCGGTCCGGCTTTTGAGGATACTTTCGCTTCCTGCAACCTGACACCCGATCGACACCTCCGATCCCGTGTCCAGAAGAATCACCAACCCGCCCATATTGGACAGCAGCCGGCCGGCCTGCTGCGCCCGACCGGGGATATCGCTTGCATTGACGACCGCGATGCGCAGTGCTTCTTTCCGTATCTGCCCATCCTCAAAAAGCGGCGCCAGGGCACGGTCCACGAGTCCCGGGTCCAGTACCGCAACAGAGGAGCCGTCAGGGCGGGTCACCCTTCTGGTCAACGCGTCACCCGTAACGAGTGTTACCCGGTCCTGGCGCAGGAGCGCCATGGATTTGACCAAAGCGAGAAAATCAAAAACACGCAAATTTGTCCGCAAAGAACCGGAAAGAAACTGTCCGAATCCGGAAGCGGAAAATATTTCCTTGACGAGAGACAAAGGATCGGCTGCTGCCTCCGTGGGCGTCTTCCTGCCGACAAAAAATTGTATCGGCACGGCGAGAGCTTCCTCGAGCCCCCCGCGCAAAATATCTCCTGCCTTTTTTTCTATCTCGCCCAGCTGCCAAAGACTGGAAAGGCTGTATGATCCGTATCCCGCGGCATCAATCACGGTATCGGCAGACAAAACGACACCGGTAAAGGCGCCGGTTTTCCTCTCCCACGACCAGACCAAGACCGGCTCAGCGCTGACGACAATGGTCAAACGGGGAGATGTAGGGCTGCGCAGCTGCCAAAAGAAAAAAAGGCCAACCAGAAAAAGAAGGAGGAAAACAACGAGAACGAGTGTCGTGTACCGTCGGCCCAGCCGGTCGTACTTGGTCGTACTCATTCCCAGTCTTTTTTGCCCTTTTTTATAATTTCTACCTGCGGAAGCTGCCAGGTACTGCCGGGAGAAAGCATGGTATTGCCCTTTTTCTCGAGCTTCCCTTTCTTGAGCTTTTTCTTTTCTCCTTTGTAATAACCGCCGAATGAACCCATATGGATACAATTTTACACCCACTGCTTTTTCATTTCAACAAATCTTCCCTGGATTATGGCAGTGCGGATGTCGGCAACCAGCGTGTTCACAAAGTGGATATTGTGGATCGTCGCCATCCGGTAGGCCAGAAGTTCCCGCACGCGGAACAGGTGATGGAGGTAGCCGGCCGAAAAATGGCTGCAGGTATAGCAGCCGCAGTCCGGATCAATGGGAGACACACGGCTTTCGAATGCGGCCTTTTGCAAATCCACCGTCCAGTCGGGACCCCGGCGGCGGCGGTATTTTACGTACACGCGGCCCATGCGGCCCAGCCTGGTGGGCTGCACGCAGTCAAACGTATCGATACCCGCCGCGACGAGCGTGAAAATGTCGTCAATTTCCCCGACCCCCAAAAGATGTCTGGGCTTTCCCGGGGGCAGAAGCGGCACCGTCCAATCAAGGACACTTTTCATCTCTTTTTTACTCTCCCCGACCGACACCCCGCCTATCCCGACACCGTCAAAATCCATTGCAGCAATTACCCGCGCGGAATTCTGCCGCAGATCTTTAAACACGCTCCCCTGCACCACGCCGTAGAGAGCCTGCGGGGCAATTTTTAGGGTGACATTTTTCGCTTTCAATTTTTTGTGTTCGTCCAGACTCCTCTGTGCCCACCGGTGCGTGCGCTCCATCGATATTTTCGCCTTCTCCTTGGACACACCAAGGGGCGTGCAGTCGTCAAATGCTATGTGGATGTCACCTCCTAAATCCCACTGCCACTTCATGGCGGACTCGGGCGTGAACAGGTGGCGGCTCCCGTCCCAGTGGGACCGAAACTCGACCCCGTCCTCGGTAATATTGACCAGCTGCTTCCCTCTGGCGGGTGACGGTCGCTTTGACTTCGCTTCCCTCTGGCGGGCCAGAGAAAATACCTGAAATCCGCCGCTGTCTGTGATAACGGGACGGTTCCATCCCATAAAACGATGCAGCCCGCCGAACTTTTTTATAACCGGGATCCCCGGCCGCAGGTAGGTGTGATAGGAATTGACAAAAAACATCTGAACACCAAGTGTGTTCAATTCCTCCGGAGTCAGGCTTTTGACCGAGGCTTGCGTACCCACCGGGATAAAGGCCGGGGTGAGGATTGTGCCGTGAGGCGTCGTAATCTCCCCTATTCTGGCCTTCGTATGTTTGTCCGCAACACCGACGCGAAAGCCAAATTTCTTCATAACTCCCCATTCTACCACGACGGGTTACTTGACAAAGCAGAGAGAGAGAGGTAACATACGCCCAACTATGCCTCCTCCCCTTGAAGTGGTTCAGAGTCCCGATGGCAGGCTGAGCGTTAATTTGGTGACGAAAGTTTCTCTCGGTGAGCTTCCGCCGATTGATGGATTGGAAGCAGACCTAATCAAAGATGCAATTACCAACCCCCAAAACGAAGCAGAACTTTTAGCCGGATATGCGGCAGGTGGAACTGGCAGATTCTTTAACGTTGCGCGACGAAAAGCAGGCGAGGTACTAAGTCAACTTCAGTAAGTCTATTCTTGATATTTCAAACTTTTCCTCGCATCCCTCGGCGTGTTGGATTATTTCAGAGAATTGAGCGTTTACTTGACAAGACAGAGAGAGAGGTATTATCGCTCCAATCTCTCGTATGCTTCCCGACCATCTCAAAATTGGCAGACCTCCTATGGACCAGTGTGGCTATACGGATCGGGGCGTTGCGGTCCATGACCACGAGTCTGCGGCCTGCCTGAAGGATCCTCCTCATGCGAGGTCAGACAAATGGGTCAACGGCCCAACGTCCTTCACATCTCGACCTTATGATCCTAATAAAGATGGAGAAATTTCTGAGTGGTTCGAAGAAGGAGCCGATGTAAGTGCTGTTACACGAGTTAAGACTGGACTACGCGCAGTACATGATCACAAAGGACGCTCAAGTAATGGAGCGGTTGAATACCGTACAGAACCCAACCCCAACTACTCAGGCCACGGCACGTCCTAACACGGTTGACCCTCACCCCACCCCGTGCTCGATTTTGAGCCGGCTCACTTTGCCCGCCGCATCTTCCCCGGAGATTCCGAACCCAGCAAAAAGCTTGGTCACAATCGTGAGCGCGGCTTCAAATTCCGGCTGAACGACCGTGTGGACACCCAGGGCTTTAAGCCGCTTCTGGTCTTCCTCGTGGTGCGTGCGGCAGATGATGTGGATTTTGCGGTTTAGAAGCTGCGCATTGGCTATCACCATCTCCTGCGTATGCCGGTCAGGGATGGCAACGACCAGAAGCCGGGCACGGTCTACCTGAGCGAAGTCCAGTACCCCGCGGTCTGCCGGATCGCCGTAGACTGCCTGCATCCCCCGCGCCTCCAGGGAAGCAATCTCCCGCTGATTGTAATCAACGACGACAAACGGAATTCCGGCCATCTCCAATGCCCGGCCGATGTAACGGCCCACCCTGCCGTAACCGCAGATCACCACGTGATCGGCAAGCGGTAGGCCTTCATCTGCCACAAACAAATCCTCCCGCTCCGGAAAAAATTTCGGTATATAGCGCAGGACTGAACGAAACCGCATATAAAGGTCCTGCGTACGGGAGAGTAACGGACTGCTCACGGCTATGGTCAAAAACGTCAGGCTGGCAAGCGTGACGTACTGCTCATAGGTGAGTGCGCGCGAGGTGAGCCCCTCGTGCGCGAGGATAAAGCCGAACTCGCTCATTTGCGTAAGCGACACAGCGACGGTAAAGGCCACCTTTCGGTGATGGCCGATGTAGCGGACCAGCCCCATGACGATAAACCATTTGACAAAAAGGATGATGCCGGTCAGGCCGGCAAGGGTCAGAATTTGCGAGCCGATGTACTGCGCGGGCAACACCATGCCCAAACTCACAAAAAACACAACGCTGAACAGATCCCGCAGCGGCCGCACTTCGGCAAATACCGCGTGGTTCTGGCCGGTTTCCGCGACAATAAGCCCGGCCAAGAACGCTCCCAAGGCGCCGGAAAGGCCCATAGCCATACTGACGACCGCAGCCAAAAATACAATACCCACCACCGTCAGGAGAAATATTTCATGGCTCTTGAGTGTCGCAACGCTCCCGAGAAGTTTCGGGACACCTCGCCTCGCCAGCCAGCTCGCCGCGACCAACACCACTGCCGCTTTTCCCAAACTCAAAAGGACCGACCCCAGAGTCGCCAGCCAGCTTGCCGCCTGCGCATCTGCCCCGCTTGCAAGAGCTGCAAGAAGAAGCATCATGGGAACGACCGCCAGGTCCTGGACAATAAGCCAGCCGGTCGTAATTTCTCCCGGTACACTCGAGAGCTGCCCGCGCTCAGACAGAATTTTTATAACCACCGCGGTCGAAGAAAGCGAGCCTGCAGCAGCCAGGAAAATCGCTGCCAGAAACGGAAACCCGAAGGTGAGAAACAGAAAAAGAAACAGAACGAAGCACAGAACAATCTGCGCCGCGGCTGCCCAGGCGACGTTGCCCAGCTGCCGCCGCAGCCGGTGGAAGGAAAACTCGACACCGATAGTAAAAAGGAGAAGGGTGACGCCCCACTGGCTCAAGGAGTCCACCATGCTGCGGTTAACGACCCATGGCAGGAGATTGCCGACCACGAACCCGCCGGCTATGTAGCCCAAGACCATGGGGAGCTTGAGCTTTTTGGCAATCGTCCCTCCGGCGAGTGCTGCCGAGAGGACCAGAAGAAACGTGTTAACGAGGGTAAATGACTCCATCACGTTTCATCATAGCGCGTCTGTTTTGAAGTTTAAAGCTCGTAACACCTGCCCCATATCAGCAGGGACCGGCGAGACGACCGAAATCCTCTCCCCTGCCGGCCGGCCCGGGTGGAGGAACGAAATCTTCCATGCATGCAACATGACCCGGGGTGCCCATTGCCGGTCCAGCCGGTTGGTTTTCCTTCCGGCATACAAATAATCAGCGACTAAAGGATGCCCCGCATACTTCATATGCACCCGTATCTGGTGCGTCCTGCCGGTCGCCGGATGAACTTCAACCAGGCTCACCGCCTCTTTTTTTGCCGTGTACCGGGTATCGAGCACGGTATAGCTAGAAACGGCCTCTTTCCCTCCCGGAACCACTCCGAACCGCTCCCGGTGCCACGGCAGCCGGTCAACCGGCGCGCGGATTTCTCCCTGTTGGGGCACCATGGCGCCGTGCACCAGCGCAAGATATGTTTTTACGACACTCCTGTCTTTAAATTGCTTCTGCAGACTGGAAAAGGCCAGGGGAGTTTTGGCAATGACGAGGCACCCGGTAGTTTCTTTGTCGAGCCGGTGCACGATCCCAGCCCGCTCTCTAAACGATTCTTCTACCGCATTGGTTATTGGAAATCCCGTACTTTTTACTCCCTCCTCCATCCAGTCCTGTATGGTCTCCTCGGTATTGGTCCGGGAACGGTCTACGACAATACCTGCAGGCTTGTTCACGACAAAAAAATCAGGGTCTTCAAAAAGGATAGGAAGGTCCATCGATTTGATTTAGGGCTTTTTCGACTTTTCCTTTTCGTGAGCGAGGCACAGGGTCGCCGTGGGAAGTATGGCGAGCCGATCGGTGTCGATCATCTGATTGCAGACGCTGCAGAAGCCGTAGGTGCCCTCGGCAATTCTGACCAGTGCTGCATCGATGTCCGCCAGTTTTATGGTAAGCTCCTCGGTCATGGCAGCAAACCGGTCGTGGCTGCTTTCCTCACTCGCCTCGGCGTCTGAGGCAGCGTTATCGTTCAGCCGGTCTGAATTGGAAAACGGATCCTGGTTATTGAGCTCCTCTCTGCGCTGGCCGATCTGGCGCTTCTCCTCCTCCAGGTGTTTGCGTATATCAGAAAGAATATCAGCTGGAAATCCGGTCATATTTTTCTCCTTGGAATGAACGTGCGGATCCTTTCTTTCACCCGTGTAAACCACGGAATAAACTTTTCCCTGCCGCCGCCCCGCACATAAAAAGCGCCAAACGCTTCGGCAAATAAGCCCAGAAGTATCCACTGATTGGCGCTTAAGCGTTGTAAGTATAGCGTATTTTCTTTAAAAAATTCAACGCCGAAAGAAGCCGGTGCAAACAGGAGAAAAAACCACACCCCGATCATGCCGTACGGCCACCGGTCGGTGCGGGCTCTTTTTGCCATGCGAACCACGGCGATACCGATGAGAAAAAGGAGCGTCACAGTATACAGCTGTACCGGATGACGGCTGCCGACGTGGCCGATGTAACGGATGCCCCATGAAACCGTCGTCATTTTTCCCACCTCACTCCCGTCTAGGAGAGAGCCGATGGACCCGACCAGAAGCGCCCAGGCGAGCGAAACACCCAATCCGTCAATTACATACCCCAGCCGGATGCCCATTTTTTTTGCCGAAACGGCAAAGAACGCCAATCCGGCAAGCAACGCCGCATACAAAGAAAGCCCGGGCTGCACCCAGAGCGCGGCAATTTTAAGGAGGTTATCGGCAAAAAGATTCCAGTGCACAGCCACAAACCCCATGCGCCCGGCGGCAAACGCCGTGAGGGTCGCCCAAAACATAACGGTAAATATTTTGTCCTCATCGACCCCTTCATCACGCACATGGCGCCAAAACAAAAATGACCACACGCACCATGCAAAAATCAAAAATACGCTGAAGCTGTATATATGAAGACCTGCTATGGAGAAAAGTATGGGATACATAGGGAAAAGTGATATGTGATATGTGATACGTGATACGAAATACGTGAGACGTGAGACGAAAAACAAAAAAACAAAAACGCTAGCCAGACGGAACATTTGCCGCTGCCTTTCGCACCTTATTATAGCGCATCCGCAGTAAGCCGTACCCTATGATAACAACGCCCAAAAAAAATATGACCTTCCCCACGCCGACCGCGTCCGCCAGCACCCCGCCTGCGACCACCGGCAGCATGCCGACACCGCCCACCGCCGCAGCAAGCATGCCATAAATCCGGCCGCGCATAGGACCTTTGGAATACTCCTGAAGGATGCTGTTTGCCGGAACATCGAGCAAGCTGTTCCCTACCCCCAGGAGAAAAAATAAAACGAGCTCAACCGGCAGGAGAAACTTTTTCGGAAGCAGCCATGGCGCGATGTGTGACACCCGCACGGTGAGCGCAATGGCGACAAGAAGAATCCCTGCGCTAAAAATACCTGTTTGGATGAGTGCAGCAGTCCCCCATCGGTAGCCGCGGCTTCCCACCCAAAGCGCACCGGCTAGAATACCCGCAACTACCGGTGCCACCATAACAAAAGAAATATCCAGGATCCCGATCTCCAAGACCGTATCCGCAAATCCGGGTCCCAATGCGCCCAGGAGTGCCAGAATAATCTGGGTCCCGGTCAAAAGAAGGAGCGCGTCACGGATAACCGGGGTCTGGCGTATATATCCCACACCCTCCCGTACCAGCGCCCACATCCGCTGCAGGAGGTAGCCCACTGAATAATGCATCGCCCTTTCCAGGGGAGCCATACCGCTGCGCTCTCCGGGGACCAAAGACACTGCAATCGCCGCAACCAAAAAAAGCGCCGCAATGCCGCCGAGCGCTTCCCAACTGCCGGCCGAGCGTATAAACGGCCCGGCAAGCATAAACCCCAGCCCCATGCTGCAGTAGTAGGTAAAGGAAAACAGGCTGTTGGCGCTCACCAAGAGATGCTTCGGCACAAAACGGGGAATAAGCGGCGCCTCTGCGGGAACATAGAGCTGATTGAGGAGTGCATTCACAAAAACCAGAATATACGCGGCAGCGGGTATCTGCAGCAGTGCCAGACTGGCAAAAACCAGGACACTTCTCGTCAAATCACAAAACAGCAGAACCAGCCGCCGGTCCAGCCGGTCCACGATCGTCCCGGCAACGAGACCTACCGCAACCGCGGGAATGCCGTAGGAGAGAAACAACGCCGACACTGCAGCATTGCTGCCGGTATTCTGGTACACGATAAGCGAGAGCACAAAAAGCAGCATGTTCATCGCCAGCTGCGAAAATATCTGACCGATCCAGAGGTACCGGAACGACGGAATGGCCAGGACCGACCCGAGGGCAAAATCACGGACGTGATATTTCATGGCACAAAAATCTCCTGTCGGCTATTTTCCCCTAATCATAGCATATGCCGGTGTGGGTAGAATTCCGCGTCCGTATGGCATACAATAATGGAATGACTGCAACGGTTCATGCGCTGGTGAGTAGCTTCATCGCCGAAAAAGTCCCCAGCCCGGCCGGCGCGGTACTCCTCTCATTCGGCTCGCACTATATCCTCGACAGCATCCCCCACTGGGATTTCGGCACCAACTGGAGGAACCGCCCCAAAAACATTACGGGTATGCTTGCGATAGCCGAAACCGTCATCGGCATCGGCATTGCCTATGTTCTGGTCGGGCGCAATCTAGCGTTTGGCATATGGTCCATGAGCCTCGTTGCCGGTCTTTTGCCTGATTGGCTGGAAACGCCCTGGTACATTTTGTTTGCCAGTCAAAAAAAACATATACCGGCCGGCCGGGCAGGAATTTTGGAGCGACTCGCCTATCAGCTCTACAAAATTCCCAATGTCTTTCACGCCAAGGCGCAGTTGCCGTTCGGCGCGCTCACGCAGATTGCCGCGGTAATTTTCTTTTATTTCCTCACCCGATGAAGCTCCCCCAACAACAAGTTAGAGTCTTTTAGAAGGACAGAAGATAGTCGGAGAGGAGGGACACGCCGAAACCTGTACCGCCGACCGGCGAAAGGCTGTTTTCTTTTTCCGCAAAAGCCGGTCCGGCAATATCCAGATGCGCCCATGGAATTTGTTCAGGGACAAATTCCGAAAGAAACAATGCACCGTTTATTGCCCCGCCGTATCTGCTGCCGGAAATGTTTTTAACATCCGCAACTTCACTCTTTATCTGCCTTTTGTACCCGCGAAACAGCGGCAGCTCCCACAAAGCCTCACCCGTCGCCTCGGCACTTTTTAAAAGTTGCTGGCCAAGCGGGCGGTCATTGGCAAAAAGTCCCGCCATATCTTCGCCCAGCGCCACCATACAGGCACCGGTTAAAGTCGCCAAGTCCACAATAACATCCGGTTTCACTTTTTGCACGGCGTAGGAGAGTCCGTCGGCGAGAACCACACGGCCTTCAGCATCGGTATTCAAAATTTCAATCGTCTTACCGCTCATGGCCCGCACGACATCCCCGGGCTTGACCGCACGGGATCCGGGCATGTTTTCCGTCGCACAGATAAGTCCGACCACGTTGACTTTTACTTTTAAATCGGCGATGACGCGGAACAGTCCCAGAATTGCTGCGGCTCCTGCCATATCCAGTTTCATCGTCTCCATGCTGCTACTGGATTTAAGTGACAGCCCGCCGGTGTCGAAGGTTATCCCTTTGCCGACCAGACACACGGTCTTTCTGCCCCCTCCGTGGTAGCTGAGCTTTATAAACCGCGGCTCCTCGCCGGATCCGCGCGCAATTGCCAGAAGCGCATGCATGCCCAGTTTTTTCATCTCTGCCGGGCCCAAAATTTCACAGGAAATGGACTTCTTTGCTTTGGCAAAATCGCGGGCTACGTCAGCCAGGTACGCCGGTGTAGTAACGGACGGCGACTCGTTCACAAGATCCCTCGCAAAAACCGTTGCCTCTCCGACCAGACGCCCCCGCTCGCATCCGACTGCCACGCTGTTGAGTCTTCCTGCCGGCGTCAAAACCTGCACCTCTGAAACCGGCGTGTGCTTTGCTCTTTCCTTCTCGCCTTTGTGAACGAGGAAGCGATAGCTTCCCAGAATCGCAGCCTCTGCTATTGCCGTGCCGACGTTTTGCGCTCCCAGCTCATCGCACAAAACTCCGTCTACGCTTATGGCAATGCTCGTTCTTCCCGCTCCAGCAGCCCGACGTACACTTGCCGCCACGGCCTTTTTTAAATCTGCGGCCGCGGGCTTTCCTTCGCCCAACCCGGCAACACAAATCCTGGATGCAGGAAGGCGGCCGCGGGCATCGAAGCGAAATGTATCTCCGGCAGCTCCCTCAAATTTTTCCTCCCGTAAAACTGCCGAAAGGTCACCAGACAACAGCCGGTCAACTTCTTTGCCGTCCGCAAAAAGAATCGTTTCCGGGGGTGTTTTTCCCGACCGGGCAAACAGAATCAAAAAATCCGTTTCAACCTTTGCCAGCTGTACCGGTTTTACCGTAATGGTCATAAAAGTATGAGATGTACTTATGTTTAGCTTCTCTTTCTGTGCTCTATTTACGAACAACTTCGAACTATTTTTAAAAAGGTAGGCTCACCCGCCTGACGGCGGGTTCGCCAAGCTTCCGCCTTCGCTTTCAGCTTCGGCGGACAGGCCGGCGCGGCTGACGCCGCGCCTCCGCTATTTTTTGCGCGCGCGATTTTTACTCTATTAGGTTTTTATCTTCTCTGTTTGCGGTTATTCAGCTATAAGATTTTCTCCTCGTTGTTCGGCTTGCCAAATACAAGCTCTATATGGTGTCGGGCGTCCACCTTTTTGTCCTCCTTGCAAAGGAGCCTCAAAACAAACAGGAACATACGTAGCCCCCGTGTCCGATTTTACACCTTCTGTTTCTACTAACGATGATGAACAGGGTAGTGCGTCATAGCGAAATTTGCTTGATTCAGCAATTGGTGCACAGTGGTTAGTACAATCAACTAATCTTTCACCGACAGTAATGAATTGTCTTACTTGATCTGCCATACTTTTTACTCACCTCCTCTGGACAGGGAACTTTGTTTTTATTTTATCATTTTGAGGTTAAAATTAAAAATCAAATAACTTTTTTAATTTAACCCCGATCGCCTTAGAGATATTCCAGATATTCATTAACGAAATATTTCTTATGCCTCTTTCAACCCCACTAATGTAGGTTCTATGAAGACCCGATTTTTTAGCAAGTTTGT
>CAYNWD010000008.1:0-261 GCA_964400835.1 uncultured Gammaproteobacteria bacterium | reverse complement strand
AGCATCTAACCGGATTTCTTTTAATTTTCTCCCGAACTTTCTCAAGACAATTTTTGACATCTTGACAATTTTAGATCAAATGCATACTATTTGTCTATAGTAGTATATAAGTCTCTAACTGTTCTTTTAAAATTTTCGCGCTTTTTCTTTAAGTAAAATCTTTTCGGATTTTACTTGTTCGAGCCGACTTTTTCGGAGGCGCGGCATCAGCCGCGCCGGCCTGTCCGCCGAAGCTGAAAGCGAAGGCGGAAGCTTGGCGAA
>CAYNWD010000007.1:36047-43771 GCA_964400835.1 uncultured Gammaproteobacteria bacterium | reverse complement strand
ATTGGCTACGCCAAAGACGATGTTTTAGTGCCGCAGGAAGGCGAGGCCATAGAATTCCGGCCCGGGATACCGCCAAAGATTGTCGACCGCATTGAGCTTCTTAATATCATGGTGGATGGCCTGGGAGTGGGCGACGTCGGCGACGTTGTGTTGCGGGACCGGCAGACCATTGCAAAGGAGGGTATTTTTGTCGTGGTTATCCCGGTAGAACCCCGGTCCGGCCGCATCGTCGGAAGGCCGGAAATTATTTCCCGGGGGTTTGTCTACATGAAGGAATCAGGTTCTCTTTTGGCCGATGCAAAGCACATTATCAGCCAATCACTGCGGCAGAGGAAAGGGCACACGCTCGACTGGCGGCTGGTGCGGCGCAATATAGAAGTGTCACTGGGGAAGTTTCTCAAAACAGAAACCGGCCGCAGCGCCCTGATTGTTCCTGTGATTGTTGAAGTATAAGAAGCAGTAATACCCCCCCCCTTAGGGCGACGGCCGGAAGATACGGCCGAAGAATTTTGTCAAAAACTGGCGTATACGATCGACGAGTTTTTGAAGCTGTGAGACGGCCCGTTTTTGTTGTTCCAGTTCCTCCGCGACCCTTTTGAGATCCTGTTTTACGAGAGCAAGTTCACTTTGCTCTGGAGTAAGAGTTGTGGACGGCTGGGGAGAGGGGACCTGCTCAAGCGTACTTGCGCTGACGACTCGTACCGGAAAGCCGGTTTGGGCTATAGTCGCGCTATCGGTGGCACGGATTACCTTCGCATACACCCCTGTGCGGCCGGGAGCGATTCCGGCAAGATCCACATGAAGTTCCGGGCACGGAGGGACCATGCCGTAAGCACACGTCGTGCTGTCGGTTGCGATGGCACTGGGAGTAACCTGGACAATCCCCGGGCTCTCGGTTGACCATTCATACCGGAACGGACTTTGATCCGTTACAATCTGACCCTGTTTGCGCAGGAGCACGTTGACGCCGTACCCCGTCATAGGATCGGTCGAAACGGTGATTTCTTCATCTTTCGGAAGCCCTATGAGCGCCTGGAGGCTATACCCGTACGGAGAAATCGGCAGATTTGGCGGGAGAAAAGCTTCGAGAGAACAGTATTCGCAAATAATTTCCGCATCATAATTGCCGGTCGTGGGAATAAAACGTAATTGTTCGGCTCCGCGTGCTTCTCCCACAGGGGCCTGTAGCGTCTCGCCGTTAACCGTTCGGTAATAGATCCAGTCACCCCGCGTTTGGCCATTGTACGTGCGGATTTCATACAGTTCCCATTTTGTCCCGGTATCGATTTTTCGGAAATAGAGAAACATCCGCATTTCAACGCCGTTTTCCTGCCAGAGCGCCTCCAAAGTCGTGTAGTCGATGCCCGGATTTGAGCGCACAAGAACCGGCCCTGTTCCATAGAAGGACTGTTTGCCGATGCGAATGGCGAAATTGCCTGCCACAAGCCGCACAAAGGGGGTTTCCCAGGTAATGGGATTTGCTTTTGCCTGCCCGGGATGTATCTGAAGCCAGTTGGCACACTGGGTGGTACCGGTGTCTGTCGTGATGGAAAACTGGCTACTGGTCGTGGTTTGTTCCGGTGTACCGATAATTTTTACCAGCATTTCTACGGGTCCGGGAGAGCTGCCGCCGGTAAACGAATAGGCGAGACTGCAGTTGACTGTTTTGGCTCCATCCGGAGCACTGCAAGATCCGTTGCGGGCATTGGCCGCCCGTATTTCTATGGGTTCTAAAGCTCCTGATACATGATGAAACAGAACATTGGTGAGCCGTTTTTGTTCGGAAGTATTGGATTGGAGGGAAAATGTATAGACGAAGTAATCGCCTTGGTTCACCCAGCTGCTATTGGCTATCTCCCGCGTGTTATACCCGTAGGGCAGCGAGTAATTCGCATGAGCCTCATACATGCGCAACTGACAGGAAAGGCTTGATGTTGGGGCTACCGCCACGACCGCAGTGCGAGATGCTCCAAGGATTACCATCCCCAGGCAGGCCAAGAGGAAAAAGCGCGAAAACACAGTCCGCAGCACGTTTTTCACTCCGGCTAGTATACCATACGGGGGCGTGACCCGTCACTCTGTGTTGAACTGGCCGCGATATCCTTCTATACTTACTGCACGAGGGAGAAAGCCCTGCCGGAAGCGGGGATGAAGCTCGTACAATACGCGCGTAAAATACAGAGAGCAAAGCGCAACAACAATCAATGGGCTTCAGCCCATGGAAGGTTATTTCTACCATGAAGTGGGGCAAGAGAAAGCGCCGGTATAAGCGGCGTAATCCGTTGAAAATAAAACTCAAAAAGCAAACGGTTTCTACCGTAGCTGCGGTGTGGCTGTGGATATTTGCCGCAGGTATAATGCTTTCGTTTTTTGGCGAGGGCGTGCTTCTGAACCGCCTGCGCGATGAACTTACCTATGAGATCGGCTGGACGTATTTTCTCCTTCCGCCGTTTTTGGTTTCCCTCTCCTTCCTCTTTTTTAAAGTGAAATCAGATATCGGCAAACCCAACGTCCCGCTTGGGCTGGGACTCGGGCTTCTCTCGCTCATGGGGCTCACCCAGGCCGGCCTCGTCGGCGAGTCGCTCTGGGAGCAGGTGGCCAATGCCATTGCTGCGGAAGGAGCGGCGCTTATCTTTTTGGGGCTTTTGGTGGTCGGCTTGATTGTACTTTTTGACACGTCTCTGGACCGGCTGGTAAATTTTGTTCTTCTGGGTGTTCAGACTGTCGCGGAAAGTGTTAAAAATATGCTCATGAGCATGAAACGAAAGACCGCTGCCGGGGTTTTTCCGGGCAGCAGCCAGTTACCTTTCAGCGCCAAAGGTATGGATACCGGGGAGAAAAAGCTTGCCAAAGCGCCCATAGTCCCGCCGCCGGTTAAAGACGACAAGACGCCCGTCCCTGCTCTCGCGGGCAAGCTCACGATTTCCACCACCGGTCAGGCAGATATCGGCGTATGGGAGTATCCGCCGCTGTCGCTTCTGTCAGACGGGCCGAGCGAAAAAGTCGACCGCGGCGACGTGCGCAAAAATGCCTCTGTCATAGAGAAAACGCTTGATAGCTTTGGCATTCAGGCAAAGGTGGCAGAAGTCAACACCGGTCCGGCAGTCACCCAGTATGCTTTGGAGATAGCCCTGGGGACCAAGGTGAGTAAAATTACCTCGCTCTCAAGCGATCTGGCCTTGGCGCTGGCTGCGCCCACGGGGCAGGTACGTATAGAGGCGCCCATCCCGGGCAGGAATTTGGTCGGCATAGAAATACCCAACCGGGGGCTGGAGTTTGTGACGCTCAAACGCATGCTCTCTTCCGACGTCATGCGAAAATCCAAAGGCAAGCTCGCCGTTGCTTTGGGGTTGGATGTTTCCGGCAGTCCGGTGATTGCGGATATCACCAAAATGCCGCACGTATTGGTTGCCGGTACGACCGGATCGGGAAAGTCGGTACTCATCAATTCCTGGATTTGCAGTCTCTTGTTCCGCATGACCCCGCAGGAAGTCCGGCTTATTATGGTAGACCCCAAACGGGTCGAGCTCGTCGGCTACAACGGCATTCCGCATCTTCTGACACCGGTCATTGTCGAGACCGACAAAATTCTTTCGGCGTTGCGTTGGGCTATGGGAGAAATGGAAAACCGCTACAAGCAGTTTGCCGAAGTGGGGGTGCGCAACATTGACGGATTTAATGAACTGGCCGGATTTCAGGCGATGCCCTTTATTGTCATTTTCATCGATGAGCTTGCGGACCTTATGGCGTATGCGCCGGTAGAAGTGGAAGATGCGATTTGCCGGCTGGCACAGATGGCGCGCGCCACGGGAATTCACCTGGTCGTTGCCACGCAGCGGCCAAGTGTGGACGTTATTACCGGGCTTATCAAGGCCAATATTCCGTCGCGGTTGGCATTTAACGTGTCGTCCATGGTCGACTCGCGGGTCATTATCGACATGCCAGGGGCTGAAAAATTGCTCGGAAGAGGCGACATGCTGTACGTGCCGCCGGAGCAGAGCAAGCCCAGCCGTATCCAGGGGACGTTTGTGTCGGACGCGGAAGTGCGCAAAGTCGTGGAGCTTCTGAAGAGTAAAAATGTCCCGGTTGCCTACACCGAGGAAGTGACCACGCAGCCTCTGACCGGCTGGAAAAAGGGACTGGCGCAAACCGCAGGAGACGGCAGGGATCCCAAGTTTGAAGATGCCCTGCGGCTCGTGTGCCAGTTTGATCGGGCGTCGGCCTCTCTTTTGCAGCGCCGTCTGGGCGTGGGCTACGCCAGGGCCGCGCGCATCATCGATCAGCTGGAGGCAGCAGGGATTGTGGGGCTGGGTGAGGGTTCCAAGCCGCGGGACGTGCTGGTAAAAAATCCGGATGAATATTTAGCAGCGCAGGCGCAGCAGGAATGAAGCTCCACGGGCTACCCACCCGTGGTATCTTCTCCGCGTACTTCGGCGGAGCAAAATCCGCCGAAGCAAAAAACTCTTCGCATGCATCCCCGATGGGATCGGGGTATTTTTGCGAAGGCGGATAACGCGCATCGCACATTCCCCGGAATTCGAAATCATTCACTTTTTTCCTGACATTCTGCATGAAAACCGTCGGATCCATATTGAAAGAAGCGCGTTTGGCCAAAGGCGACAGCCTGGAACAGGTTGAGACCGCGATCAAGATCCGCGCAAAGTATCTCGCCTCGATTGAGGCAGACGACGCCGGTGCCCTTCCGTCTTTGTCCTACGCCAAAGGGTTTATCAGAAACTATGCAGAATACCTTGGTGTAGACAGCCGGACCATACTCGCGTTTTTCCGGCGGCAGACGAGGGAGGTTCCCAAAGACACCATTCTGCCCAAAGGCATGGTTGAGCCGCTGAACCGTTCTGCGTTTTCGCTCACGCCTGCCAAATTTTTAGCGCTGCTGGTTAGTGCTTTTTTACTTCTTTTTTTGGGATACCTGGGGTGGCAGTATCAGACCATACGCAGGCCGCCGGCTTTGGAGCTTGCAGTACCTGCGCAGCAGAGTATAACCGGCGACAAGCGCTTGGAGGTCATCGGCAAAACAGATACGGATGCAACGGTGATGGTCAACGGAAACGCGGTGCTCGTCCGCGACGACGGCAGGTTTTATGACCTCCTGGAACTTACGGAAGGGGTAAACAAAATAACCATCGTTGCCACCAGCAGATTCGGCAAAACGACGACCCTCGTCCGCGACGTCGGCTATCAGCCATAGGAAGGATATCGGAAAAAAAGAGACAACGGGATTTTTTGCGGGGCGTTGACAGACGGGGTTTTTTGCGCAATACTAGATGAACAAATTTCAAGCCTCAAATCACAATGACCAACGTGGACATTGAGTTTTGGGATTTGTGATTTCGACTTCTGCCCATGGATCCGGTTCAGATCGTTATCATCTTTGTTACTCTTTCGCTCACCATCCTCTTTATCCTGCTGGGAATTCAGGTCTGGCATATCCTCAAAGAGATGAGAATTTCCATCCAGAAAATGAATAAAATGCTCGACGACATGGGTCGGGTGACCAATACGGTGGGAGAGTCGGTCGAAAATATCGGCGGGCTCATGAGCGGGATCAAAGCAGGCCTCTCCATATTTACCTCGCTTCGCAAAAAGGAGCATGACGATGACTGACGACAAAAATCAGGAGACCAACAGCCGGCACTCTGGCCGATTTTGGATCGGCTTTTTTATCGGCGGATTTTTGGGTGCACTGACCCTGTTTTTCCTGGGCACCAAAGACGGCAAGCGGACGGGCAGGGAGATAAGCGAGCAGGGAAGGGAAATTCTGGATGAGATTATCGGTAAACTCGAGGGGCTGGAAAAAGCCGGCAAGAAAATAGTGAAAAAGGGCGTAGAGGTCAAGGAAGAGGCGATCGAGGAGATTGTCAAGAAACAGGAAGAACTGACCCAGGCAACGACGGAAAAACTGGATACGGCGCTTGCCCACATCGAGGCGCTGCAGGAGCGCGGCCGCGAAACCACGGCAAATCTGCGCAAACGCCTCTTCAAAAACACTCCGAAGAAGAGTTAATGGGGTGAAAATGCAACGATAATATTTTTGACTTCAGCCATTTGTTCCGCTGTCCCGATGCTTATCCGCACAAAAGATTTGTCCAATCCGATATTGCTATTTCCGTTACCGTGACTGACGATCACGTTATGCTCCTTGAGGTATTGGACAAATGTGGTACCTGCCTCTTCAGTCTCAAATTTTATAAGAACGCAATTAATACGCGAAGGAATAAGTGTATAATCCTGATTTTTTAAGAACTGTTCAAAATCAGCCCGCCGCGTCTCTATTCCTTTCAGAATACCGGCAAAATATTTTTCGTGGTCAAGTGCGGTTTGGGCAGCTCCCACAGACAGGTACGAAACATTGGCCCATTGCGTCTTGTTTTTTACGACATTCGTAATTGCCGGGTGGGCTACAAAATACGCAACGCGATTGCCGGCCATGCCAAAAGATTTTGAAAAGCTTCTGCAGACCACCATGTTGGGAAATTTGGGAACCTCATTTATAACCGATACATCCGCAAAGTCTGCATATGCTTCGTCTATTACGACAATCGCCTGGGGATTATTTTTGACAAGTTCTAGTACCCGTTCTTGCGGGGTAAAACCAGACGGATTGTTGGGATTGGCAAGAAAGATGAGCGTCGCGCCCTTTTTTGTCGACGGATCGATCGTATATTCACTGTGCACGATTGACGGAATTCTTGTCAGCGTTCCGCCAAATTCCGCGACATCAGCGTAGACGTTATACGTGGGGGTAAAGACAAGGGCTTGTTTTCCATAGGTCTTTGCAAATATTTGAATGGCTTCATCTATGCCTGCAGTAAGATAGATCATTTCGGCAGGGAGTTTGTGTTTTGCGGCAAGTTTTTGAATAAGATGAGCAGGTTGCGGTTGGTACGCGTTTGCACGGGCAGAAAATTCTTTTAAATTTTCCCAGATAAAATCCGGCACAGGAGACTTAATGGTGGCATATTGCAGGTTAATTTGATTGCTTCCTTTTGAGGGCATACTCGCTATTCAATGATTTTGTGTTGGTTTGGGTCGAAGGAAGGTGCGGTGGCCATAAAAATACGGAAGTTTCCTTCCCATGCAAAGAGTTCATTGTTGGATAAATGGACGACGTCTCCTGCCTCCAGGAGATGTTCGGTATTCTGGGTTATTATTTTCCCTTTGCCGTCGAGCACATAGACCAATTCTTTCGATATTTCATTTTTTGCAAATCCTGCTTTCGGGTACCGACCCTGGATGGTTGCCACGGCTCCGCTTATGTCCCGATCTTTGGTGAGGTACTCGGCGATCGCGGTTGATGCGGACGCCTGAATAGTATTGGCCTGCGATTTTTTTAGGAGTTGCATAGACTACACTTCTCCGGTTTTTTGGGCTGCTTCCAGAAATTTTTGCTTGTAAATACCTTGCTCCTGCGGGGTAAACAGAGAGAGGACTTCAAAGGCAAGGGTGGTTTTTTTGTCCTTCGCCGTCAGTCCATGCACCACAGCGTATCCGTAAAATGTCCAGTCATGCCCCACAAGGAGGAGAGCAACATGAAGCGGAAAGACGCGCTCAGTATCTTTGGTTACCGTCGCGGTTGTGCCGACGGCAAGCGTGGTCGTGTCAAAAGACTCGGGGAGCTTGAGGAGTGTATTGAGCTCGGTCATGTAACCCATATGGAAAATAAAAAATACAAAAGCGATCGTAAATCACTTCTCATTATATCT
>CAYNWD010000007.1:18178-36037 GCA_964400835.1 uncultured Gammaproteobacteria bacterium | reverse complement strand
CAAACGTGTGCTCTTCCGATCTTGATATATTTTGTATCTCAAACAAAGCGAGAACGAAGAGGAAAAGCGTGATTGAAAGCAATGTTATTATGTTTCGAAACATGGTAACATTTCTTCTATGACCCAGGTTTCAAGAATACCGTTGCGCAAAGAGGTCGAACAACGGGTATATGAAGTGCTTATGGAAAGTGTGGCTGCAGCAAAGACTCGTGGTACCGTGGAAAAGCTCCTTTCTGATTTATTGTCTCCAACCGAGCGCCTTATGATCGCAAAGCGATTATCTATAGCACTTCTTCTATTAAAAAGATACGATCAGCGAACGATCTCGCGTTGGCTGAAAGTAAGCCTGGGAACGGTGAGCAAAGTGAGTCTTGTTGTGCAAAACGGCAATGGCGGGTATCAGTCGGTCATTGGTTCACTTTTGCGTAAAGAAGAGCTGAAGACTCTGTTGGGGAAAATTGATGACGCTCTTGCCGATATGTTTCCGCCGGCCGGTCAGGACTGGCACAGCTGGAAAAAAAGACGGTGGGAATCAAAGCTCGAGGAGCAAAAGGCGTTTTAAGTTTCCCGATACATTGTTACCATGTTTCGAAACATGGTAACGCCACCGAAAAAATAGAAAAAATAGAATGGGATAGAATGACATGAGCTTCGAGAGCGAAAGTTCGGCCCTCTGTTCTTTTTCTGCAAGAATGAAGCTCCACGGGCTTACCCGCCCGTGACGCCTGTCCGCAAACGGCTGGAGTTCCCGTCTGCCACGCGTGGCGAGGCCTTGCGGGCAGGCATGCGTTGGCAGGCGGGCCTGCCCGGCAAACGCCTGAGCGAGCGCGATGGCAGGCGGGCCTCTCTTCATTTGGCGCAGCAAAAATCCGCCGAAGCTCTGATTTAATCGGAGCGAAAGCGGATAAAATTCTACTGCAAAAATAAAATGCCGATAAAGGCGATTGCGATCGCGAGAAGCTTGCGCACCAGGTACTCCCGCTCGCGCAGAAACAGTATTCCGCCCAACACCACGACGATGCCGTTGGCACTCACGATGGGAATGACGCGTGACGCATCCGCAAGCTTGAGTGTTTGTACGAAGATAATGTAACCCACGACGTTGAGGAACGCCGCTACCATAACTTTCCATCCGCCGCTGTGGAATTCCCTTATAAATTGTCGGATATCAACGCGGGGAAGCGCGACAATGAAAGTGGGGAAAAACCAGACGATAAAGCTATATAAAGACGCCGGAAGGTGCGCGGATGCGGGCTTATCGATAAAGGCCGCGGATCCGATGAGCGCAATGCACACCAGGCCAAACATCAGGCCACGGTCAAAGCGGAGCTTCGTATTTTTGTATACCAGCAAAAGCGAGGCGGTCGTAATGAGGAGGACGCCAGCAACTTTTGCCGCAGTAATACTTTCCCTTAGGAAGAAAATCGACCCGAGGAACGCGACAACCGGTGTGAGCCGGGTGAGAATAGCATACGATGATGCCTCAATTCTTTTTCTTGCGATAAATTGCCACCGCTCGTAGAGACCATAGCAGAGGATGGCGAGTATAATCAATGCAAAGTTGCCAACGCTAACGCTTGCGAGCGGTCGTACATTTCCACCCTCCAAAAGAAAATACAGGAGCGCAAACAGCGAGCTGTAGATGTTAAAGACGAGCGAAAATATGCGCGGCTCCGAAGCCTTCACCGCCAAAATCCGCATGAGGAGCTCCAGCAGCGCAAAGACTGCCATGGCCGCGACCGAATACCAAAACCAAAGCATACCCCGCAGTATAACAAAGATGCAGTGAGCTTAGGAGGAGAGCGCTTCTATCCGTGCTATAATGAAGCTCATGAAGTCAGCGGATGTTCGGAAAAAATACCTGACATTTTTTACGTCCCGCGGGCATGTGGAAATTCCCTCGGCTCCGCTTGTCCCCGAAAACGACCCCACGACGCTTTTTACCAGCTCCGGCATGCAGCCTCTGGTCCCGTATCTTTTGGGTCAGCCGCATCCTTCGGGCAAGCGCCTGGTGAATAGTCAAAAATCCTTCCGCAGCCAGGATATAGAGGAAGTCGGCGACAACCGGCACACGACGTTTTTTGAAATGCTCGGGAACTGGTCGTTGGGTGATTACTTCAAAAAAGAACAGCTGCCGTGGATTTTTGAATTTTTGACTCGGGAACTGGGGCTGGACCCGAAGCGGCTGCTCGTCACGGTTTTTGAAGGAGACCGGTCGGTACCAAAAGACACGGAGTCGATTGAGATCTGGAAAGAAATATTCTCGGGCGTGGGAATAGAAGCCAAACTCGCCGACGCCAAGGCTTTGACGGGCAAGGGAGGTGAGCGCATTTTTGCCTATCCCGCCAAAAAGAACTGGTGGAGCAGATCCGGCGAGCCGGAAAAGATGCCGCCGGGTGAGCCGGGCGGGCCGGACAGCGAAGTATTTTTTGATTTCGGCCCTTCGACAAGCTCAGGGCAAGCGCGCCACACTTCAGCTTTTGGTCCAATATGCCATCCAAATTGCGACTGCGGACGATTTTTGGAAATTGCCAATTCGGTGTTTATGCAGTACCAAAAAATGGCGGACGGCTCCCTTAAAGAACTCTCGCAAAAAAACGTCGACTTCGGCGGGGGACTCGAGAGATTAGTTGCTGCGACAAATGATAATCCCGATATATTTCAAACAGATTTTTTCATTGAAGCAATTAAATCATTAGAAGCGATTAGAAAAGCCGGCGAAGGATATTCAGAAAATCCCAAACCTTATCGAATTATTGCTGATCACTTACGTGCTGCTCTGTTTATGGTTGCAGACGGCGTAGTTCCTTCAAATAAAGCGCAAGGGTATGTGCTCCGTCGCTTACTGAGGAGGTCCATGGTTTACGCGCGAACATTAGGAATGCAAGGGGATGAGTGGCTCTCACGTGTATTACCGTCGCTCGCTCAGTCTTATCGTGAATCGTATCCGCATATCGACGAGAATCTTCCTCAAATGAACGAGGAAATAACCAGAGAAGTAGACAGATTTAGAAAAACAATTGAAAAAGGCCTTGGTGAAATAGAAAAACTTCCAATGCTCGATGGCAAGCAGGCATTTTTTCTTTACGAGTCATACGGGTTTCCATGGGAGCTTACGGAAGAGATTGCCCTTGAAAAACAGCAAACGGTAGATCGTGCACAATTTGAAGAAGAATTTAAAAAACATCAGGAATTATCGCGTACAGCTGCAGCAGGCATGTTCAAAGGCGGACTTGCGGATCACAGTGAGCAGACCATAAAACTTCATACAGCCCACCATTTGCTTCTTGCGGCACTTCAAAAAGTCATTGATCCCGCTATAAAACAACGCGGCAGCAACATTACTGCCCAGCGGCTGCGAATGGATTTTAATTTTGGAAAAAAACTTACGCCGGAGGATCTAAAGAAGGCAGAAGCATTGGTCAATGAAAAAATTAAAGAAAATCTCCCCGTGAGGAGAGTGGAAATGGCGCGGGAGGAGGCAGAAAAGATCGGTGCGCAGATGGAGTTTGGCCATAAGTACCCGGACCGTGTCAGCGTCTATCTCATTGGTCTCAAAGACAAAATCGGTTTCCAGGCGGCCACGCCTGCTGATTATTTCTCCGCGGAATTCTGCGGCGGCCCGCACGTTGCCTTTACAGGTACCATAGGGCACTTTACAATAAACAAAGAGGAATCAGCCGGCGCTGGGGTCCGGCGTATTTACGCATCCGTTCGCTAAGCGCACGTTTTGATTTCCCTCTTTTTTATTGCAAGAGAGCGAAAACCATGACTATACGGTCATGGATGAAGCGCTCGAATCCGCGCGAAGCGCGAACAAAGCGCAACAAAACCCCGACCGACCGGTCGGGAAAGTT
Source organism: uncultured Gammaproteobacteria bacterium (assembly GCA_964400835.1). Taxonomy (GTDB): domain Bacteria; phylum Patescibacteriota; class Microgenomatia; order UBA10105; family UBA927; genus CAYNWD01. The sequence continues at coordinate 32,180 of CAYNWD010000007.1, read as the reverse complement.
TATGAAACTGCCCGGGTCCATACAGCAATTACTGCGGCAGAAGGAAGCCTCGCGTGAGGTGTTTTTGTCGCTGCTTCTTTCTCCCGTCAGTGTTGGGGCGTTAGCCTGGTCTTTGGACGAGGACAAAAATATTTCAGTCATGCACGCGAGTGTGCGGCCATCTACGACTGACGACCCTGAAGAACAGACCCGGGTTGCGGATGAGGTGATTACCGCAGTCGAGGAAAGGCTTCCCAAAGACGCGGTCATAGATAAAGTAATTCTGGGTCTTTCTCCTTCCTATCTGACGGACGCAGGAGATATACTCACACAGGTTCGGCCGAAAATAAAGCAGATGACGTCGGCACTCGACATAACACCCATTGGCTTTGTGTCGCTGCATCAGGCGCTGGTTCATAAGCTCAAAAAAGAAGAAGGTGTGCCGCCGAGCCTCATTCTCCTTTCTATCGAGAAGGGAGACGCGTGGGTGTATATATATAAAGTGGGTTCGCTGAAGGGAGTAAAGCGCACTGCCGCCGGTAGTTCGATTGCGCAAAATCTGGAAGGGGTTTTGAAAGAGTTTCCCGATATCGAAGTTTTTCCTTCCCGTATTCTTCTCTACGGCGACACAGAAGAAGTTCTGGAAGGCCAGAAAGCAGAGCTCCTGCACCACCCTTGGACGACCAAAAATAATTTTCTGCATTTTCCGAAAATGGAAACGGTGTCGCTAGAAGACCTGCTGACTGCGGTTTCTTTGGCCGGAGCCGGTGAGCTGTCGTCTAGTTTCGGCACTGTGGTCCAAAAGGAAGAGTCTGAAAAGATTCAGCCGCAACCGGCATCAAAGCCGGAGGCTCTGACGGATAAGAGGGAGGAGAATAGTGAGGAAGAACTAAAGATCGATGCGTCCGATGCAAATGTGGAACTCGTGAGTCCTGAAGCGTTCGGTTTTCAGAAAGCGGATATTTTAGAAAAACCCGTCCCCTCCGCTGATACAAACAGGAGGAATGATACACCCAAGCCGGGGGTACGCTTTTCTCCGGCAGCGTTTTTGTCGAGGATGAAGCTTCCGAAGCTGGGCACATTCCGGCTGCATATACCGAAGTTTTTCAAACCCAAAAACGCGCTTCTGCCCGTCATCGTTGCGGCGTTTTTGGGATTACTCCTCCTGTTTGGGGTGTGGGTCATGCCCAAGGCAACCGTGACGGTTTTTGTCGTTGCGCAAACCGTCGATGCGCAGGAGGCGGTCGTAGTACTGCCAACCGCCACGATACCGGACAGCAATACAAAAACCATTCCGGGTAGAGTTGTGGAAAAAGTTGTCAGCGGCGAAAAGACGGTGAACGCGACCGGCAGCAAGGAGATCGGTGATCCGGCTCGCGGGACGGTAACCGTGTATAACAAGTCCGAAACAGCCGCAAGGACATTCCCCAAAGGTTCGGTTCTTTCCAAGGGATCCTTGCAGTTTACGTTGGACGAGGCGGTGACTGTGGCATCGGCAACTGCCAACTTAGCAGACGGCGGTGCAACGTACGGCAAAGCATCTGCCGCCATTACCGCAAGTCAGATCGGCACAAGCAGCAATCTACCGGCAGGGACGGAGTTTACCTTTAAAGATTTTTCCACAAGCATTGCGGTCGGAAGAAACGATCAGCCGCTTTCTGGCGGGGTAAGCAGAAGTGTCACGGTTGTTTCGCGCAAAGACCGGGACGTCCTGGTAACCGCGCTCACGACCGAGCTCGTGGAAAAAGCAAAACAGGAACTGTCCCAGACGGTTTCCGGAAATGAAAAGCTTATCGCGGAAACCATAAAAACTACCGTTACGGAGCAAAGCTTTGCCCAGGAAATAGATCAGGAGGCCGGCCAGCTCAGCGGCAAATTAACCGTCAGCGTCACCGGCACATCCTACAGCGAAGATGAACTTCGCGATATTCTCGCCGCCTCATCCGCGGACAAAGTGCCTACCGGATATGAGCTTCTTTCTGCCCGATCCACTGTCCGGGTCGGGGTGGTAAAAGTGCAGAAAGACAACTCGATTTCCATGACCGCGGACCTCGACGGCGTGGCAGTGCCGGTGGTGGATGCGGATGTGGTTCGCACGGCGATCGCGGGCAAAAGCTTACTCGCCGCACAGGAATACCTCAAGACACTCCCGGGAGTCGGGGAGGCATCGTTTGTATTCCGTTGGAATGTTCTTTTGGGAAAACGGCTGCCGCTTCGCAGCGCAAATATTTCGGTTTCCGTGGCCGTGCGGGAATAATGATACCTCTATGCATGTTTACCTAAAAGCATCACCTCAAAAGCCGCGGCACATCCGGCGTCCCATTGTGGTTTCCTGGATGCTTATGGGAGCGGGAAGCTTTATCCTGGCCTGGAGCATATGGCCCATTCTGTCTTTTTTTCTGGTCCGCGAACACCTGTTCGGTACCACCATCTCGCCGGTTGCGGAGCAAAGTGTATTGGAGGTGAACCGGGGAGGATCGCTGTTTCCTCCAGCAAATGCCGCCGCGCCCGTTTCTGCATCGTGGGGTGCTACCCCCGAGACCATAAATCCCAATCTGTGGTTTCCGACGAGCCCGCAGAAAAAAATCGTGACCAGGGTAAACAGCTACATGCTGTCCATACCGAAGCTGAAAATAAAAGACGCTACGGTCGTGGTTGCGGGTGATGATTTATCCAAGAGTCTTATTCATTACGGCGGCACGGGTCTGCCGGGAGAATACGGCAACACTGTGATTTTTGGCCATTCGACGCTTCCGCAGTTTTACAGCCCGACCAACTACAAGGCAATTTTTTCGCTGTTGCCCACGCTTACCACGGGTGATGAGATACTGGTCAATTTCGACGGCGTGCGGTACCGATACGTGGTCGAGGCTATGGTCGTCACCAAGCCCAATGATCTGTCTCCATTGGAGCAGCGTTTTGACGATGTGTTCCTTACTCTTATTACGTGTGTGCCGCCCGGCACATACTGGGAGCGGCTCAATGTAAAAGCGAGGCTCGTTAAATCCTAAAAAAAGTACACTTTGCTATGCCCAAAAGTAACCAACAGGTAGCCATAGACGCAATCAAAAAAAAGCTCGTGGGCAAACAACTGTCCTACAACGAAATTTTTGCCATCATGGACGAGATTGCCAACCAACGGCTCGGGCCCGTCCTGACGACGTATTTTGCCGCAGCCGGGTTCAAAGAAGGATTTAATGACGAAGAGCTTTATCATTTGACCCGCGCCATGGTAGATACCGGTCCGAAGCTCCACCTGGCCGGCATTGTGGCAGATAAGCACTCGACCGGCGGAGTTGCCGGGACGCGGACCACCATGATTCTCGTGCCCATTATTGCCGCAGCCGGGTTTCAGATTCCCAAAACTTCTTCTCGTGCGATTACGTCACCCAGCGGTACTGCGGATACCATGGAGGTTGTGGCACCCGTGACGTTTACGCCACGGCGCATTGAGCAGCTCGTGAAAAAGGCCGGCGGCTGTATCGTGTGGGGTGGTCATTTGGGACTGGCGCCGGCAGACGACATGCTCATTCAGGTGGAACAGCCGCTGGCGTTTGAGTCGTTTGACAAAATTATCGTGTCCATCATGGCCAAAAAAGTCGCGTCCGGCGCGACGCACCTTGTTTTGGATATTCCTGTCGGACCGACCATGAAAATCCAGCACTTTAAAGATGCGGAAGTCATAACCAAAAAATTTTCCCTCCTGGCCAAGAAATTTAACATCAAGCTCGTCTTTGACGTTAATGAGCAGCGTCAGTCCGCAGGCCGCGGCGTGGGGCCGGTATTGGAGGCGCGCGATGTGTTTCAGGTTCTTGAGCAAGTACCCGAACGGCCGCTGGCACTGGAGAACAAAGCGCTGCGGCTGGCAAGTAAGCTGCTGTCGATTTGCTTTGCCGACACCCCGGCCAAAAAGAAGCTGGACGCTGAAGAAGTCGCCCGGGATATGCTCGTCTCCGGTAAAGCACTTGCCAAAATGAGGGAGATAATCAAAGTCCAGGGCGGCGACGCCGAGGTTGTGAGCGCAAAGTTATTGCCCGGCAGCAACAAGCACGAGCATAAGGCGGCGAGAAAAGGGCGTGTGGTCGCGATACACAACCGGCAAATTACCGTCATCTGCCGTATTCTTGGTTGCCCGACTGACAAAAGGGCGGGTATGTATCTGAACCGGAAACTTGAAGAGGCAGTAGACAAAGGTGATATACTTACGACGCTTTACAGCAGTGATAAATGGCGGCTGAAAGAAGCAGCGGAAACATTGAAAAATGTGCCGGTCTATACGGTGGAATAACTGCACTGCATTCATTGTTTAATTTTTTTATGCTCAAAAACATTATCGCGCCGGTACAGGCATGGCTTCTGAGTCAGGGTCGGTGTGTGGGGTGCGGCAGGGATCTTCCGGGAGCGGGAGGAAGCCACGAGAAGCCGGAGATTTGCAGTTGCGGCCGCATGTATATATATGATCCGGCTGTACAAAAATACCGCCGGGGAACGCTCGATGAAGCAAAAAAACACCATACCTAAAAGGCTGGTTCTTCTTTTTCTGGCATTGGTTGTGGCCGGGATAGCCGGGTTGTGGTGGTTGGACGGCACTGCAGCAGTAGATCCCACAGATGAAACGCCGGTGCTTTTTGTCGTTTCCCGGGGCGAAGGTGCACGCGCCATCGCCGCTTCTTTGGGTGAGAAGCGGCTGGTCCGCAGCCCCACGGTATTTTTTCTTCTGGTAAAGATGATGGGCATTGAGCGAAATCTTCAGGCCGGAGATTTTCGGCTCTACCGCACCATGGATGCCAGGCGTGTGGCTATAGAGCTTACGCACGGTATGGTGGATCTGTGGGTGACCACTCTTGAGGGCTGGAGGGTGGAGGAGATTGCCAACCGGCTTGCCAAGGATTTGGATATTCCGGAAGCAGAGTTTCTCAAGGTCAGCCGGGAGGGGTATATGTTTCCGGATACGTACCTTCTGCCAGCCGATGCATCAGCCGGCGCGATTGCAAAAATATTTCTTGATACGTTTGACCAAAAAGTTACCCAGAAAATGCGCGAGGATGCCGCGGCAAAAAAATTGACTCTCCACGAAGTGGTGACCCTGGCTTCTGTTGTCGAGCGGGAAGGCAGAACGCCAGAAGACCGGCCGGTCATAGCAGGTATTCTCCTTAAGCGTCTTCGTGCAGACTGGCCGCTGCAGGCAGACGCCACGCTCCAGTATATATTGGGGTATCAGGGGGGAGAAAAAACCTGGTGGAAGAAAGGTCTGACCAACCAGGATAAATTAGTGCGATCCCCTTACAATACGTATGCAAACCCCGGGCTGCCGCCGGGACCCATTGCCAACCCGGGTCTTGCATCCATAAATGCCGTAATTTACCCAGTTGAAACAGATTACTGGTATTATCTGCATGACCCCGAAGGCGGGGTGCACTACGGCCGGACGCTGGAGGAGCACAATAAAAACATTGAGACGTACCTGCGGTAAAAGAAGCCTTGCAAGGTCGCTTTACTTTTTAGTTAGCATGTTGTTATAATCGGCCAAATGGTAATAAAAGGCGTTGAAGGTGAAAACTATACCGTTGCCTGGGGTCCGCCAAGTAAGTGGCGGGCTCTTAAAAATTACTTATTGACTGGCACCCCCCCCGAGTTTGGCTCTTATGGGAGAGCAATGACTTTGCCAGAGGCTTTAGAAGAGGCTGAAAGCGGAAACTTAGAAGATCCAAATCATAGATATGACGTCGTAAAGCTTCTGTCTCTTGATGACTTACTAAAATAACAATTAACGATTATTAAGAGGTGTGCCTTCAGTAGAATTACTTGACAGGAGTCAGAGAGAGTAGTAAGATTGAATTTAATTGAATAGCCCGAAGGAGGCGAACGTTCATTGTTCGCTTCTTTTTCGTTGTACTTTGAGCATTTTGGCGTATTTTTTTGAACTTATTCCAAATGGCAGGGACGGACGGAATCTCCGGTAACAGACAGTATTGGGGCAAACAATATACAGACCTTCCCCCCATAGATCTTACTCTCGTACAGAGGGAATCCTATCAGTGGTTTCTGGAACACGGCATCAGAGAACTTCTTGCAGAAGTCACCCCCATCAAAGACTTTACCGGCAAAAACTGGGAACTTGCGCTGAGCGATTATTACTTCAGCCGTCCGCGGCTCACCCCGGAAGAGGCGCAGCTTAAAGGGCTGACCTTTGACATGCCGCTGAAAGTAAGCGCGACACTGACCAATAAACTGACCGGACACCAGATGACCCAGGAAGTTTTTTTGGGCGATATACCGGCGATGACGCCCAACGGCACCTTCATTATTAACGGGATCGAACGGTGTGTCGTCAACCAGCTTGTGCGCTCACCAGGTATTTACTTCACGGGTCAAGTGGACGCGGTTACCGGACGCACGCTCCACAGTGCAGAAATACGGCCCATGCACGGTAGCTGGCTTGAATTTATCGTCACCCGCGGTGATGTTTTGATGGTTAGGATCGACCGCCGCCGTAAATTCGTCGCCTCGACATTTTTGCGCGCCATAGGTTTTAGCTCCAACGACGACATAACGAGAACTTTTAGTGACGCGGACGTCAATCCAGACCACAAGTACATCCAGGCCACGCTGGCGAAGGATCCCACAACGAACCAGACAGAGGCGATTCTGGAGCTCTACCGCAAGCTGCGGCCGGGAGAGCCGATTGTTCTGGACAATGCCCAGGAACTGTTGCGCACCATGTTTTTTGATTACCGCAGGTATTCGCTCGAACGCGTCGGCCGCTATAAAATGAACAAAAAGCTCGGGATCGATGTAGCCAACACAAAGGAAAACTGGGTGCTCACGAAAAAGGATATTGCAGGCGCTTTGACGTACCTCATAAATCTGTGCAACGGAAAAGGTGACATCGATGACATTGATCACTTGGGCAACCGGCGCGTGCGCCGTGTGGGAGAGCTCGTTTCTACCAATGCGTTCCGCGTGGGGCTTTTGCGGCTGGAGCGCTCGATCCGGGAAAAAATGAGTCTGGCCGGTCCTGCTGCGGAAGATTTGACCCCGACGCAGCTTGTAAATGCGCGGCCCATTATCGCTGCCATCAATGACTTTTTCCGCACCAGCCAGCTTTCGACTATTTTAGATCAGACCAATCCTTTGGCAGAAACAGATAACCTGCGCCGGCTGACGGTCATGGGTATCGGCGGGATCTCGAGGGAGCGGGCAAGCTTTTCTATCCGCGACATAAACGCCAGCCAATACGGCCGTATTTGTCCGGTCCGAAGTCCCGAAGGACCCAATATAGGACTTGTGACCTATATGTCCCTCTATGCGCGGGTGAATGAATACGGATTTTTGGAAGCGCCTTACCGACGGGTAGTGAAGGAGACCAAAAACGGCAAAACCCTGCTGGCCGTAACCAGCGACATAGTTTACCTGGACGCCAGCGACGAGCAATACCACTACATTACAGAGGCAGAAGTAAAGCTGGACAAAAACGGCACCATCCTCGACGAGCGGGTGCCGGTTCGGTACAAGGGCGACTTTTTTGAGGCGGACAGTTCGGTGGTGGAGTATATGGACATGGTGCCCCGCGAAGTTGTGGGTGCGCCGGCGTCTTTGATTCCGTTTCTGGCGCATGATGAAGCCAATCGGGCGCTCATGGGGACGCACATGCAGTGCCAGGCAGTCCCGCTTCTTCGGCCGGAGAGTCCGGTCGTGGGCACGGGCATGGAGGCGGCAATTGCCAGCAATATGGGCCGGGTCGTGCGCGCCAAAGACGACGGACTGGTGAGCTTTGCCGACAGTTCCATGGTGGTGTTTGAGTCCAAAGACCACGAGAAGGAAACGTACACGGTAAAAAAGTTTGACCGGTCTGCCCAGTCCACCTGCTATAACCAGACTGTGGTGGTCAAAACCGGGCAGAAAGTTAAAAAAGGACAGGTGCTTATCGAAGGTCCGGCAGGCGATGATGGGGAGCTGGCTCTCGGAGCCAACCTGACGATTGCCTACATGAGTTTTGACGGTTTAGGCTATGAAGACGCGATTGTCATTTCCGACCGGCTCGTGCGCGATGATGTTTTGACGTCTATCCACATTGAGGAGCACGATTGCAGCGTCATAGATACCAAGCTCGGCCAGGAAGAAACAACGCGCGACATTCCCAATGTGGGTGAGGAAGCGCTGCGAAACCTGGACGAAAACGGCATCGTGGTGGTGGGTGCGGAAGTCGCACCCAATGACATTCTGATCGGCAAAATTGCACCCAAAGGCGAAACTGAACTGACGGCAGAGGAGCGGTTACTGCGCGCAATTTTCGGCGAGAAAGCGCGGGAAGTACGCGATACGTCACTGCGGGTGCCGCACGGTGAACGCGGAACCGTCATAGACGTGCGGGTGCTTGACAAGGAAAAGGGCGATGAGCTGGAACCGGGTACTAACCGCAAAATTATCGTGAAAGTCGCCCAGATGCGCAAAGTCGTGGTCGGCGACAAGCTCGCGGGCAGGCACGGCAACAAAGGCGTTATCAGCAAAATCGTTCCGGCGGCAGACATGCCGCACATGGCAGACGGAACGATCGTGGATATCATTATTTCTCCACTTTCGGTGTTGTCGAGAATGAATTTGGGACAACTGCTGGAGTCACATCTGGGTCTGGCTGCCAAAAAGATGTCCCTTAAAGTAGCTCTCCCTGTTTTTGAGCACATACCGGAGCAAAAACTTGTGGATATGCTTTCCAGCTCCGGACTTCCGCTTTCCGGAAAAAGCACGCTGTTTGACGGCAGAACCGGTGAGCCGTTTACCGCCCCGGTGGTCGTCGGCATCGGCTACATCATGAAGCTCATCCACATGGTGGAGGACAAAACACATGCCCGTTCCACCGGACCGTACTCGCTCGTTACCCAGCAGCCGCTCGGCGGAAAAGCGCAAATGGGAGGCCAAAGACTTGGAGAGATGGAAGTATGGGCACTGGAAGCGCATCGGGCAGCACATGTTTTGCAGGAAATGCTGACCATAAAATCCGACGATGTGGTGGGCCGCGCCAAGGCATTTGAAGCCATTGTCAAAGGCATGGATATCCCCGCGTCAACGGTACCGGAATCATTTAAGGTTTTGGTGAAAGAATTGCAGGCGTTAGGCCTGAGCGTGGTGCCGACCGGTGCCGTGGTTGCCAAATCTCCTCCAACGACACAAACGACATCTTCTGATGCGGATGAGAAAGTAAAGAAGGACGCGCTGGAACTTGCCGCAGTAAGCGGACAGACGACGGTTGCCGATGATACCCCTGTCTCGCCGACTCCGGCAACAGATGCCGCGTCAGCAGCAGTCAATTAATACACAATATGGATAAACGCGTTAATTTTACCAATATCGTTGATTTTTCAGGTCTTCAGGTCAAGCTTGCCTCTCCAGAGGAGATTAAATCCTGGTCGTACGGAGAGGTCACCAAGCCCGAAACCATAAACTACCGTACGCTGAAGCCCGAGAAAGACGGGTTGTTTGACGAGCGGATTTTCGGCCCCACCAAAGACTGGGAATGTTACTGCGGCAAGTACAAAAGAATCCGCTACCGCGGGATTGTCTGTGACAAATGCGGCGTCGAAGTGACCCAAAGCAAAGTACGGCGCGAACGCATGGGGCTTATTTCCCTGGCCGCACCGGTTGCCCATGTGTGGTTTTTCAAAGGCGCGCCGAGCAAACTGTCTCTGCTTTTGGATATTTCTCCGCGGGCACTGGAGGAAGTTGTGTACTTTGCGCAGTATCTGGTGACGCACGTGGACGAGGAAAAGAAAAAGGCGATTTTAAAAGATATCAGTGGCGGGGGGAAGCGCAGGGTCGATGAACTCATGGCCCGGCTGAAAGACGAAAAGGAAAAGCGCGTCAAAGCACTTGCCGCGGAAAAGGATTCGCTCAAAGACAAGCTCGGCAGCAAAGAGGCGCTGGAGCTTGCCCTGTCCGAGTTGACTCTGCGCGAGCGGCAGGAGATTACACGGCTTGAAGAGCAATTTGCCAAAGAAGAGCAAAAAATCGGAGAAATTACCGATTCTCTGGTGTCCATAGTCCGCAGCATCAAATCACTCACCGTCATCACCGAAGACGAATATTTGCGGCTTTTTGAATACAACGCAACCGGATGCTTTGAGGTCGGCATGGGGGCGGAAGCGCTCCTCGAAGTCATTAAAAAGATTGACCTGGACAAACTGGCTGCGCAGCTTCGTGAAGAAATCCAGGGCTCAACCGGCCAGCGTCACATAAAGGCTACGAAAAGACTCCGGGTCGTGGACGGCATGCGCAAGACGAAAATAAATCCTTCCTGGACCATACTCAAGATTTTGCCCGTCATCCCGCCTGACTTGCGGCCGATGGTACAGCTTACCGGCGGACGGTTTGCCACCAGTGACCTCAACGATCTGTATCGCCGCGTCATAAACCGGAATAACCGGCTCAAGCACCTTATGGATTTGGGCGCGCCGGAGATTATCTTGCGCAATGAAAAACGCATGTTGCAGGAGGCCGTTGACAGCCTGATCGACGCGACCCAGCGGCCCAGCAGCAGGGCAGTCATCCAGCCATTGCGTTCCCTGTCTGACATGCTGCGCGGCAAGCAGGGCCGGTTCCGGCAGAATCTTTTGGGCAAGCGCGTCGATTATTCCGGCCGGTCCGTCATCGTCGTGGGGCCGGAGCTTGATCTGACCCAGTGCGGTCTGCCCAAAGAAATGGCTCTGGAGATGTTTAAGCCCTTTGTCCTGCGCGAGCTAATTGTCCGCGGCATTGCGCCGAACGTGAAAAACGCGAAAAATGTCCTGGAACGCAGAACGCCGGAAGTCTTTGATATTCTGGAAGAAATTACCAAAAATCATCCTGTTCTCTTAAACCGCGCGCCCACGCTGCACAAGCTGGGTATGCAGGCGTTTTACCCGATCCTTATCGAGGGCTCGGCGATCCGTATTCATCCGTGCGTGTGTGCCGGCTACAATGCTGACTTTGACGGTGATCAGATGGCCGTTCATATTCCGCTTTCCAAAGAAAGCCAGCATGAAGCGATACACCTCATGCTGCCGACGCATAACCTCCTTAAGCCAGCAGACGGCTCGCCCATTACCGTCCCGAACAAGGAAATGGTCTTGGGCTGCTACTACCTGACGACGGTCGATATAACCGAGAAAGTAGATACGGCACGGCTTCGCACCTATGCAGATGCCCCAGAGGCGATTCTGGCTTACCAGACCGGTCGGGAAAAATTGCGCCGGCCCATACGGGTACGCGTGGACGGCGAACGGCTGACGACGACCGTCGGTTACCTGCTCTTTAACGAAATTCTGCCGGAAAAACTCCGCTACATAAACGAACCGGTGAAAGCAAGTGCCATAAAAACACTCATTACCAAAGCGCTGCGGCTGTATAGCAAAGAAGACGTGGTGAAGCTTATCGATGCTATTAAAAACATCGGCTTCATGGGAGCGACGCTGTGCGGCGGGCTTTCCGTGTCGGTTTTTGACTGCGAGATGGTGCCGGATAAGGAAAAAATTGTCAAGGAAGCCGAAGAAAAAGTCGCACAAATAGACGGAAATTACCAGCAGGGCCTCATAACGCTTGAAGAAAAGAAACGGCTCAGTAACGAAATCTGGATTGAAGTGACCGAGCGCTTGGCGGATCTGACATGGAAGCAAATGCCTGCAGATAATCCGGTGAAGATGATTATTGATTCGGGCGGCGCGCGTGCCAGCAAAGATCAGCTCAAACAGCTGTCGGCGCTCAAAGGCTTGGTCGTTGATCCGTTGGGTAAGATCGTCGAACTTCCGACCAAAAGCAATTATCGCCAGGGGTTATCCATATTTGAATACGTCACCAGTACCCGCGGTTCCCGCAAAGGACTCACCGATTCGGCGCTCAAAACCGCAGATGCAGGGTACCTGACGAGGCGGCTGGTGGATGTGGCCCACGACGTCATTATCCGTATGGATGACTGCGGCGCGACGGAAGGTTGGGAAATCGTGCGCCGTACGGACCGGCAGGCAGCTTTCAGCGCCAGAGTCGTCGGCCGTTTTGCTGCATCCGATATCACCGCGCCGGACAGCAGCAAGGTTCTGATTGCCAAGGGCGAGGAAATCAGCGAGGACAATGTGAAACTCTTGGACCAGCACAATGTTCAGTCGGTGTTCGTGCGCTCTCCCATCACCTGCCAGGCCAAGGTGGGGATCTGTGCGATCTGTTACGGACGGGATTTTTCCACAACCGCTCTTGTCGAAATGGGCACGCCCGCCGGTGTGATTGCCGCTCAATCCATCGGTGAGCCGGGCACGCAGCTGACGATGCGGGTGCGGCATGCCGGAGGTATCGTTGGTTTGGACGTGACGCAGGGCCTGCCGCGCGTTGAGGAAATTTTTGAGGCGCGCACCCCGCGGAGTCCGTCGCCGGTTGCCGAAATTGCCGGAAAAGTGGAAGTTGTGCAGACGGAACAGGGAAACAAAGTCCGCGTCAAAAACACGACGCTCAAGCCGCCGGAAGAACGGGAGTACACGATCCCTCTGACCAGCGAAATGAAAGTGGCGGACGGGGACTTGGTCGCGGCCGGCGATCAGCTCGCCAGCGGCTATCTGGACATAAAGGAAGTGCTCGCGGTGCGGGGACTACGCGGCGCGCAAAATTACCTGATTGCCGAAGTACAGCGGGTATACGAATCGCAGGGTATCACGATCCACGACAAACATTTTGAGGTGATTGTCCGCAAGATGAGCGACAAAGTGCGCGTGGATACGTCCGGCGATACGACGCTTCTTCCGGGAGAACTGGTGGACCGCGCACGGTTTGAAAGCGAAAATGCCCGCATCCTTTCGGCTGGCGGCGAGCCGGCCACGGCGCAGATCGTAGTTTTGGGCATAACCCGCGCGGCGCTCTATACAGAATCGTGGCTTTCATCCGCTTCCTTCCAGGAGACGACAAATGTATTAACCGATGCATCGCTGGTTGCCAAGGAAGATATGTTGTTGGGGCTCAAAGAAAACGTTATAATTGGTCGCCTTATTCCGGTTTCCGCAGACCGGGCGAGGATACAGACGTCATAATATTTTTGTATGCCGACAATAAACCAATTGATCCGCAGGGGTCGAAAAAGCAAGTCAAAGAAAATTAAAGCAACGGCGTTGCGCAAGTTTTTTAATGCAAAAGACCGCCAGATGAAGCAGTTGCCCGCTCCTTTTAAGCGGGGGGTGGTGACCTTGGTCAAAACCATGACGCCCAAAAAGCCCAACTCCGCGCTTCGCAAAGTTGCCCGCGTGCGGCTTTCCAACAAGCAGGAAGTCACGGCCTATATTCCCGGTATCGGCCATGAGATCACCGAGCATGCGATTGTTTTGGTGCGCGGCGGCCGCGTGCCGGATCTGCCCGGAGTGAAGTATCACATCGTACGGGGCAAGTACGACGCTTCCGGAGTCGCCAACAGGAAGCAGGGCCGCAGTCGATACGGCAGCAAAGCCGGCGCAGTAGGTCCGGCGACCGCAGCAGCGAGTTAAACATTAGATATTTTTGTATCGTATGAGAGCAAAACGCGTCATCAAACGACTTTTACCCGGCGATCCGGTATACGGCAACCGGCTCATTGCCCGTCTTATAAACCGGATCATGGAGCGCGGCAAAAAACAGACGGCACAAAAGCTCGTGTATAGCGCTTTTGATCTGATTAAGGCAAAAGGCGAGGATCCGGTGAAGGTATTTGAGACTGCTGTTGCCAATGTCGGCCCCAAAATGGAAGTCCGGCCCCGGCGCGTGGGCGGCGCGTCCTACCAGGTGCCGTCAGAAGTGCGGGGCGACCGTAAGGTTTCGCTGGCGCTTCGGTGGATCGTGAAGTTTGCGAGAGGAAAGTCCAGCAAGGAATACAAAGGCAATGCCGAAAAGCTGGCAGCCGAACTTCTGGATGCGTACGCCAATCAGGGAGAGGCCATAAAAAAACGCGACAGTGTGCACCGCATGGCAGAAGCAAACCGGGCATTTGCTCATTTTAAGTGGTAAAAGATGCACACGCGAGTGCAGCAACACTTCAAAAAAC
>CAYNWD010000007.1:17851-18168 GCA_964400835.1 uncultured Gammaproteobacteria bacterium | reverse complement strand
TCCGATACTTGCGGCAGTCATACCGCATATATCCCCATTTACCATAAAAAAATCAGAGACGCCGTTTGCCGATTTGGTTGAAGCCATTATCTGCCAACAGCTTTCGGACAAAGCCGGTGCGACGATATTCGCGCGGTTTTGTACACTTTTTCCCAAAAAAAATATTACCCCCGCAGTCATACTGAAGATGCCTGATAGAACCATCCGGTCTGTCGGACCGTCATGGTCCAAAGTCGCGTATATAAAAAACATTGCCGGTGCACACCTTGACGGTTTCCTGGATTTTGATGCAATAGCAGATATGGATGATGAAGCAG
>CAYNWD010000007.1:0-17841 GCA_964400835.1 uncultured Gammaproteobacteria bacterium | reverse complement strand
GAAATGTTTCTCATGTTTACCTTGGGCCGTCCGGATGTGTTTTCATACGGCGATCTGGGGTTGCGCCGGGCGATACAAAAACTCTACGGTTTGCGGCGCGAGCCGACGGTACGGCAAATGGAACGTTTGAGCAGCCGCTGGAAACCGTACCGTACCTATGCGGCCCGGCTTCTATGGAAGAGCCTGGATATTCGGTAAATAGTTATTTGTATGGTACCCTAGGGGTACATTGAATTACATGAAACGGGTTTTTTTGTTTTGCATTCTTCTTTTTATTTTTCTGGCTCTTTTCCTTGTAGTGCGTTCGACAAGGCAGAAAACAATTCTTCCGGAGTCTTTAACCATTGATACGACGTTGCCCGGGCAAGCAACAGAAATTTCCGACACCACGGGTCTGGGGCTTTCGTTTGCAGACAGGATGACTGTATCCGTTTTTGCAAAAGATTTAGGCGGTCCGCGGGTTCTCGCCTTTGATCCCGACGGAACACTTCTGGTGAGTTTACCGGCAAGAGGCGAAATCGTGGCATTGCCGGATGACAATGCAGACGGCGCGGCAGACCGCGTGATCGTCGTTGCTTCCGGCCTCAACCGGCCGCACGGCATGGCATTCCGGCAGTCGACTCTCTATGTAGGGGAAACCAATCAGGTGGCGGTTTTTGATTATGACGAAAAAATAAAGAAAGCATCGAATAAAAAAAAGGTCATTGATCTTCCGGCCGGCGGCAATCATGTGACGCGCACCATCGGTTTCGGACCGGACGGCAGGCTGTATATTTCCGTGGGGTCAAGCTGCAATGTCTGTGAGGAAAAAGATTCCCGCAGGGCAAAAATTCTGGTTGCGGAGGTGGGATCTGGCCAGAAGGGGTCAGGCAGTCGTGATTTTCAAGGCTTGACCCCAACCATATTTGCAGCAGGCCTTCGCAACAGCGTTTTTTTTACCTGGCACCCGAAGACACGCGAAATGTGGGCAACAGACATGGGGCGTGATCTAATCGGCGATAATATTCCGCCGGAGGAAGTCAATATTGTCAAACAAGACGGCAACTACGGCTGGCCGTACTGCTGGGGGAACCGCGTGCATGATGATGATTTCGACCCAAGCGGTACGTTCGTTGATTTCTGCAAAACCACTGAGCCGCCCCACATTGCTTTTCAAGCGCACTCCGCTCCGTTGGGACTTGCCTTCATACCCGACAGTTGGCCGGCGGAATATCGTGGTGACCTCTTGGTTTCGTTCCATGGATCGTGGAACAGAACAGAGCCGACTGGTTATAAGGTCGCGAGATTTGACCTGGATCAAAACGGGAAATCTTTGGGAGAATCAGATTTTATTTCCGGCTGGCTTCCGGCGGGAGGATCGGCTGGCGACGTAACCGGCAGGCCGGTGGACCTTTTGTTTGATGCTCAAGGAACGCTCTTTATATCGGATGATAAAGCAGGCTCGGTGTATCGGGTCAGCCAAAGGTAAAGGCGTAGAGTTCGATGTCTGCATCGAGTATTTCCAATAGTAAGGTGTGTGCTCCGGGAGCGGGAAGGTTAATGAGTTTATAGAGCCGGTCCGTGGTCACTTTGACGTTGCCGTTTATAACGTCTTCTCCCTGGAAATCTGTTGTAACGGGTATCCCGTCCAAATATACTTTCAGCCCTCCGGCTGCATTGGGCTGATTGGGCCGCATGACGAGAAACACCTCTTTGGCGTCAAAACGCAGAAGAAGCGAAGCCCCCTTTTCCGGCATTGCGCGCTCTTTCCCCACGGTCCACGTGCCGCTGAACGCAAAGGAGTTTTTGGGCACATTGAGCGGAGCCGTGTATGCCGCTTTTTTGTCGGGCTGGATTTTTTCCGGAGAACGGAAGTATGCGATCCTTCCGTACCCGAGGTACAGTTCCGGGGTGCGGCTCTGTACCCGGTAATCGGGATTATCGATCGTTTGATCTACCGCGGATCCGGCTTCTGTCAGAAGTTCCTGAATGACCGCTTCGGTTTCGTCATACGCGCCTTCACCAAAGTGGGTGTAACGGATATTGCCGTCTTTGTCGACGAGATATTTTGCCGGCCAATAGCGGTTTTCATACGCAGTCCAGGTTGCGTACTCATTGTCCTGCATCACCGGATACTTTATCGCAAAGTCCGCAATGGCTTTTTCCACATTTTCCGGATTTTTTTCAAATTCAAATTCCGGGGTATGCACGCCGATAATGACGAGCCCCTGGTCTTTATACTTCGCGTGCCAGTTTTTGAGGTAGGGAAGTGTTCGAATACAATTTATGCACGTATAGGTCCAAAAGTCTATAAGTACCACGCTTCCCCGAAGGCTTCGGATAGTCGGTGGTTCCTGATTTTGGGGAAGATTAAACCACCTCCCGCCGGAGAGAAGCTCCGGTGCCGGGCCGTAATTTTGGGTGAGTGCACTTTTGGTGAGCGATTGAAGGGGAGTTGCACGTAGTGTATCGAGCTCCTTCGCAACCATCTCGTTGTCCTCAAACTTGGTAAGGCCAACGCCGTAATTTGGGAATTTCGTCAGAACATACGCTTGGAATCTGCGGTCCCAGTTGAGGTAGATTGCGAGGGCAGTGAAAATCATGAAAATTCCGAAGAGCTTCTGGATATTTCCGGCGTTTTTTACGAGTCCCGGGTGTGCAAGGAGCAGGCTTCTGCCGCCGTAGGTCACTGCAAGCAGCGGTATGGCCGTGCCCACGGCGTAGGCGAGGGTTATAAAGACCGCGCCGGTGCCGACGCTGGATGTGGCCGCAAGGGTAATAATTGAGGCTAAAATGGGGCCGACGCAGGGCGTCCAGACTAATCCCAGGCTTATGCCTATGAGAAAGCCGGCGATAAAATCCGTCTGTACCGGCTGCGTGCGCGGCGAAAAGTTACCGGCCAGGCGGGAGAACATGCGTTCCAAGGCAATCTGAAACTTCGGCACAAGCAAACCCAGGCCAAATGCTGCGACGATGAATACTGAAACACTGCGCAGGCTATCAGCCGAAATACCCGTCGCCCTCACGAGGGAAGTGAGAAACAGCGTAAAAAAGGTAAAACTTAGAACAAAACCGGTGACGACACCGATCGGCCGTTTTTTGCCGCCGGTAACCCCACCGGAGAGTACAACGGGTAAAATCGGCAGGATGCACGGCGAAAGTATCGTGACCACGCCGCCCAAAAATGCAAAGACGAGAAGAAGTAGCATGATATTACCGGATGTTTTTCAGTATATCGGCAAGCGTTCCGCCGCTCCATTTGGTCACTTCGGTACCCTCTGCATCAACCTGCACAAAGGTGTGCTGGTAGGTGACGCTATGCTTTTTCTTGAGCGCCGACTCCGTGTCGTAATTGGCTTTAAAAATCACGACGTCCTCCGGTATGGCAGCGGTATTTTCCGAAAGTTCCCGGTCCAGCGGTCTGCAGGTCGGGCACCAGTCGGCGTGGAAGTAGAGAATCCGCCGCCTGCCGGCTGCAGCATCGAAGTTATCTTTGGTGTAGGCCATATATCGGCCGGAAGTATTCGCGTTGGTGTTCTGACCGGTCGCCGACGTGCCGGAGAGCGCTGCGGGCACGGGTTGGGATTTTTGAGGAGAGAGCGAAAAGCCCAGGCCGAAAATTGCGACTAGAACAATGACGACGAGAAAAAATATATATTTCATGCGTTTCCCCCTTCTTTCTTATCGTAATATATCGTACGTTTTTGTACAATAGGACTATGAACGGCAACTGGATAGACGGGGTCATCCTGGTTCTCGTCGGCTATTACCTCCTGTCCGGTTGGCAAACCGGGGTTGTGTATTTATCGGCGAGCTTGGTTTCTTTTCTGGGATCTTTGGTTTTGTCTCTGCGTTTTTACGGGCCGGTGGGCGAGTTTTTTGGGGAGAAGTTCGGGACACCGGCAGCATGGGCAAACGTGATCGGATTTATGGCGGTTGCGTTTGTCGCGGAGTCAGCTCTGTCGGAGGGAATGAGCAGGGTGGTACGGATGCTGCCCAAGAAATATCTTTCTTCTAAGGCTAATCGGGGACTTGGTGCATTGGTTTCGGCAGTCAACGGCATCGTGGTGGTGACGTTTATCACCTTGGGTATTTTGGCTCTCCCGCTTCGCGGAACGGTGAAGGCCGACATACGTAGCTCCCGAATGGGGAGTTTTTTTTTCAGGCGGTTGAGCGCTACGGCGGACCGGTCACGGTGTTGGTAAACAAAGCGGCGCAAGAAGCACAAAAGTTTTTGACGATCAATCCGCTGTCCACAGAGCGAATACCGCTCGATTCCCTTCCGGAAAAGACAGCGCTCACGGTGGATGCGGCGGCCGAGCAGCGCATGGTGGATCTGGTCAACGCCGAGAGGAGTAAGACCGGGCTTCCGCAGCTTGTCGTCGACGCCGAAATTACCGAAGTTGCCCGGGCGCACAGCCGGGATATGTTTGAAAGGCGGTATTTTTCACACGTCAGCCCGGAGGGAAAAGACGCGGGGGACCGGTTGACAGCCGCTGGCGTTTCCTATAGTTATGCAGGGGAAAATTTGGCGTATGCGCCGGATGTCGCTACCGCGCACGAGGGGCTTATGAACAGCGAAGGACACAGAAAAAATATTTTAGACCCGGAATTTCGCCACATCGGTATTGGTGTGATCGATGGGGGCGTGTATGGTCGTATGTTTACTCAGAACTTTACTGACTGATGTATGAACGTGTTAGCATGTTAATATATTAGCGTGTTACCATACTAATATATTCCGGTGTGAAAAATATGTCAGCGCATAATAATTCCGCCAAATCCCGCCCTCCCAAATCTTATAGTTATTGACAAGTCTCTCTCTCTCTCTCTGCTTTGATGGTAGTTGGGAGGAAGTAATATGGCAGGTGAAGAAGAGGAAAAATACCTTCAGGCCGGGGAAAAAGGAGTGACAAGAGATTGGAAAGAACCCAAAAAGGATTTTTTGGATCCTCGGCTCGGGAATTTTTTAAAGTTTAGACTTCCGAGGCGGGCTGCTGCTTTGATTGCTCTTATGTTAAAGAGCCAACCGGAAAAAGGGAAGGAAGACCCCAATCTGGGGCGTAGAATACTTGAACCCTTAAGCAAATTGGAGAGCGAGCCGCCAGTTATATCCAAGAGAACACTTACGTTTCGAGAAATCTTTGGTATCCCCTCCCGGGGAACACCGGAAACGCGAGCTGGCTGGCGGGCCCCTCCCAAAAAATAACAGCTTCAAGCCCTGGACAACGTCGGCTGATTTTTAGTACAATAGATGTTGTTGAAGCATGACTGCTTCCATTGTGGAGCAGTTTTTCGTTATCCCCCTTCGCGAAATACCCCGATTTCATCGGGGATGACAGCAAATATCTTTTCGCTTCGGAGGGATTTGGCTCCCTTCCGAAGCGTGGGGAGCTTCATTGGATCACTGCATTATGGCTCAACCTCAAACACAACTTACGCTTAACCGCGACGTACCGCTGGAGAAGGTGCGAAATATCGGCATTATCGCCCACATTGACGCGGGGAAAACCACAACCACCGAGCGCATCCTGTTTTATACCGGCCGCACGTACAAAATCGGTGACATCGATGAAGGTACGACCCAGATGGACTGGATGGAGCAGGAAAAAGAGCGGGGCATTACCATCATGTCCGCAGCCACCACCACATTTTGGAAAGGATATCGCTTTAATATTATCGATACCCCCGGACACGTGGACTTTACCGCAGAAGTCGAGCGCTCACTTCGGGTTCTGGACGGCGGTATTACGGTACTTGATGCGGAGGAAGGCGTGCAGAGTCAGTCGGAGACCGTGTGGCACCAGGCGGACAAATACAAAGTTCCCCGTATTTGCTTTATTAACAAAATGGACAAAATTGGCGCTGATTTTCGCGCTACCATACGTTCTATAGAGGAACGTTTGGGAGCGCGGACCGCGGTCATGGTCGTGCCCATAGGTGCCGAGCATGCATTCAGGGGAACCATAGATCTTCTGACCCGCACGGTGCGCATATGGGGAAGCGACGAGCTTGGCGCTACATTTGATGAGTCAAAGGAGATTCCCGGTGAGCTCAAAGATGAGGTGGAAAAGTCGCGTCACGAGCTTATCGAACGGGTTGCCGAAACCGACGATGCGCTTCTGGAGAAATATCTCAGCGGTACTGAGCCTACGGTTAGTGAGCTGAAAGCCGCGCTGCGACGTGCAGTCATTGCCTACAAACTCGTGCCTATTTACTGCGGAACGAGTCTGAGAAATAAAGGCGTGCAGCCGCTTCTGGACGCAGTCGTTGATTACCTTCCTTCCCCTTTGGATCTGCCGCCGGTTGAAGGAATGCATCCCAAAACGGGCGAAAAAGTTACGCGTAGCCGCGTCAGCGACGATGCATTTTCCGGTCTCGCGTTTAAAATCCAGGTGGATCCGCATGTGGGGAAGCTCACGTACGTGCGTATTTATTCGGGCAAACTCACTTCCGGCTCGTATATTTTTAACGCCAACAAAGGCAACCAGGAGCGCGTCGGACGGCTTCTCCTCATGCACGCCAACCAGCGTGAGGAAATAAAAGAAGCGTTTGCCGGAGAGATCGTTGCCATCGTCGGCTTCAAAGATACGATTACCGGCGACACGGTCTGCGACAACGAAAAGCCCATTATTCTCGAAAAAATTACATTTCCCGAACCGGTTATTTCGCTTGCCATAGAACCCAAGACGAAAAATGACCAGGAGAAAATGGGCTATGCCCTGCAGCGGCTTTCGGAGGAAGACCCCACGTTTAAGATTAAGTCAAATCTCGAAACCAATCAGACCATCATCTGGGGCATGGGAGAGCTCCATTTGGAAATCCTCGTGGACCGCATGAAGCGGGAATTTAAAGTCGATGCAAACGTCGGTGCGCCGCAGGTGGCCTACAAAGAAACCATTACGAGGCCTGCCGAAGGCGAGGGGAAATATATCCGACAGTCCGGCGGACGCGGACAGTATGGGCACTGTTTCCTGCGGCTTGAACCCAAAGGCCGCGGTGAGGGCTATGAGTTTGTCGATGCGATAAAAGGCGGGGCTATACCCAACGAGTTTATACCGGCAGTGGAAAAGGGAGTCGTCGAGGCCATGGGGAACGGCGTTTTGGCAGGATACCCTCTGGTTGATATGCAGGTGACCCTCTACGACGGCACGTACCACGATGTGGACAGTTCTGAAATCGCGTTTAAAATCGCAGGCAGCATGGCGCTTCAGAGCGGCACCAAGCAGGCAGGGCCGACGCTCCTGGAGCCTATTATGAAGGTGGAAGTAACGACTCCTGACGAATTTATGGGCGATGTCATCGGCGACCTTTCCGCCAAACGCGCACAGATTTTGGGCACGCAAAAGCGGGGCGTCGTCACGGTTATTTTGGCCACGGTGCCGCTGGCGGAACTTTCCGGCTACGCGACGACGTTACGAAGCATGAGTAAAGGCAGGGCAACATACTACATGGAACCGTCCCACTACGAGGAAGTACCCAAAAACATCCAGGAAAAGATCATTGCAAAATCCGCATAGGCTGTGGTACAATTATCGTGAAGCTAAGCAATTAGCAGTATTAATTTTGTTGTAAAAAGGAGGCCCTATGGCAGACCAGCAAAAATATAATCGCACCAAGCCGCATTTGAATATCGGCACGATCGGTCACGTTGACCACGGCAAGACGACTCTTACTTCGGCAATTACGCACGTTTTAGCCAAAAAGAATTTGGCAAAAGCCTTAAAATACGAGGAAATCGACAATGCTCCGGAAGAAAAGGCACGCGGAGTCACCATAAACATTCATCATTCTGAATACGAAACGGAAAAGCGCCACTACGCACACATTGACGCACCTGGACACGCAGATTACGTGAAGAATATGATTACCGGAGCCGCGCAGATGGACGGCGCGATTCTGGTCGTATCTGCACCGGACGGTCCGATGCCGCAGACCCGCGAGCACATTCTTTTGGCTAAGCAGGTCAACGTGCCGGCTATCGTGGTCTTTATGAACAAAGTCGACATGGTGGCAGACAAAGAGCTTCTGGACTTGGTAGAAATGGAAGTCCGCGAGCTTCTGACCAAGTACAAGTTCCCGGGAGACAAAATTCCGGTTGTCCGCGGAAGCGCACTGAAGGCTCTTCAGGGCGAGGCGGAGGCAGAAAAAGCCATAGAAGAGCTCATGAAGACGGTGGACGAGTATGTGCCGGAACCCAAGCGGGAACTGGACAAGCCGTTCCTCATGCCTATTGAGGATGTCTTTTCCATCAAAGGCCGGGGTACGGTCGTCACCGGTCGTGTCGAGCGCGGAAAAGCCAAAGTCAATGACACGATTGAAATTGTCGGCATAAAACCCACCCAAAGCACGGTCGTCACCGGGGTGGAAATGTTCCGTAAAATTCTGGATGAAGGACTTGCCGGCGATAATGTCGGGATACTCCTTCGCGGTATAGAAAAAGACCAGGTGGAGCGCGGGCAGGTATTGGCAGCGCCCGGAAGCATCAAGCCCCACACGGAGTTTGAGGCAGAAATCTACGTCCTGGCCAAGGAAGAAGGCGGACGCCACACGCCGTTCTTTACCGGTTACCGGCCGCAGTTTTACATAAGGACCACTGATGTCACCGGTGAGGTGACGCTCCCTGCGGGAGTTGAAATGGTCATGCCGGGCGATAACATAAAGATGACGGCGAAGCTTATAGTGCCCGTGGCCCTGGAAGAAGGACTCCGGTTTGCAATACGGGAGGGTGGCCACACCGTCGGCGCAGGTGTGATAACAAAGATCATTGCCTAAGCACTTTAAAAAACAATGCCAAAAGGTCGCATTCGCGTACGTCTGAAGGCGTACGACAGCAGAATAATTGACGATTGTTGTCAGAAAATTCTGGACACGGCGGTCCGTACCGGCGCCCGGGTCGTGGGTCCCATACCGCTTCCGACAGACAAGGAACACTATAATGTCGCGAAGTCTCCGTATATAGACCGGAATAGCCGGGAAGACTTTATGATGAAAACCCACAAGCGACTGATTGACATTGTTGAACCGACGGATAAAACCATAGACCAGCTCATGCATCTTGATCTTCCGGCGGGAGTTGATGTGGAATTGAAAATGTAGGGAGAAAGTTCATAAAGTTTGCAAAGTGCGAAGTTCAAAGTAAAACGTTATAACTTTAAGAACTTATTACTTTTTGAATTATTAGGGATACTTTGGTATACTTGCGCGAGAGCGATATGAGGCCACAAACCATCATATCAGTGGCATAATTTTTACCAAAAGTCTCGGATTCTGAGGAAACGGCCTCAACCGAGGTCGTTTTTTTGTTGGATGACGCGTATGGTGAGTTCATTGCTCGGAACCAAAATTGGACAGTCACAAGCCTTTACCCAGGAAGGGAAGAGGATTCCTGTGACGCATATACAGGCAGGACCCTGTTGGGTCATTGCGATTACCGATGCCGGCTCCTACCAAAGTCTCCAGCTTGGTTTCGGAAGCCGAAAAAATCTTACCAAGGCACTTTCTGGACACATAAAAAAAACGGGGTTGGACATAAAGCCCCGTTTTTTGCGGGAAATTCGTATTACCGATGCGGCAAGTATCGAAGGACTGATTCCGGGTTCAGAGGTGACGGTCGGCAATGTTTTTGCACCGGGAGACGTAATCCGGGTGACCGGTATTTCCAAGGGTAAAGGATTTGCAGGAGTGGTGAAGCGGCATGGTTTCCGCGGCGGCCCGCGGACGCACGGTCAGTCAGACCGAGAACGCGCACCGGGATCCATCGGCCAGACGACGACACCCGGCCGCGTCTATCGGGGAAAGCGTATGGCAGGCAGAATGGGCCACGAAACCGTTACCAGCCGGGGGCTGCGGGTAGTTTCAGTCGATCCACAAAAACATATTTTGACAGTGAAAGGCCTGGTACCGGGCGCGAAAAAGGGACTTCTGATCGTGAGTAAAGAAACATAAACATGCACTCTATGGCAAAAACAGTGACAAAAACAAAAAAACCAGTCAAAAAGAAGCCTGCAGATGCGGCCAAAACGCCGCGGGCTCATCGGGCTGGCGCACGGGAAAATCCTTCGACAACTCCCAAGCCTGCCGTTGCCGCGACTACTCTCCACGCAGCGGTGTACGGACCTGACGGAAAAGCAAAGGGCACGATCACTCTTCCCAAGGAGCTTTTCGCTGCAAAAGTAAACCAGGTGCTCCTGGCACAGGCAGTGCGCGTGTATCTGGCCAATCAGAGGAAAGGGAATGCGTCCACAAAGACTCGCGGTGAGGTGGAGGGATCGACCCGCAAGATCTACCGGCAAAAAGGGACCGGCCGGGCCCGGCACGGCGCCATACGCGCGCCTATTTTTGTCGGCGGCGGCATTGTCTTTGGTCCCAGGCCCCGCGACTTCCGGCTGCACCTGCCGCAAAAAATGCGCCGCGCGGCGCTTTCGTCCGCTCTTACGGCGTCGCTTCGCGACGGCAAAGTCCGTGTGGTTGACGGACTGGAAAAGCTTCAGCCCAAAACCAAGTACATGGCCGAGTCGCTGAAAAAGATCGGTTGCGCAAACCCGACCCTTCTTGTCATAGGCCCAGGGGGCGAGACAGCTGTCCGGTCGGCGAGAAACCTCGCAGGTGTCGATGTTTTGCCTGCGGCAAGTATCCATCCGCACACACTCCTTTCGCACAAATCTCTTCTTTTTACCAAGTCAAGTATTGAGGTACTGGTGTCTACGTTTGTTAAGAAACCATGAAAATTGTCGTTTATCAACCATTGCTGACGGAAAAAACGCTGCTTCTGGCCCGCGGGGGATGGTTTTCATTCGTCGCAGATAAAGCATCAACAAAACAGGAAATTGCACAAAGCATTGCGTCGCTTTATGGAGTGAAGGTGACCCAGGTACGCACTGCCATTATGCACGGGAAAATGCGGCGCGTCGGCAAACGTCAGGCGGCAAAGCGCATGGCAGACTGGAAAAAGGCAATGGTAAGACTCGGGGAAGGACAAAAAATCGACGCATTCGAGCTGCCGGAGCAAACACGGGAGGAAAAAAAATGAAGCTCCACGGGCTTCAGCGGAGCGAAATCCGCCGAAGCAGAAAACAATTCGCATGCATCCCCGATGGGATCGGGGTTTTCTGCGAAGGTGGATAAAAACTATGCAGACGATACGTATCAAAAAATTAAGCACCCTCAATCCGAAGCATTCTGGTCGGGACCGATTGGGGCACGTATCCGTGCGGCACCAGGGAGGTCGGCACAAACGGTTTTATCGTGCCATTGACTGGATGCGCGATAAAGACGGTATACCGGGACGCGTTCTCGGTGTAGAATACGATCCCAACCGGAGCGGCAACATTGCCCTGGTGCAGTATCAGGCAGATGGAGAGAAGCGGTATATATTGGCTCCCGAAGGGCTCGTGGTCGGTGCGACGGTTCTGTCGGGCTTGGGGATAGACGCAAAGGTGGGATACTGTCTGCCGCTTGGCGAAATGCCGGTCGGCACCATGGTGCACGCGGTAGAGATTCACCCCGGTCGCGGTGCGCAGATGA
Source organism: uncultured Gammaproteobacteria bacterium (assembly GCA_964400835.1). Lineage (GTDB taxonomy): Bacteria > Patescibacteriota > Microgenomatia > UBA10105 > UBA927 > CAYNWD01. Next base: position 6,336 of record CAYNWD010000007.1, on the reverse strand, counting down.
TGCGAAGCGCCGGCACTACTGCCATGGTTCTGGCAAAAGACGGAGGGCTTGTTCATCTGAAGCTTCCGTCCGGCGAAGTACGGGTTTTTGATGCGAAATGCCGGGCAACCGTGGGTCAGGTGGGAAACATTGACTGGAAAAATCAGGTCGTCGGGAAAGCCGGAAGGTCCCGGCACCGGGGAAAGCGACCGCAAGTGAGAGGTGTTGCGCAAAATCCGAGGAGCCACCCGCACGGCGGCGGCGAGGGAAGAAGCGGTATTGGTATGCCGTCACCCAAGAGCCCGTGGGGGAAACGAACGCTCGGGAAAAAGACGCGCAAACCCAGAAAGTACAGCGACGCGCTCATTTTACAAAAACGAGCCTAAAAAACTCGAAAAACGTTACAGGATTTCTACCTTTTATTTTTAGAAACATATGGCACGAAGTACAAAAAAAGGTCCGTATATAGACAAACGAGTTCTTGCGAAAGTAAATAAGCAAAAGGCCGGGGGAGACCGGGCGCCGATAAAGACGTGGTCCCGCGCTTGCCAGATATCGCCGGAGTTTGTCGGACACCGGTTTGCCGTGCACAACGGGAAAAATTTTATCGAGGTTTTTGTGAGCGAGGCCATGGTCGGGCACCGGCTGGGAGAATTTTCACCCACGCGGACATTCCGCGGACACGGCCAGGTGACCAAGAGAGTACTGGAGAAAACATAAAAATTGTAAGGGTTTAGGCGAAAACGTATGGAATTTCAGGCAACAGCAAAATATATTCGTGTGAGTCCCCGGAAAGTTCGGCTCGTCGCGGCCAAATTTGCCGGTCAAAACGTCGCAGGAGCGCTCGCAACACTGGGAGCTCTTCCCAAGCATGCCAGCCGGCCGCTGGCCAAGCTCGTGCAGTCGGCGGCAGCAAATGCCGTGAAAAAGCAGCCCGAAATGCGCAACGATATGCTTTTTATAAAATCATTGGATGTCATGGAAGGGCCGGTCATAAAGCGATACCTGCCGGTTTCCCGGGGCATGGCGCATACGTACAAAAAGCGCATGACGCATATACGGGTTGTGTTGACAGACGAAAAGAAGGGAAGAGAAAAAAATAAGTAAAGCCTTGAATTATTTCAACTGATATATGGGACAAAAAATACATCCAAAAGCATTTCGACTCGGCCAAACCGCAACGTGGGGATCGCGTTGGTTTGCCGACGACCGGCGGTATAAATTGTTGTTTTTACAGGACGTGCAGCTGCGCGATGCACTCATGGAAAAACTGCGGGCCGCGCGCGTGGAATCCGTAGAAATCGAACGCTCTATCAATAAAGTGAAAGTGACCCTCCATGTGGCACGGCCGGGCGTGGTGATCGGGCGCGGCGGCAGCGGACTTGAAGACGTGAAAAAGTTTATTGAGCAAAAACTTTCGACCCCGCACAAAGGTCTGCCCAAAGTCACCAAACAGGAAGCGGGCCGGGTAAAGGTTGAACTTTTGGTGGAACCGGTGAAGGAGCCCAACCTTTCGGCGGCGTTGGTTGCGGCAAATATAGTCGAACAGCTGTTGCGGCGCATGCCGCACAAGAGGATTTGCAATCAGGCAATTGAGCGGACTATGGCAGCGGGTGCCAAGGGAGCCCGCATTAAGCTTGCCGGCCGTATCGGCGGCGCGGAAATTTCCAGAAAAGAAAAATTTCAGGCAGGCACCGTGCCGCTGTCAACCATACGGGAGCATGTAGATTATGCATCGGTTCCGGCACTGACAAAATCAGGATATGTCGGTGTGAAAGTCTGGATATGCAAGAAGAGTTAATCGGCACAGAGGAGTAGTATATCGGTACGTAAAAGTACAAAATTGCGCAAACGAAATAGTTTTTTAGAATTCTATGTTAGTACCAAAGCGGGCAAAATATCGGAAAGCATTTCGGGGAAAGCGGCGGGGCGTGTCGATCCGGGGATCCAGCGTGGATTTCGGCGAGTACGGCTTGCGCGCACTATCGGTCGGTTGGGTCGGCAGCAGGCAAATTGAGGCCGCGCGCAAAGCGATCATGCATTCTATCCGGCGCGGCGGCCGGGTGTGGATACGTATTTTTCCGGATAAACCGATCACCAAAAAACCGCGGGAAACGCGCATGGGGAGCGGCAAGGGAGACGGTTCCGAGTATGTGGCAGTGGTGCGGCCGGGACGGATACTTTTTGAAATGGCCGGGGTGACGCGCGAGCAGGCACAGGAAGCGCTTCGGTTGGCGTCCGCGAAGCTGCCGGTGCGGACACGGTTTGTGGAGAAGCAATAAGGCGGGTTCTTATGAAAAAGAAAGAAAAAGCACAGTTGCGGGAGAGTGAGATTCGGGAACTTTCCGTGCAGCTTGTGAAGTTGCGGGAAGAATACGGTAAGCTCGTGGTCACCAAGAAAACAAAGGCCGTGAAAAACGTCCGGCAAATGAAGCTCATGCGGCAGAAAATGGCGCGCATACAAACCTTTATGCGGGAAAAGGAGTTAACGAAACATGAAAAATAACGATACCAAAAAGCAGGAAAAGAAAGTCCGTGCAGGCGGTACCATAACCGGCAAAGTGGTCAGTACGTCCATGATGCAATCGGCGATAGTCGAAGTGCCGCGGTTTCGGCGGCACCGGCTTTACGGAAAAGCCATCCGCAGGTCCCGCCGGTTGGCGGTACACGTTGCTGACGTGGCAGTCGTCAAAGGAGATATGGTGGAGATTGCGCAGACCCGGCCGATAAGTAAAACAAAACGGTTTGTCATCGTCTCAAAACTATCATGATACAACGACGCACATCACTTATCGTTGCGGATAATTCAGGCGCCCAAAAGATGGTGGTCATCCATATTTACGGCGCGTCTAAGCAGGCGTTTGCCGGGCTGGGCGATATTGTGCAGTGCGTTGTCAAAAAAGCCGACCCGGTCGGCCTGGTGAAGGAAGACGAGCTGGTAAAAGTTGTGATTGCCCGCGTCCACAAAGAACACCGGCGGGCTGACGGGAGTTATATTCGCTTTGATGATAATGCCGGCGTTCTCATCGACAACGCGAAAGACAAAAATCCCCGCGGGAGCCGGGTGTTCGGTCCGGTTGCACGGGAGCTCAAAGAAGAAGGATTTGATAAAATTGTGAGTCTTGCACAGGAAGTGTGGTAGGAGTATTTCGTATGAAATTCAAAAAAGGCGACACGATTGTGGTAACCGCAGGGAAAGACAAAGGCAGAAAAGGAAAAATCGATAAAGTTTTTCCCAAAGAAGCCCGCGTGTCGGTGCCGGGCATAAACGTCTATAAGCGTCATATGAAAAAGCGGGATGAAAAAACTCCGGGCGGCATAGTAGACAAGGTCCGGCCGCTCCCGGTTGCCAACGTCGCGCTCGTGTGTCCGCACTGCGGGAAACAAACGCGCGCAGGATTTATCCTTGCCAAGGACGAAAAAGTGAGAGTCTGCAGAAAATGCGGAAAGAAAATCTGAACGCACTGATATATCTCTATGAAAAATCTGGCAAAAACATATAAGGAAACGATTATACCGAAGCTCGTTCATGAGCTGGGGATCCAAAATTCCATGGCCGTGCCGAAATTGGTAAAAATCGTTGTCAATTGCGGGCTCGGTGAAGCATTAAGCGATAAAAAAGTGCTCGATGCGGTAAGCGTACAGCTGGCCACCATTACCGGGCAGAAGCCGCAGGTGACGCGCGCCAAGCGGGCAATATCGACGTTTAAGCTTCGTGCCGGTGAGGCGATCGGGCTGAAAGTAACGCTGCGGGGCAAACGTATGTACGATTTTTTCACGCGGCTCGTCGGTGTGGCGCTGCCGCGCGTCCGCGACTTTCGGGGTGTTTCGCAGCGGGGATTTGACGGCTCTGGAAACTATACGCTGGGCATTGCGGAGCAGACGATTTTTCCGGAACTGGACTACAAACTGGTTGATAAAGTTCGGGGATTTGAGGTAACATTTGTGACCTCGGCGGGAGGGGACGACAGCGCAAAAAAATTCTTGACCCTTATGGGTATGCCGTTTGAGAAAGCGAGAGGATAAATTGTTATGGCAAAGCGATCTGATGTCGTGAAATTTCATAAAAAACAAAAGTTTGCGGTCCGGCACCGGAACCGCTGTGTGCTGTGCGGACGATCGCGCGGATACATGCGCAAATTCGGCGTCTGCCGCATTTGTTTCCGGGACCGTGCGCACAAAGGGGAGCTGCCGGGAGTTTCGAAAGCGTCGTGGTAGTCAACAAAAGGGGAAAAAATTATGGTAAATGATCCGATCGGGGACATGCTTATACAAATAAAGAACGCCAGTATGGCCGGGCGGCCGGCGGTGTCGCTGCCCTACTCAAACGCCAAAATGGCAGTTGCATCGGTCTTGGTGCAAACCGGATACCTTGCAAAGAGCGCGAAAGAGGGCGAGGGTCCGCATGCGATGCTGGAGCTGCGGCTTGCATACGAAGAGGAAAACACACCCGCGGTATCCGGGGTCAAGCGCATTAGCAAGCCCGGTTTGCGTTGCTACGTGGGGAAAAAGGAAATTCCGCTTGTTATGGGCGGCATGGGAACGGCGATTATCAGTACCCCGGAGGGAGTTATGACCGGCCAGGAAGCAAGGAAGCGCGGGCTGGGAGGAGAAGTATTGTGCGAAATTTGGTAAAAACTTTATGTCACGAATAGGCAATGCACCAGTGTCAGTGCCGCAAGGCGTTACCGTTGTCGTGAGCGGCGGATCGTACACGGCAAAAGGAGCAAAGGGAGAAATAATCCGGCAGATTCCCGCGGGAGTCAAGATTGAACTTACGGGCGCGACGGCAGTGGTTTCGGTTACGAATCCGGATAAAAAAACCAAATCGCTGCACGGGTTTGTCCGGGCACAGCTGGCCAATGATGTCGTTGGGGTGAGCCGCGGTTGGACCAAGGTTCTGGAGCTCTCGGGTGTGGGATTCCGCGCGGCGTTGTCGGGCAGTAACCTAGTTTTGACTGTAGGATTTTCCCATCCTGTCACGCTCGTTCCGCCGGCCGGCATACAGTATGGAGTCGCAGAAAACAAAATTACGGTTTCGGGCGTTGATAAACATGTGGTCGGGCAAGCGGCATCGGACGTGCGCAGCGTCCGGGAGCCGGAGCCATATAAGGGAAAAGGGATAAAATATCAGGGAGAGCATATTCGCAAAAAAGCGGGCAAATCCGCAAAGGCAGTCGGCGGTGCACCCGGAGGGGCAGCAAAGTAAAATTTATATACCTATGCGTACACGAACTGAAGAACGGAGAAAACGGGCACGTCGTGTCCGTGCAAAAATTTTTGGATCGGCCGCGAGGCCACGATTGGTGTTGTCCCGGTCTCTGACCAGAGTAAGCGCGCAGGTTATCGATGACGCGAAAGGTATGACCCTGGTCTCCGTTTTCAAAAAAGGAGCCAACAAAAAAACCGCAGAGGAAGTCGGTCGGCAAATCGCAGCACTGTGTCAGAAAAAACATATTACGTCTGTGGTGTTTGATCGGGCGGGCCACCGGTATCACGGCGCAGTAAAGGTCCTTGCAGATGCGGCCCGGGCGGGAGGACTGGTGTTTTAAAAAGGAGAACATCTATGAGATATCGAAGTCACAGGGACATGAATCGTATCAGTGAGTTTGAAGAAAAAATCGTTCAGGTAAACCGCGTTTCCAAAAAAACCAAAGGCGGCAACAAAATCGGTTTTTCGGTTCTCGTGGTTGTCGGCGATCACAAAGGCCGGGTGGGCGTGGGGTTGGGCGGGGCACCGGACGTTTCCTCGTCAGTCCGCAAAGCCGTTGCCTATGCCAAAAAACATCTCTTTCTCGTTCCCATGCGCGGGACGACCATTCCGCACATTGTGCGGATCAAGCGCGGCGCAGCACAGGTGCTCCTCAAGCCCGCTCCTCCGGGAACCGGGGTTATCGCCGGCGGCGCGGTCCGCGCGGTGGTGGAGGCTGCGGGGATCCGGGATATTGTTTCCAAAACGCTGGGCAGCAAAAACCAGGCATCCAATGTCTATGCGACCATGGAAGCGCTCAAGCATTTTAAAGTAAAAAGAAACAGAGCTGAGGTGCGCGTATGAACCTTTCGAAACTTCCCAAAATTGTCGATGTTTCCCAAAAGCGACTCGGCCGTGGATACGGATCGGGCCGGGGGAAAACGGGCGGCCGGGGCACCAAGGGCCAGAAGGCGCGGGAAAGTATCAAAGCCGGGTTTGAGGGAGGACAGTTGCCGATCATCAAACGCCTGCCGCTTTTGCGGGGGAAAGGCCGCAACCGTTCCTACGCGCCCAAAGTCCAGGTCGTGCCGCTTTCTTCCCTTCAGTCGCTGCCGAAAGGAACCGTGGTCACCATGGAGTTTTTGAAAAAGCAGGGTATGATACCA
>CAYNWD010000006.1:33929-43844 GCA_964400835.1 uncultured Gammaproteobacteria bacterium | reverse complement strand
TGCACCTTCTGTACAGCCGCTTCATCACTATGGCGCTGCACGACTGGGGCTATCTTTCCTTTGACGAGCCGTTTCCGAATTTTTATGCGCACGGCCTGGTCATAAAAGACGGCGCCAAAATGAGCAAAAGCAAAGGCAATGTCATAAATCCCGACGAATATATCAAACTCTATGGAACCGATGCATTACGTCTCTACCTTATGTTTATGGGGCCGTTTGACATGGGCGGAGACTTTCGCGACAGTGCCATGGAGGGCATGAGCAGGTGGGTCCGGCGGGTGTGGCGAATGGGAATGGCAAGTATCAAGCTTGGGGAAACCGAGAAAAATCAAAGCGTGAACAAGGCGTTGCACATTTTGGTAAAAAAGGTGACCGCGGACACCAAAAAGCGTCGCTACAATACGGCTATCGCAGGCATGATGGAATTTACCAACCTGGTTGCCGATCACGGCGGTGGTCTGGACAGAGAGTCACTTCGTGTTTTTATCCGGCTCCTGGCTCCGTACGCACCGCACCTCTCAGAGGAGCTTTTTCAAAGATTGCAGCCTTCGGCGGAAAAATTTGCGTCCGTCCACACCCAGCCATGGCCTGGCTACGACGAGGCGCAGATACAGGAGGAGACCGCGGCGGTCGTGGTGCAGGTTGCCGGCAAGACGAGGGATATTCTAAACATCAAACATCAGGCATCACGCATCAAAAAAGAAGTTGAGGCGCTGGCGCGGAAAAGTCCGAAAGCGGCAAAGTATCTTGCCGATCAAGCGGTCCTCAAGGTTATCTTCGTGCCCGGCCGCCTCATAAACTTCGTCATTTCTCCTCAAAGTTAACGCAAAGCTTCACGCTCAAGGGCGGGCCTTGAATTCAGTGCTTTGTGGGTGCTTTCCTTTTTCTTCTTTGTGTGTCTACAATAGTTGTATATGGCGCTTCCGCAGGAGGAAGAGGACCGGCAGAGTCTGGTCGCCATCTTGTCCGTTTACCGCGTGCCGATCATCCTGGCAGCTGCCAGTATTCTTCTCATTCTTTTTTCAGTCTTTTTAATCGTCAAACAGTATCAAAGTGCCTCTCCCATTGAATTTTCTTCCGCATCCCTTGAGTCTACGGCATCCGGCCAACAGGGCTTGATGGTGGATATCGCGGGCGGAGTGAGCCGGCCGGGCGTCTACCGGGTTCCGGTCGGCAGCCGGGTGGAGGACGCCATTGTTGCTGCCGGCGGGTTTTCCTTTGAGGCGGACATTGAACGGATTGCCAAAATCATAAACCGGGCAGCCATACTTTCAGACGGCGCGAAGCTCTATATTCCGAAAAAAGGTGAAGCGACCGCCCTCTCCGGTACTAGCGACAGCGGGATCGTTTCCGGCGTATCGACAACCGCGAGCGTTTCGGTGAATGCTGCCTCGCAGTCCGAGCTCGAAACGCTTTCCGGCATCGGGCCGGCTACGGCCATAAAAATCATCAACGGCCGGCCGTACACGAGCCTCGAGGAGTTGGTCAGCCGCAAAATACTCTTTCAGAGTACATTCAACAAGCTCAAGGACCAATTGACGCTCTAATGCCATCCCGGGCCAGACCCGGGATGACACGTAACAAAAAGTGTTTACTGTTTCGACCCTCACTGCTGTCCTCAACCGGCTTCTGCCCGAGCCGCATGCCGGGCTTTTGGCCGGACTCCTGTTTGGCACCAAAGCCACATTGTCTGTTCCGCTGTACGAGGATTTGGTCGCGAGCGGCACGCTCCATATTATTGCCTTGTCGGGAATGAATATTTCGATTGTAAGTACCTTGTTTGCTGGAGGCTTGCTGTGGTTAGTTAGCAAACGAATAGCGAGTTTGCTAACTTTGGTGGGGATCCTTTGGTTTGTGTGGTTCGTCGGTCCCAGTCCAAGTATCGTCCGGGCCGCCATCATGGGAAGCTTATCGCTCCTTGCGACGATTATGGGCAGGCAGAACTGGGGGATATGGTCGTGGTTATTAGCAGTCAGTACTATGATATTGCTAAACCCCGCGTGGCTCGCCGACCTTTCGTTTCAGCTTTCGGCACTCGCGAGTCTGGGCATTATTTTATTCGGTTCAGGCACGGCCGCAACAGCCATGAAACCTTACAATCCGTCCCGTCCGTCTCTATATGTGCCGCGCATTGCAGCGAGCATATTGGGGCAAATGTGGAAGCTCATTAGAAATAACCTCCGGCTCACTATGGCGGCCCAGGTGTTTACGATCCCGCTTATACTCCTGCATTTTCACCGCATATCGCTCATTTCTCCGGTGAGCAATCTCCTCATCGGCTGGCTCATAAGCCCGTTGACGATTTTTGGCTGGGTAACGGCAGTAGCCGGTTGGGTCTGGTTGCCCCTGGGAAGACTGGTCGGGCTTGTGGACTGGGTACTCCTGCAGTATCTCCTATTGGTTGTCCGCTGGACCGGCAACATCCCATGGGCGAGTGTGGGAGGGTGAGAGAAGAAAGATAGAGAGATACAAAAGACATGAAGAGGCAGAGAGATGAAGAGATGGGGAGACAGAAAGACGAAGAGAGGGGGAGAAAAATTACGGAAAGAGAGAAATTATACAAAACGTCAGCTTCAAAGAGACCAGATCAAACCATATACGCTGTGGCTGGAGAACACATAAATTTTAAACACTTATGCATATACTAGAGGATAAAGTATATGTTTAAATTGCGGCTTGGATACTTGCTATCCGGCATTGCTACAGGCCTGGTAATTCTTTTCGGATTTTTGGGGTCCTTGCCGGACGGTAAACTGCGATTGGTGTTTTGTGACGTGGGTCAGGGCGATGCGATTTACATCCGGTTTCCCGACGGCCGCGACATGCTGGTGGACGGCGGACCCAACAACAAGGTACTGGAATGTCTGGGCAATCACATGCCGTTTTGGGACCGCTCGCTCGACATTGTTCTTCTTACGCATCCGCAGAAGGATCACCTGCAGGGCCTTATCGAAGTCGTGCGGCGCTATGACGTTTCATTTTTTGTAAAAAGCGACATCGGCAACAATACCGAAGGATACAAAGCGCTGGTTGATTCCCTGGGGGAGCGAAAAACCCGCGTAAAAACCGTTACTGCGGGCGAGCGCATTACCATGGGCCAAGCCGTGCTTTCTGTCCTCTGGCCGACCGCCGGCCAGATAGCGAGCATGCAGCGGCAACCCACTGGGAGTGGCGGAGCGCAAGCGTCGGACGTACTGGGTGCACAAACGACGGGCGACCCGAACGACGCCAGCATTGTCCTGTGGCTTCGGTATGGTTCCTTTGATGCGGTGCTGACGGGCGACGCGGATACGCGGGTGGAGGCCGGGTATCGGGCGAAATTAGCACTCGGAGCGGTCGAAGTGCTAAAGGTTCCCCACCACGGGAGTAAAACCGGCATGACAAAAGACTACCTGTCCTGGCTTTTTCCGAATCAGGGAAACAGCCTTTGTGCACCTCAGAATGTATCAATCAAGCCTGCCTCGCCGAGTCAAGGCGGGCAAAAGAACAATTGTTTTCTGGCGGTCATATCGGTAGGCAAAAATAATTACGGCCACCCGGCTGCGGAAATCCTCACGATGCTCTCTGATAAAGGGACCCGGGTGCTTCGCACCGATACAGAGGGGGACATCGTGATCGAAAGCGACGGCAAAACCTGGTCCGTCCGCTAGCTACCCTTTAAAGGTCAGACCTTTAAAGGGTACAGGGGGGGATTTATCGTTTGACTTGGGTGCCGCCGCCGAGGCTTTGTTTCGGGTTGGTGGGGTCAGACCGGGGAATCGGTATATGGCACGCTCATGCCTTGGGTTTCAGTGGGGCTGGCTGGAGTTTCTATAATCGGTGGTTCTTGTGGAGGAGTAGTGGGCTTATCGACCGGCTTAGTTGTTCGGGTCACGAAAAATTCTATTCCCGTACCATTCATAGCCTGCAGGCGGGGATCCGGAAGTGGCTTCGGGCCTTCAGCGGTACTCATATTGCCGGTATTCTCTCTCCCCTTTTCCCTTCTGTCAAGTGCGTTTTTTGTTTAGAGGAGGATAGAGGCACCTTTAAAGGTTCAACCTTTAAAGGTAATGCAGGATTTTTATTGCCCGGGAGGATGGAATTCAATCCCAAGTTGTTCGCCTATTGCCCCTGCTGCCTTGGTTAATCTCTCGATTCCTCGGCCCGCATTTTCAACTCCTCTCCGGTCACCATTATCAGTTGCCTGCGCAGCGCGTACGGCTAAATTAACCAATTGATTAGGCAAGCGCCTGTATGCCTCCCATGCGCCGTCGTTCGTGCCATTCTTAGCATATTTTTCAATCTCATGTGTTTCTCCCATGTCAGGAGTGTACCATGGGTCGTTGATGCTGTCAATATTTGCCACAAAAAGGAAAACCCTGCCGGAAACGCTTTTGTAGGGCGACATCTTTTGAGAGACGGGGATTTGGCCGGTGCGGTGGTTTGACAAAAGGGCTTACTATAGGGTAAAATAGATAGATTATATGGGTGGGGCCGAGGCCAAATGACCTCGGCTTTTTTCGTGAAGGATCTATGAGATCACCGGATATTAGAACTCCCGGCGAGGGAACACCATCGCACCTCCAGGCTCTGGCCGACACACGGCCGGCGTTTGGCCGTCTGCCGGACTCTGCGCGGAGGATTTTGGCCGTGGCGGTTTTGGCCCTGACCGCCCAGGCCTGCGCGCCGGTTGTGGCAGAGGGGCCGAAGCTTTACGAATATACCGTCGGGTCAATAAATCAGGTTGACCCGTTAACCGGTATCACGACAGAACCAGGGCCGGTTCTTGGCTTTGAATTCACGAATCCAGGGATGGGCGAGGTTAATATGACCAGTGCGCCGGCATACCCGGCAGACGACTGTGACCGGCAAATCGCAGGGCCCTTCTCGTATGACAACCAGCGCCTGCTGGCGTGCAAGTTTTATAGGGCTTATGCGGGCATTCCTGGACTTTTGGAAGAAGCGATAGATAAATTGTTTGAATTTGAGCGCCGAACATACGTCGTCGCACCTGACGACATAGCTAAAGCCTGTGGGCTGAATGCGGCCGGATGCTATCGGGATGAACAGGGCGCCATTGTTTTGATTAGGCGGTTTTCCTCGGGTCAGATCGCGCATGAGGTGACGCACGGATTGTTTGATTCGCCAAAAACAAGATCGAGCGTTTTGGGAAACAGCTGCCTGGTTCAGGAGGGGACGCAGTACTGGTTATATCGACCGGATCTCGTAAACCCCGACGGGGCCCTGGGAGTGGAAATGCGTGGGTTTACTGAAATGCTGGCGTCGATTGGCGAGTTCGTCCTGGTCACACAAACAAACCCAGGCAGGACTTGGGACGCGTCAGGTTTCCCTCCGCATGTCCCAACCTATTTTGGCAACTATGTCGCGGCCCATTTGGACGATCCACGAGCAGGGATGGTCATGGCGTCTGTTTATGGCGCCATGCGGACGATGCAGGAGCAAAGATGGGACGTACCATTTTTCAATGCCCTGGCAGAGGGAGATTTTCAGACAGCATTTGCCATTTGGCACAGTGCGACAAAGGGCCTTGACACCATCGATTCTGGCGGTGCAGAAGAGGGCCTTCTTCTTCTTTGGCAGCAGGCACAAATTATTTTTTGGAAAGATCTCACCATAGATGATGTTTTGAATCGTCCCTACGGCCCGGACGACATAGAATTCGCCGTGTCCCAACCGGTAAATACTTTTTGTGACAATTAGCGCTTGTCGAGCTTTGCGTATCCCATCAATAATTGCGCCGGCGACGGGGTGCGGAAAATAAAATTTTTGATTAAGACTCTGCCGGTGCGTGCGGATTTGAGGAAAAGCCGTTACAATAGCCCCCATGGTGAGCCGGGCAGAGCAATCGCAGAAGCGCTGGCAGAGAGACGCGGAGTACGAAACAAACCCCCTTGGGCGCATTGTTTCCTCCGACCAGCTTTGTGGTTTGGCAGCCGGGCAGGAGCCGGGCGATATTGCGGCAGCCGTGGTACACGCGCTGCGCAATGCCGGGCAAGAAAAGGAATTCGTGGCCGCGCTCCCGGCCGCTCTTGGCGTAGACGACAGCATGGACGGGGCAGAGGTTCGGGCTGCGGCTCTCGCACTTGCCGGGACCGAGCCGGTACAGCAGTTGTTTAGCGAATATAGTTCGGCTGCAAAACAGGGGCTGGCAGATGTGCTCGGTGCGCCGCTGAGCGACACGGGCCCTATAGAAACACTGTGCGCGGCAATTAAAATTTTGGCTCCTCGCCTCGACAGGCAGGAAAAAAAAGACCCCGTGCTGGCAGCGTTAAATGAGTTGCAGGGTCGGCTCAGTATCCCAAAGCACCAAACTGCGGGCAAAACGGTAGCAAGCACCATTGCGTGGCTGCGGTATGACCGTCTGGAAAAAAATGCTGCCCTTCAGGAAGCCCGAAACGCGAAAGAAGCCCAGAGGAAAGCGACGGTGCTTGCAGCGGCAGCCCTCGTGAGAGAGGGCTTGACCAATACGCAAATCGCCCAGAGACTTAATGTGCCAAGGACTACAGTAAACGATCTTCTCCGGCTCTATAAAAAACTCGGCCTCCAGCCACCATTGCCCGAGAGAAAAAGGGGAGGGAGTAAGAGGAGTGCCTAGAAGCTTGCCGGACTATTTCTTTCCTGCCGAGAAGTGATTCATGGTGGCCCCACGAACGCCGCCTCTCCCGTTTCTGTCAACAGGATGCTTAGTCGCCTCTTTGATCGTGGCTAACATTTCCTCTATATCCACCGCTTGTTCGCCATTGCCTTGATTAAGCATTGCCTCGATTTTATGGAGAGTCGCCATGGCTTGCCAACGAGCCCGCTTCGGGAGGGCTCCGAGTTCCGCTCTTGCGGAGATTCCACCACCGATGGAGTTGATTTCGTATTCCCCTAGTTTTCCTGCCATAGTCCCTACTGTACCACTCCTTTTGACCCTTGACAAGAGGCAGTGGCCTGTAGTAGAGTGTATGCACAATTGAATAGGCGATGATGGGGAAAGGCCAACTGGCCCTCGAGCCCCGGAGCCGAAGATCGAAAAAGTCCCAACCGGGAAAAGTAGATCTTAGATTTTTTGAGTCAACAGTTTATCTCTGTAAAGGCTGATACAGAGGTTTTTTCTGTTTATCCCGAACAGCGGGCCAGACGACTGTTGAGAATAAGGGTGGCACCACGGCCCCGCCATAGGCGGGGAAGAAACGTCCCTTTGATCCTCTTACCCTCTTTAGGGTACGAGGCTCAAGGGGATTTTTTTATGGAAAATTAATGAGTGAAGGCGGATTAAATAAAAGGAGAATTATGAAAAAAATAGAAGAATTTCATGCGATGTCAAATGCGGATGGTGATTTTGACGGTCAAAAGTTATTTTTATCTGTCAAACAGCGTTTCATCGGTTTGCAAAACCCTTTTTTGGATACATTGGTTGCAGTTGCCGGTGGACATGGATGGAGTGGGGGTATTTTTACCGGAGCGCATCTCTGTGCGGTCGCAACGTATGCCCTATGCGACGGTCTGAATGGGAAAACGGATCCATCATTTACACCGATAGCCAGAGGGATGGATATTTTTATGAATACAGAGTACCGCGGCGGTGTGGGTTTTTATAAAGAGGCATTCGGGTTTCACTCGATTTTGGAAATCGTTCATCCGGACGCGGGGTCGATGTATGTAGATGCGGTTTATGGTCAACTCGATGGATCCTGGGCAGGTAAATTTCTTATCTTTGAACAGGATAGCCTTGGAGTGCATTATTCCACTTCGAAAGATGTCGGTGAACGTTGGAAGATCTCGCCATGGAGAAGTCCTTCCAGCAAACGTGCGCTCGCGGCCGGGGATATGTATGACATTACACCGCAGAAGGACATGCAGCTTCAGTATTTTGAAGAGGCTCTGGGAGTTACAAAAGCAGATTATGCCCGGCTGGTCAAATCAGCGGAAGGAAATATATGAAAAAAACATATACAAGCAAACTTTGGGGCGCGGGGTTTAGCGAGCAACCGTCTGAAGCGGTGATCGCATTCACTAGCGCGAGGGATGTGGCGGGCCTGCCACCTAGCGATGAGGCCCTCTTGCCGTATGACATCTGGGTGAACAAAGCCCACGTCCTTATGCTGGCCAAACAGGGGATTATTCCTGCCTCCGATGCGGTGAAAATTCTTGGGGGCCTTAGCGAGCTTGAGAGCCTCGTGAAGCGGGGAAAGTTTACCCTGGACCCGGGCCAGGAAGATGTACACACAAACATTGAGTCGTGGCTGACGCAGCAGCTTGGCATAGATATTGCAGGCAGGATGCACACCGGCCGCTCCAGAAACGACCAGATTGCGGCTGATATGTCCCTGTATCTCAAAGATCAGGCGCTCGTGTTTGGCAGTCAGACCATATCGCTTGCTAAAACACTGCTGAAACTTGCCGAGCAGCATATAGACACCATTATCCCAGGATTTACCCATCACCAGCATGCCATGGTCACGACACTGGGGCACCTGTTCGTCGGGTTTGCGGGGATGATTGTGCGCGATGCGCACAAGTTTCAGCACTGGGTAGAGCTGCATAATTCAAGTCCGTTGGGGAGTATGGTGGCGTACGGCACGTCTTTTCCCATTGATTCAGTCTGCACTGCCGGGCTCCTTGGGTTTCGTACGCCGGCAGAAAACTCCATGGATGCGATAATGAACCGTTGGGAAGCTGAGGCGGATCTGGGGTACGCGATCGGCAGTCTCATGAATCATCTTTCAAGTCTGGCCCAAACCCTCATACTTTGGGCTACCCCTGAATTTGGCATGATCACGATTTCCGATACATTCAGCACAGGTAGTTCCATTATGCCCCAAAAGAAAAATCCCGATCCTCTGGAAGTTATGAAGGGAAAGGCAAGCAGTGCACACGGTCAGATTATGTCCCTCATGGGGATCGGAAAGGCAAATTTCATAGGCTACAACCGTGACACACAATGGACAAAATATATCATTATGGATCTTACACGTGAGTGCATGCCGGCGCCGGTCGTGATGAAGGGGGTCCTGCAGACTTTGACGGTTCACAAAGACGTTATGGCAGGGTGGTGCCAAAAGGGCATGATCGGCGCGACAAGCCTGCTGGAGCAATTCGCCGCTACAAACCACATTCCGCTGCGCGTAGCCAAAGGAGTTGTCGAAAAGGCGATAACGTATGCACAAGAGAGCGGGGAAATAAACTACGGTGCTCTGGTTCGGGCCATCAAAGAAAATAAACTGGATATCGCCGTTACCAGAAAGCAGGTACGCGACTGGCAGGATCCGCAGGCTATTCTCGACGCGACTCATTCCTTCGGCGGACCGGGGAAAGATGCCATGAAGGTCTCGCAGGAGATATTGACCGGGCAGTGTCAGGCGTTCGGATTGTGGCTGGCCCAAAAATATGCGGACCTGGGAGAGGCCAAAACAAAGCTTACAGACGAAATCTCACATATTTTTGAAAAAGAAAACATATGAAAACAAAAACAAACTATATCAAAGCATCATCGTATGAAGCCAAGGCGGGTGAAGTGAAGACGGTCCTGCTTCTCTACAGCGGCGGCTTGGATACGAGCGTGATGCTCAAATGGATACAGGATATGTACAAAGCCGATGTGGTGACTCTAACCATGGATTTGGGCCAGAGCGGGGATGACCTCGTTGCCATTCAAAAAAAGGCGCTTAAATTCGGCGCGAAAAAAGCAATCGTTCTGGATGTGAAAGACGAGTTTGCCAGGCACTATATTTCTCTGGGCATTAAAGCAAACGCCGCGTATCAGGGAGACTATCACCTCTCCACCCCCATCGGGAGGGCAATTACCGCGGCAAAGGCCGTGGAAGTGGCCAGGGAGGTACGCGCAGACGCCATAGCCCACGGATGTACCGGCAAAGGCAATGACCAGGTGAGGCTTGAGGGGTACATGCTCACCATCAATCCCGATATCAA
>CAYNWD010000006.1:0-33919 GCA_964400835.1 uncultured Gammaproteobacteria bacterium | reverse complement strand
TTGCAGAGAAGGAGGACTGTTACGCGGTAGCGCACGGCTGCACAGGCAAAGGAAACGATCAGATCCGATTCGACGTAACATCTCTCGCGCTTAACCCAGATTTGAAGATTATTGCGCCGGTGAGGGAATGGAATATGGACCGCAATGAAGAGATCCAATACGCGCAAAAATACAGTATTCCCGTGCCTGCAAGCCTGGATTTTCCCTATAGCGTGGACGACAACATGTGGGGCATGACGTGGGAAGGCGGGGAGATAGAGGATCCGCAGTTTATTCCCAAGATAGAGAAGTTTCTGACGACGTATACGCTCGCCAAAAACGCGCCGGATCAGGAAGATTTCATACACCTGATGTTTCAAAACGGAGTTCCCGTCAGCCTGAACGGTAAAAAAATGAAGCTTTCCGCACTGATTATGACACTCAATAAAATTGCCGGCAGCCATGGCGTGGGTGTCGTACACTTGGTCGAAGACCGTCTGGTTGGTTTGAAGGACCGCGGCGTGTACGAATTGCCGGCCGGACACGTCATCGTGACTGCGCATAAAGCGCTGGAACAGTACGTTTCGACGCGTGAGCTCAACGAGCTGAAAAACCAGCTGGACATTAAATGGGCATACCTTTGTTATGGTGCGAAATGGTTTGATCCTGCTATGAGCGCCCTCAATGCATTTAACGACTGGGTGAACAAGAAGGTAACCGGTTCGGTGACCGTCAAGCTTTACAAGGGCAAAGCGAGCGTGGTTGCTATGACGTCGCCATATGCCATGCACCACGCTTCGTTTACGACGGCAGGCGGTTACAAGTACAACGTCAACGCCAGTGCCGGATTTATTGAGGTGTACAGTCTGCAAATGAAGCTCGCACAGCAGGTGTTGAAAAATGCGAACCCGCCTTCGCACAAGCTATGGCGGGCAAAAGGGGTGAGTAAATATGGCAGATAAAGAGATATTTGTACCATCAGGAGCGGTGATAGCTGATATTGAAAAAGGCACTGCACCCAAGGACGCTATAGTGCTTCATGGGTCAGATGCCGGTGAGTTTGTGAAGCCTTCTGCTTTGACCAAATCAGATAAAGCGCTTATAGTAAAGGCGGAAGGTCCGGCCAAGGCCGGGTGAATGCATGAAATTGAAACGCGATTTTTTATCCATCACTGATTTTTCTGCGCGCCAGGTGTCGGAAGTCTTGGCTGTGGCAGCCAAGCTAAAGAAACAGCTCAAGCAGACGGGAAAGAATAGGCCGATTTTATCCGGTAAAACTCTGATCATGATTTTTGAAAAGCCCAGTCTGCGGACCCATGCTTCCTTTGAAATAGGCATGACGCAGCTTGGGGGGCATGCGCTTTATTTCGGGCCGGAGCATATTGGCTTGGGGAAACGTGAGTCCATTGAGCACGCTGCCACGGTGCTTTCGCGCATGGGAGATGTCCTCATGGCGCGTGTTTTTGATCACCAGACGGTCGTTGATCTCGCAAAATATTCGGCAGTTCCCGTGATTAACGGACTTTCCGATTTAGAGCATCCGTGTCAGATTCTTGCCGATATTATGACCATGGCAGAACACAAAAGAAAGCTCAAAAGTATCAGGCTTGCCTACGTCGGCGATGGGGAAAATAATGTGGCGCATTCACTCGGGCTTGCGTCAGGACTTTTGGGCATGCATTTTGCAGCAGCCTGTCCCAAAGGGTACACCATGAAGCGTGAGATTGTTACTAAGGCGAAAAAACTGGCAAAACTGTCAGGAGGAAGCGTGACAGAGACGTACAACCCGGGAGATGCGGCACAAGGAGCGGATGTCGTGTACACCGACACCTGGGTCTCGATGGGCGATGAAGCGGAGAAAGCGAAACGCTTGAAGGTGTTTTCCGCGTATCAGGTGGACAGCGCCCTTATGAGTCTTGCCAAACCCGATGCGATCTTCATGCATGACATGCCGGCGTATTTAGGCCGTGAAGTGACGAAAAACGTCTTTGACAGCCCGCAATCAGTGGTATATGACCAGGCAGAGAATCGCCTGCATGCGCAGAAGGGTCTGCTGGTATATTTAGAAAAAAAGGGAACTGAGGCATGAAACATGAGAAATCCGGACTGCTTCTTTTGGGTTTGTCACAACTCCTTTTCGGGATGAGCCCGCTTGCGTACAAACTCCTCAGCCCCGATATCCCCGGTACGCTGGTCATTGCGATCCGGTTCGGTTTCGGCAGTCTGATACTTTCTGCCTGGCTTGCCGCAACCCGCGGCTGGGTGCTGCGCTACGGTATACCCACCCGCCGGGCGATTGCGGGCATTTTGTACCTGGGGATCGTGGGTCTGGGGTTTTCCTCGGTTTGGTATTTACTTGCGGTGCGCAACATCGGCATCGTTCTTTCGTCGCTGGTTGCCAACCTCGAGCTCATAGTGGGCGTGGCACTGGGGAGCCTGTTGTTGGGTGAGCAGATTACCAAAGTGTACAAAAAGGTATTTTTTGTTATTGGAGTGGGGCTGGTGTTACTCACCGTGCGAAACGGCATACGCCTGCCGGCCGGCGGCTCCTACGGCTGGGGCATGGTATTGGCCTTTTCTGCGGCCGTAGTCTGGGGCAGCTGCACGGTGGTGGGTAAAAAGCTCACGGCTACACTTCGGCCCGCCCAGATTGCCTGGAGCCGCAGCTTTATCGGGTCCGTGACCAATATCATGCTTCTTCTCTCGAGCGGCGTTTCCGTGGGGCCGATGCTTCTTTCTATTTCTGCGGCTGACTGGCTGCTTTTACTGTGGCTGGGGGTCATGACGAGCGGCCTGGGATTTGTCCTGTATTACAAGGCTCTGTCGATCCTTTCGATAAAGAAAGCATCGATCCTTTTTTTGATTTCGCCGATTGTGAGCGTGACGTCGGGTTTTTTGACCGGGGAACTGCCGCTTTGGAGCCAGGCATTAGGCATAGTCCTTATCCTTTCGGCTATGTGGTACCTGTTTTCCAAAAAAGGTGCGATTTGAAAGAGGAGAGGGGCGCGCGGCTGGATAAAAAGTTTGCTATGATGGGAGAGGATAACAGCATGAAACAGTATCTGGAAAAACTTCTGCAAAGTATTCTTTTCGATTTGGGGATTGCGGATATCGTTCCCGAGGTGGTCATGAGCGAGGACCCGACGCACGGCGAGTACAGTACCAACGTTGCGTTACGTATAGCCGGCCGGATGAAAAAGCCGGCGATGAATGTGGCCCAAGAAATAGCAGATGCCATTAAAAAGCAATCCGGCAGCCGGGCAACAGGGAAAAGCGGTAAACCAGATCAGAATACAGAACAAAAAGATCAAACGGTATCAGGTGCATTGGCTGATGTGGATATACTACAGGCTATCGACCGGGTCGAAACAGCAGCGCCGGGGTTTGTGAATTTCTTTCTTTCCGAGGCTAGCCTTATCACATCAATGCATGAAGTGCTAGAGAAGAAAGAGGCCTATGGTACGGTCATGAGGGGAGCCATCAGTCATCAGCGATCAGTCATCAGCCGCGAGCGGCAAGAGGATGTTGATGGTTTGAGCCGTATTGTCGTTGAGTTTACCGATCCCAACCCCTTCAAAGAGTTTCATATAGGCCACCTGTACAGTAACAGCGTAGGAGAATCCCTGTCCCGGCTCCTGGAGAGTCAGGGCCACAGCGTGCGCCGCGTGTGCTACCAGGGAGACGTCGGGCTCCATGTAGCCAAAACTCTCTGGGGGATTTTGCGGGCGATTTCTCCCGACATACTCAGCGTGACCCTGGAGCAGGCGCAAGCCAAACTTAAAAATCTGGAATCTTTACCACTATCGGCCCGCATCCACGAGCTCGGCCAGGCGTATGCTGCGGGGGCCGCAGCCTATGAGGATGAGTCTGCGGCCGGCCGGGAGGCAGCAGAAGTGATGAAGCAGCTCAACCGCCTGATCTTTATTGCGGGGCAAGAGATCGGGAAAAAGAGCGGATTTACGCCGGTCGTGGATTACGGGAAAAATGCAGAAATAGACAAGGGTTTACTGCGCGTGGTGTCTGCAATCTACGAGAAAGGCAGGGCATGGAGTCTGGCCTACTTTGAGACGATTTATCAGCGGCTCGGCACGCGTTTTGATGCATATTATTTTGAAAGTCAGGTGGGAGAGGTAGGGGTCGGGCTGGTGGGTGAGTTTTTGAAAAAGGGAATTTTTGAAGAAAGCGACGGAGCCGTTATATACAAAGGTGAAAAAAAGGGTCTGCACACGCGGGTGTTTCTGAACAAACTTGGCCTGCCCACGTATGAGGCGAAGGAGCTGGGGCTTGCGCCGACCAAGGACAAGGACTGGCCCTACGACCGCTCGCTCATCGTCACGGGAAATGAGATTAACGAGTACTTCAAGGTGCTTTTGGCGGCTTTAGCTGATGTAAATCCGGATTTGGCTGCCAAAACGCGACACATCGGCCACGGTATGGTTAGGAAATCCGACGGAAGCAAAATGAGTAGCAGAAGCGGCCAGGTTCTGACCGGCGAGGGCCTGCTCGATGAAGTAAAGCAATCAATCTATACCATTTTGGATACCTCCGTCTCACCTTTAAAGGTCAGACCTTTAAAGGATGAAATTGCGGAAGCCGGCGCGGTGGCTGCAGTAAAGTACAGTCTACTGCGGGTTTCTTTGCCGTCCGATGTATCCTTTGATATAGAAACGTCCATATCGTTTGATGGCGATTCCGGGCCGTATCTTTTGTATACTTATGCCCGCGCGAAGAGCGTGTTGAGGAAAGCAGGAGAAGAGGAAGAAGGTGGCAGAGGGGACAAAGGGGGCAGAGGTGGCACAGGCGTCACAGGTGCCACAAGTCAGACCTCTGCAACCTCTGACACATCTGATACGTCTGACACCTTCCTCAACCCCGTGGAACATGCTCTGGCCCGGCTTCTCCTTTTTTTCCCCGATATCACGGCCGAGGCAGCCCGGACGCTTTCGCCGAGTTTACTTTGCAATTATCTTTTTAAGCTCGCCCAGGCATTCAATGGCTTTTATCAGAAGCATACGATTCTCGGCGAAGCCGAGAATCAGTCGTCAGTCGTCAGTCGTCAGTCGTCAGTACGTTTGCAAATCACTGCTGCCACGGCCCACGTGCTTGCGCGCGGCCTATACCTTCTGGGCATCCGCACCGTAGAGCGGATGTAGTTGACAAACTTTGGCAAAGTTTGCTAAACTCTAGAACCATGAGCACGGTAAACATTTCACTTCCGCAGGAACAGGTGGTTTTTATTGACGGCCTGGCCAAGCGCTACGGGTTCAGTAACCGCAGCGAATTTATCCGCGGTCTCCTGCGGCTCATCCGGCATCGGCCGCACATCGTGGAGGAGGCGATTGCGCACCCGTTTGTGTCTCCCGACAGCCGTTCGGTAAAGCAGATCGTATCGGATTTCCGCAAAAGCAAAAAATATTCCGATGCTTTTATTCGTGATCTTGAGGACGGGCTTAAAAATAGTACCTATTTCAAGCCATAATATACATGGTCAAGATACTGCCCGTGAGCGAGCGGGTATGGAATGTGGTTGATAAGCACCATATCCGCAAGAAATTCGAAAAACAGCTTCACCTGCTTTCGGCAAACTCGCAGCACCCCGGACTCCACGCAGAGCTTTTAGAGCCCAGACAGCACGGCATTTACAGTTTTCGCATCGATCGAAAATACCGCGGTCTTTTTGTCTATCACAGCGATATTCACGCCGTAGAAATAATCAGTGTCACTGTGCACTATCATTAGCTCATGGTTTTTCTTGACTAACAAGTTTGTATTTTGATATAGTCAGGCTGTTATGAGTACTCTTTGTGAATGGTGCAGGGAATTGAATCACTGTCGTTTGTTGCCGGGACAGGCGGGTGTTCTTGAAGAGCTTCGTCAAGCCGGTGATCCTGCGGAAAAAAAAGTCTTATCGCAAAAGCTTAGGTCACTCGCCGCGGCAGATGCCGCGGAAGCGATCCAAAACAGTTGCCCGCAATATACCGTTGTACCCGGCTCCGGGTCTAGGTAAAAAGAATCAACGTGACTATGCCAGAAAAAGGGCAAATTCCGTGCATTGTGACCGGTACAGTGCCGCCGGGGGGGGTCGGAATACTCCTTTGCGGGCACAGGAGACCTGGGGAGAATCCGAATCCGTTCGGTGAAGGGCCATGGCATACTTGCCGTCATCCCGGCGCTGCATCAGGAAAATGTCCAGAGGGGTTAGGCGTGAAAAGAGAAGATCCATATGTGCCTCCTGCTCACTTGCGTGATCCCCATGATCCGCGGGGGAATTAGGGATTCCGACAAAACCCCCCTTGCAACGGGTAGCAGAATTTTGTATAGTACTTGTAGTCTTATGTATCAGCAATCAAAGCAGTTTACCGCCATTTTTGTTTCCCTTATTCAGGAGGGGGCGGCTGTGTAGTTTTTCTTTTTTCTTTTTTGCCAAACCCCTCACAAAACGAGGGGTTTTTTCGTTCTATCCCCCTTCGCGAACTCCTCTGGGTGTGAGCCCGGGGATCGACGCGAGGGAGTGTTCGCTTCGGAGGGATTTCGCTCCCCTTCGAAGTTAGGGGAGCTTATGGGAGGAAAAGAATCTTATTATCACAAAGGGAATGGTGCAGGCCGCCGGCCGGAAGCCGGTCCGGCCGGCCCGACGCGCTACCATATCGAACCCGCAGTTCTGCAGCGGGATGAGGCTGCTTTGCACAGAGTAGGCACGATTTTACAGAGAGCGCAGAGCGCTTCCGATGTGTGGCCGCTTACGGCATTCATGTTGCCCAGCACCGCAGCACAGGAGGGGCTTAACCCGAGCCTGGATTACTGTCTGCCGACGCATATCATGGAAACAGTGAGGGGGGCTATACGGCAGGGGATGCGGCTGGAGCAAAATAGCGGCCCGGACATGGAGCTTCTGCAATTGATGAGCGTCGCTGCGCTAACCCATGATAGTGGCAAAATCGCCGGCTCCAACGGTCAGCACCCCTTAGTTTCCCGTGAGTATGCCGAAGCAGTTTGCGCGCGGCTTCGTGCCGAGGGGGCGATAAGCGCATGGGTGGCAGAGACTGCGCCAGTGGTCGTGGGACTTCATCATGGCCTGTGGGATACTATTGCGGGAAGTTATGGGATGAGTGAGTCAAGCCTGCAGGGCGAGCTGCCGGGCGGGCGGGAACAGACGGCGCTTGCAGTATTTGTCGAGGCCGATATGACATCGTGGCGCCAGGGAAGAGTGTTGTGGGAAACTAACATTGCCCCGCATGTCCTTACAATTTTGCCTCTTGCAGGTTAGCCCGGGATTTTACTGCTGCCTACCCAGGCGAGCTTGACGTCCTGCTTTATGGCATCTTGGGCGAGCTTGGCGGCTGCGTCAAATTGGCCCTGGCGGATGAGCTCGCTCACGTTTTTCTGCGCCGGCTGCACCACGCGCTCTTCATACTCTTTGACGATCGGGTGCACGATAGCGGAAAGCTCGGGAAAGCGGTCGTCGAGCTTGGGTATGGCGCGGTAGAGAGCCTCCAGGGTCATGCCGGGAGTGAGTATGTCCAGGACCGCCTGGGAGATTTCCTGGCTGCGCTCGTCGGTCATAGTGCCGTCTGCGAGTTTGGCTTTGATAAGCTCCACGACTTTGAGCTCGATGTCCTGGCGTATGTCATCGGCTGGCATATAAAGACAGTGTAGCAAAGGAGACAAAGGATGCAAAGGAGACAAAGGGCAGAATGTGGCAGAGGGGTCAAAGGTGGCAGAGGTTGCAAAAGGAGGGGGGGAGTATACCTTTTAAGGTTCAACCTTTAAAGGGTCACTTGGGTTTTTTCACTCGTCAATTTCGCCCCCCAGTGCCGCGGCCCGTTGGCGTCCCTTTAGAATTTTTTGTTTCTTTTCAGCATCCAAAAATTGTTTTGTAGCAGGATGCCGGGGGTGCGTTATCAAAAAGTCTTCCACCTGATTTTCTGAATACTCCTCTCCGTAATTGCCGGGCCCTACGCTTCCATTTTTAATTGCTTTCGCAATATTCATCTCCGTTCCATTGAGCCTGTCTGGACTTGTTACTTCCCCTACGAGTGCATCCAATTGCGGATTTTGAAGGTTTTGCCACCCTTCACCCCATAGTTGATTAAGCCATGCTTTATAGTCTTCCACTTTTCCATCGAACGGGGCAACCTGCTCTTGCGAGCGAATAGTTGACATAGGTTCGCCAGGCGTCTTGTTTCGAGGCAGTGCCGCTTGTGCCCGTCTAGGCAGATCACTTTTTGGTCCTTGCGCGTCTTTTGGGTACTTAGCTTGGCTCCCTTGGACTGCTTGTGGCGGGGGATCAGGCTTAACAACTTTATCTTGAACGACTTTACCTTGAGCAAGTGCTTCAGTAATGTCTAGTATTTTGGGCCATACAAAATATTTTCCCAAAACTAATGCAAGGAGTATCAAGGGGGGAACCGGGAGGGCAAGGAAAACGTCGCGAACCTGAATTTCTAGGGGCAATTGGGACCATTGGGACCAACCGTCCCCCAGACTTTCGATGAACGCTTCTGGCTTCCGGATCAGCTCAAACGGTATAGAGAGTGCCTGGCCATTCGGCTTATAGACAGTGGCGATGCGGGTTTTTGGGTCTATGGTCGCGCGGCCACTAAAGAGTGCCTCCAGTGCCGCAGCGTAGTATTCATTTACCCACTCACTCTTTTGGTTTGGGTCGCGGGCCTCGTCAAATATGGGACTGTCGCCAATGTCTTGTTTTACCCCTTTCCAGTTAATACCGTTCATTTTTTCTGGCAATAATTCATCCTTAGGTTGGCCGGTGACGGCTGCGTCGATAAGAGTTTGGAGCAGGCTGAATGGGATTGGCTTAGGTGGCCCACTCCATGTGTCTTTCATCGGCACCATTGTGACTCCGAAAGATTCGTAGGTAGGTAACGTACCCAAAGTGCCGTTTGGGTCGATCCAATGGTCGAGCAACACACCGTTACTTCCATCAATGAGCGCAAAATTCCGCAGGCTCTCACCGAGTGCGCCTATAAACCCCTGCAAGTCTGTGCCTTCGGGTAGCTGAATGCGGAAAAGTCCTTTTTCATCCAGTTTGCAGACTGCATTTGATGTGCATTGGTCTGTCGGCCGCACCTCCTGGAGTCCTTTGACGTATGTCTCCTCCATGGTGGGAGGCACAGAAGCCAGCCTCATCGATACGGGCAATGTATAGATATTTTCTTCTGTTATGGCTGGACGTCCACCACCGGGAGATCGACCGGCTTCGAATATGTTCATAGTATGGATTCAAACCGGATTATACCCTAATCCAGCCGTGGTTTGCAATGCTATGGGCTATTTTGTAGAAAAGCAAAGTCACGATAAGTAGTTGGGCTCGTGGTCATATGTCACGGGGCTATACGATTTCTGTCAAGCGAAAAGGTAACCAGGAAAAACAGGAATAAAAACGCATTATCAGGTTTGTGGCCGGGGAAGCCAAAAATTTAGGCTTAAGCTCTTTTTTCGGAAATCAAATTATTTGCCTCATGGAGGATAAGACATCCGGATGTTCCAGACTGGGAAAAATGGCACCCCGAACAAGGATTGGGGTTTGTACTGGAGCCACCCTCATCTATAAATCTGATTGCGCCTTCGACATATTCGGGATCTCTGGGGTCAAATAGTCTTTCCACAATAATCCGCCGTCTCTCTAGTGTGGTTTTTAGACAGTCCATATTTCTCAATATAGTGCCGTCTGCATACTGCTGATACCGGATAGCCAGATTCATTGCAGGTGTCTTAATCCCATTAGGAAGTAGAGCAATTGCTGCCTGATGGTGAAGAGGGGAAGGATCTTTGTCTGTGACCGGTGGCTGCACCTCTTTTTGCATAAGAGTAAACGAAATTTTCCCTTTGATGGGAGGAATAATCAAGTATCTCACAAAATATAGGAGGAGTCAAATATTATAGGATATATTGTATTATTTCAGAATCTTTTCCAGTGGTATCCAAGGCAAAAGTTTGTTACCATAAGACAATTCGTATGAAACTATATGAACGAGTAGTCCTGCCAAACGGTGTCCGGCTCATCATGGTGCCCATAACCGGAGTCAACAGTGTCGCGACAGCGGTCATGGTGGGGGTGGGCAGCAGGTACGAAACGCAGGGGATAAACGGCATCAACCACTTTTTGGAGCACATGGTGTTTAAGGGTACGAAAAAGTACCCCACGACCGATGATGTGAATTTCATAGAGCGCCTGGGAGGGATCCAAAATGCCTATACAGACATTGACGTCACCAACTATCACAACAAAGTCCTTAGCACTGATTGGCTTCAAGCGCTAGAGATAAATAAAGAGCTTGCATTGGCGCCCTTACTCCTTCAAAAGCACGTAGATCGGGAGCGGGATGTGATTATAGAAGAAATGAAGCGGTATGAAGACGAGCCGGCAGCCAAAGTCGAGGAGGCGTATCACATGATGCTGTACCCGGGTACAAAGCTGGGGATGCGGATTATCGGTACCGAGCAGAGCCTGCGCACCGTTGCTTCTGCACAGCTTCGGCACTACCACGAGAGCCAGTACAGCCCGGACCGGATGGTCGTAGTAATCGCGGGAGCGCTGGAGACGCAAGACACGCGGGACACGGAGGCGAAAAAGACAACGAGAGCATCGAATCGCGCGAGTGACGCGATCGTGCAGAAAGTCACTGAATGGTTCGGGTCGTTGAAACGGCAAAAAACGCAAGACATGGAGCCCGTGACCCCGGCACAGAAGAAGCCGGAATTAACCGTGGTTACCAAGCCGGATGCGGCCCAGGCGCACCTGGTTTTGGGAATTCGTACGTTTGAGCGGGGCAGCCGCGACCGGTTTGCGTGGAATTTGTTTAATCTGATCATGGGCGTGTCGTTTACGAGCAGGCTTTTTAAAGAAATCAGGGAAAAGCGGGGGCTTTGCTATCACGTGCGCAGCAACTCGAGCAACTACGCCGATACCGGCAGCTGGGATATTTATGCAGGGGTGGCGACTGCAAAGGTAGGGGAGGCGACGCGGGCGATTCTAGCGGAGCTTCACAAGGTAAAAGATAAAGGGATTTCGGAGGAGGAGCTTACGGTGGCCAAAAAGCGGCTCACCACCCTGCTGGCCTTTAAATCCGAAGACCCGGAATTTTTTTCCGAATGGTACGGCAGGCAGGAAGTGTACGGTATGCCGCTTTTGACAGTTGAAGAATATATACAAAAGATACAAAGTGTTACAAAAGAGGACATATTTGCGCTCGTTAAAAAATATATCCGCACAGAAACGCTCAATATGGCCGTGGTATGGAACCGAAAGCGCGACGAAGGACTAGAAAAATTGCTCGCGCTGTAATTTTCAATTTGAAATTTGAAAATTGATTGAAAATCAAAAATTGTAAATTGTAAATTTTGTTGCTAGGATCAATGTATGATCGAGAAAACTGTGGTCTTAATAAAGCCCGACGGTGTACAAAAAAAGGTCGTGGGCCAGATTGTCAGTCGCTTTGAGCGCGCGGGGCTGCGGCTGGCTGCTTTGAAGATGATCCGGCTGACCCCGGAAATCCTTAGGGTGTGGTACGGCCATCATGCGGATAAGCCGTTTTTTCCTTCACTCGTCGCCGACATGACGCAGACGCCGGTTGTGGCAATGATTTTGGAAGGAGAAGGAGCGATTCAGAAGGTATTTGATATCTGCGGGGTCACGGACCCGGCGGAGGCTGCTCCCGGCACGATTCGAAAGGATTTTGGCGAGTCTAAGCCTAAAAATGTCGTCCACCGGTCTGACTCTGCCGAAGCCGCGGCAAAAGAAATCGGTTTACTTTTTTCCGAAAACGAGGTATTTTTGGGGTAAAATTATGGTAATAGCTGAAATTAAGCCAGATGAACCAAAGACTCCGGCAGAACCGGCTGCGCAAAGCTCGCCGGATGGCTTGACGGGAAGACCAGGGGAATCCAAGTTGCCGCCGCCCATAGAAGGTGCATCTCTTCCGGAAATACAAGCATGGGTCAAAAAAAATGTTCCCATAGAAGATCAGGTGAAAGAAGCGGGCTCTTCCTAAGTCTCCGGCGGTTGATTCCCGCGGCCTTTGTGCGGTACAATCCCATTTCATGGGAAAAGAGCGTCTGGTCAGAGAAGCGTTAAGTCTCGCCGGCGTCCTTGCGCTGGTTTTGGCGGCATGCCAGGGGAGCGAGCCGTCGGTTTTTCCGGTTCTGGTGTGCCTAGACGGTGACCGTGACGGGCTGTGCCTCGGCCGACTTTCTGATCCCGCCAATCCGGACTCAATCTTTCCGGGAAGCGTAGAAGTGCGTGATTTTAATAATCCTGCGGTGGTCGTGGCACAAGGAACGCCGGACGAACGCGGGTTCGTGTGGTTTGATGCGAGTCTGATACCGGAGAAGCCTGTGTTTACCGGCGCTGCTCCTGGGTGTTGGGTGGCAGCACAGGAGGGTATTGAATTTAGTATTGAGACTTCGCCCGGAGTATGGGAAACGGATATTCCGGGGGCAATGTTGGCGATTGCACCGGTTCCGTGTTCGTTGCCGACTCCAGCAGACGGCCAGAGCGGGTTGTAAAGTCAATTTTAAAGCTAAGCTTTGAAAATTGGACTGAAGGAATTTAAAGGAATTTATAGGAATGAAGAAAGATTGGCCCGGGATAGCCTAGCGCTTCCAGGAGAGGCCAGACCGGATGCGGGCCCTTTCCACTTCGTAGAACTTCTGATCACGGTTCAACTTGTCCTCCAACGACACCACGAGCCTGCGCAGATGCCAGCTGGTTTTGTTTATAAGCTCGATGAAAATTTCATAGGTCAAATTTTCGATCCGCAGATCGTCTACCGGCGGATAAAGGAAGGCAAAAGACTTTCTAGTGTCTTGTGGCCCGAACCTTTCTCTAAATTCCTCTCCATTCCTGTAAGTTCCTCCAGGGGGCGAAGGCTTTGAAATGACCGAAGCTTTCAGCGCCTGGTGCCAGCTGCGCAGGTCAATGCCCAGTCTGATCAGCGAGGATCCTGGCAGAGAAGGCAGGATGCTGTCCTGGCGGGCCCGCTGAATGTCTCCTTTGACTTCCACAAGGCTTGCTTCGCTAAAGCCCAAAAACCTTAGATATTCAGCGGTCGTGGGCCGGCCGAAGCCTTCTTCAATATTGGCCACGACCGAGCGTGCCGCGTCGGTCACCTGTGCCTTGAGCCGGTGCTGGCCGGCCGGAAGATTGTGTGCAAAACGGACTACCAGGACGCGAAGGAGACTTGCATTGGCCCAGCTAATGAGGTGAATGTAGCCATTGGAGGTGCGGGAGATACGGGAGCGGGGTGTGGGTTTGGCAAGTTCCCGGAGCTCTCGGAAGGTCTTGGCGATGAGCTCGTCCACCACCGGAGTGCTCATGGGTTCAGTCTATGGTTTTGCCGGGGAATTGTAAAGGACGAGGGGATTTTAGAGGAATTTAGGGGAATCGAGAGGAGTTTAGAGGAACCTGGAGAAGTTTACATATGAGCCTGGATCACGGTACTTCAGTTCCTTTAAAGTCCTTTAAAATCCTTTACATTCCCCTAAATTCCTTTATTTTCCCGTAATTTCCTTTAACTTTCCGGGTGTCGTCAGCCCATGGAGTTTGGCTATTTAGACCAGCCCTTGGCGCCGGGCGTCTTGGAGGCGCATGCCGCGGGCCTGAAGTGTCTGAAATTCTGCAAGTGCCTCCCGATAGTCCGCAGCACTTGTAAAGCTTCCCGGCCGCGGAGCGGCCGCAACAAATGTTTCACCTGTTGCCCGGGTCGAAGCGCCACCAGTCGCCGCCCATATGCCCGCACGCGTCTCCGGTCGGGGTATCGGGGAGGCCATAGTAATCATGTTCGCCAGGGGATTTCATAAAAACGCATGGCCCAGGATGCGCAAGGTTTCGGCGATGCCGTAGAACGCGAGCCCGATGAAGGCGATCGTTCCTACAAACGAAATCCATTCATTTTTAACCAGCCGGATCGTGCGGCTCGGCGAGAGAAAGAGCGCAATGTTGAGGACCGTGTGCGCTCCTATGACGCCGATGGCAAAGCCGTACACGTTAATCACCGTAAAAAGCGGCACGTAGCCGGCAAAGTCGTCCAGCCCCAGGATAAAGGGAACGCCTGCGGAAAAGAATAAAAGCTTTTTCCACGGCAGCCCAGCGCGGCCTTTGAGCTTTTCGCCCAAATCCGGCATGACGCGGGAAAGGACCGGATCAATCACCCTCTTTACCGTATCAAGAAACCGATGGAGCGCTACATAAAGCAGCCGTTTGGCTGACGTGGAACCTTCCCAACTGCTAAAGTGCTCAAGCGACCCGTGCGCCAGTTCAAAAAGAACCAGCGATGCCAAAAGCACCATACCGGCCAAAAGGATATCGATATTTTTGAACACGACCCAAAGCCCGATGACCAGAATGGTGCCTGCCGCATTGCCGGCTGCGGTGCCGATTTCTATCGCCACCCGTTGCCGCCGGCCGGGGGTGGTAGCCATGAGCCGGCCCATAAATATGGCAAAGTCTATGCTGGTTTTGAGGTAAATGGTCGCGCCGACCGCGATATCGATCGGACGGGGCATCATGTGAATGTACTCCGCTGCAGGAATGAGATTAAAAAGCCGCACGGACCAGGAAAGAAGCCACAGAAGAACCGCCATGACAACCAGTGTGAGCATGAGCGGGATGAGCTGGCTGAGGGTTGTAGAGCGGTCTATCCTGGCAAGAAGCGGCTGCATGAGAGGTATTGTAGCAAACCTACAAAGACATTGTTAAATTGCTATATTGCTAAATTGTTAAATTGTTGCACCGTGGGAACCATTACCTGCCGTTTTCCTGTTGGCGGTGAGGTTTTGCTTTATTATTTTCAGCTTGGGGAGGCCTGATGTGAGTCGGATTACCCCTTGGGCGGCCTTGGTTGTTTAGGAAGCTTTCTTGGGGGAGGCGACGTGTCTGGGCCGCGCTTGGACTGGCCGCTTTTTCCAAATTCAACAACAACAGCAACGCGTTCGGTTGGCGAAAACATAGAAAAAAGAAAATATTAAACAATCACTTTCAGGCTTCGAAGGACCGGCAGGAGGACTTCAAAGGGCAGGCCGATGACATTAGTATAGCTTCCGTCGATTTTGGTCACCATATCCCACGGCGCTTCGTTGAGCGCATAGCCCGCAGCAAAGCGGGACAAGTCGTAGCGGGCCACGTAGCTTTCCAGCTCCGGACCGGAGAGTTTTGCGAGCGTGACTTTGGTTTTGACGGTTTTTTCCCAGCGTTTTTTCACTTCACCGGCTTCCAGATACACGAGCTGGACCGCCGTGGCAAAGGTGTGGGTTTTGGCCATGAGGAGCTTGAGCATGGCCTGCACAGACTCCCGTTCTTTGGGTTTGCCGAATGTTTTTTTGCCGATAAAGCCCATGGAATCCGCGGCAATGACGAGAGCTTTGGGTTTTTCTTGCAGCCCATATACGCCCAGGTGGTCGACGATTTCCGCAGCTTTGGCTGCGGCGCGTTTACGCAATGTCGAAAGGGGGTCGGCCGCGGTGATGGCGTCTTCATTAATCCGTGAAGCAATGACGCGGAAGCGCACCCCGAGCTTTTCCAAAAGCATGCGCCGGCCGATGGACTGGGAGGCGAGAATGACGTCAACGGTGGGTTCCGGAGGGAGGCTATGAGGTGAGGTAAACCGAATTGCCATAGCGGATAGTATACCGCAAAGCGACGTGGTTTACCAGAGAGAAATCGTGGTCGGGGTAGCCAGACTCGAACTGGCGACCTCTTCGTCCCGAACGAAGCGCGCTACCAACTGCGCTATACCCCGCAACTTTTTCCAGGGGACCGTCGTCTTTTCCAGATGAAGTTGGTGTCCCGAATCTTTTGTATTCTATCATAGAATTGACTACAATCAGCGATGAGGCCATCTTTTTTGCTCTCGTAGCTCAACGGACAGAGCAGAGGTTTCCTAAACCTCCGATGTAGGTTCAATTCCTACCGAGGGCACTATGGAAAGTAAAAGTCGACCAGTTATTTCCTATCATGGCGCGGGACACATAAAGCCGGCTCACGTTCCCCGAAGAGAACCCCCCCGGCACAGGTGGAGGAGGCTTTTAGTTTTCTTATGAGCGAATCGAGCCAGACTCCGGCCAGACTCGCCGAGCTTGAAGCCTCGGGTATTCCGCAGGAGGTAATACGGGCTGCGCTTATCAGAGTGCGGCGGGCGCAAGGCGCGGCAGAAGAAAAGAAAAGTTAAACCCTCAATACTTATCAACACCCGAAAGGTGATATTTTCTGAGGTCGGGATTCGCTTCAGCGTAGGTTGACGGTGTAAAGGTTGTTCACTGTCGATGCCGCGGGGTTGAGATTTGTAAGGATGACGAGCTTGGTCGGGCTGGTCCACGGCGTCACAAAGCCCTCGCTAAATGGCCCGGCGTAGACCGTGACGCGGTTCGTCGCGTCATATTCCATGGCTTCAATGCTGCTTTTGCTTACTAAAACAAGGTGCTTGGACGTGGGAAACCACACGATCCGAGGAAGTGCATTGCTGCTGCCGAGCCAGTAATTTTTGTCCTCTTTGACGTCATACACGTACACGTTTCCCGGGGTAATGGTGCGCACTTCTTCCGTCGGATTGGTGCCGATGAGCCCTGGCACGATAACCGGTGCCAGGGTAGCGGTGATCGTCGCTTCGTAGAGGAGCTTGGTCTCGTCCGGCGAAAACAGCAGTGACGTGGCCGAGCTGGTCGCAATATTCATAATCTCCACCGGCAGGCTCAAAAGTTTTTGTCTCGCGAGTTCATCGGCTAGAGCCTGCCAGCGCTCCTTCACCGCCAGGGGATCGGCCGGGGTCAGAGCCGCGCTCAGCTTGTCGCTTGGGATCGTATAGGAGGCGCTGCCTATTTTGACCAGGAGTTCTTTACTGTCCGGCGACCAGCTGACGGTTGCTTTAGAAACGTCAACCAAAGCCGACTGAAACACCTGGCGGCTGTCGCGGTTTAGCCCAAGCGGCTTGTCCACCAGGTCCAAAACCCATATGCCGGACCGGTCGATCTGACCGTCTGTTTTCGCGGGGAATTTGGGCACGATGTAGGCGAGTTTTGCGCCGTCCGGAGACGCCACCGGGCTCACGACCCCGCTTGTGGTGATGGCAGAAAGCGACGGATTAGCCGGGAAGAGGAATGCGTCGATCCTGGTGACGACTTCGCCCTGGACGCGGACACGCTTTTCCCAGGGCTGAAAGCCTTCTTTGATAAGCCGTACGGTGTACCAGTCCGGGTCGATATTAAAGGAATTGTTGGTAGCGGTGCGCAGCCTGTTGTCCACCAGGACTTGGGCGGCAATCGGGTCGCTGGTCGCGGAAATGAGGCCGGTGGGTTTGAGCGACGTTTTGCCGAAGTCAAACCGGTAGCCGCGGCCATAGGCGATGAGAATGGACGACACTCCCAAAATAGCAACTATGGTAACAAAAGGTAACAAAAAGGATCGAATTTTTGTAAACATAGTCAGCGATTAATGCATTCTAAATATAAAAACGACGCATCCGAAAAATTTGTCCGGTACGCTTGTCTATAAGCTTCTCCCTTGATGTCCGGCTCATCATTATTATATCGCCCGGTGTGCTAGAATACCACTGTGTCAGAATTTTTAATTTGAAGTTTGAAATTTTCAATGAAAACTAAAAATTTCTTCGTTTGATTAAAAATTGAAAATTAAAAACTAAAAATTGTTCTGTATGTTCGGATTTACCAAACGTCTCGGTATAGACCTGGGAACCGCAAACAGCCTCGTATGGCTCGCTGGCACCGGGGTGGTGCTCAATGAGCCCACGGTCGTGGCGGTGGCGGCTGACGACAACCGCGTGGTGGCGGTCGGCAACGAGGCCAAGGAAATGCTCGGCCGGACGCCGGTCAATATCGTGGCGACCCGGCCCATGCGCGAGGGCGTGATCGCCGACTATCGCATTACCGAAGCGCTTCTTTCCTACTTTATCGACCGGACCGTGGGCAGAAACAGGCTTTTTAAACCGGAAGTCATGATCTGCGTGCCCACGGGCGTGACCCAGGTGGAGCGCCGGGCGGTTTTGGACGCGACTTTATCTGCCGGCAGCCGTGTCGCGTACCTTATAGAAGAGCCGCTCGCCGCAGCAATCGGCGCCAAAATTCCCATTGCGCAGGCGTCCGGCCACATGATTGTCGATATCGGCGGCGGCAGTACCGAGGCTGCGGTGATTTCTTTGGGCGGCGTGGTCGCGCACAAAAGCGCCCGTGTTGCCGGCAACAGGCTTGATGAAGCGATTGCCAATTTTGTCAAAAAAAATTCCAACCTGATTATCGGCGAACGGATGGCAGAGGCCATAAAAATCACTATCGGCGACGCGATGGGCGGGAAGATGGCTGCCGCGGGCAATCAGCCGTCAGCGGTCAGCCATGAGCCGTCAGCGGCGAAGGGTGCGGGGAGCACGCCGGCTGCCACATTCATGGAGGTTCGCGGCAGGGATGCCATTACAGGCCTACCCCGCATGATTACGCTTACTGCGGCCGAGGTCACGGTGGCTATTGCGCCGGTTTTGCAGCAGATTGTGGCGGCCATAAAGGCGGTTCTGGAGGAGACGCCGCCGGAGGTGGCGGCGGACATTATAGACAAAGGGATTGTTATGGCGGGCGGAACCAGCCTGCTGCGCAACTTCGACAAGCTTGTGACCCAAATGACCGGCGTGCCGGCGCATGTGGCGGAGGATCCGCTTTTGTGCGTGGTGCGTGGCACCGGCGTCGCTATAGAAAATATTGAGCTGTATAAACGCAGCATAAGCAGAAAGTGACTATAAAACGCGGGAAGCGCTTGAATCGCAGGAGACGCAACGAGTAGAAGACCTATAGAATGAATATTCTAAAAAAAAATTGAATAAACTGGCATTTTGGATAGAAAAAATAGTATAGCCTAGAGCATACATGTTAACAGACGGAAGAATATGATATTTACAAAAAATACATACGGATTTTCGTGTTCATTTTTCTTCGTCTCCCATATCGCGTCTCCCATATCGCGTATTTTCTCATAAACTATGAGCCTTCATGCGGTAAAAATGCTGGGAATAAATATCACGACGGATTCGAAAGAAAAAGTCCTAGAGTATATTCAAAAGTACCTGGGAAAGTCGTCAGCTGGCAGTCGTCAGCTGGCAGGGAAATACCCAAAAGCTCTCTTAGTTGTCACCCCAAACCCGGAACAGGTGATGCTCGCCCAGGAGGACACCGCGTTTCGTGGCATTCTGAACCGGGCCGACGTAGCAATCCCGGACGGCATCGGCATCCTGTTCTCGCTGCGATTTTTGGGTCATTCTTTCGTTGCCAACCGAAACGCGCGGCCCATTGCCCGCATTCCCGGGGTGGAGCTCCTGGAAGACCTGGCGGGTATTGCTTCGGAGCGGGGCTTTAGAATAGGACTTATCGGCGGAAGGCCCGGCGTAGCAGTCAAGGCGCTTGAGTGCTTACAGGTACGCTATCCGGGATTGCAGGGGTTTACCATAGAAGGCTTTGAGGTTGGGAGTCGTGGGGAGGAGGGAAAGGATACAAAGGTACTACGATACAAAGATACAAAGAGTAACGAAGGGAAAGAATTACAGGGCAAATCTGTTTTTCACTTAGTAACTCAATATCTCGCTATCTCTCGCTCTCCACTCCTTGTCTTTGTCGGCCTGGGCGCGCCGAAGCAAGAATTTTTCATCGACGCGCTTCGGAAGACGCTTGAGGATACGAAAGACATTGGACACTCCCTTGTCCTCATGGCTGTCGGCGGCAGCTTTGACATCCTCGCCGGCCGTATCCCGCGTGCACCACTTTTTATGCGATCGATGGGGTTTGAGTGGGTGTGGCGGTTGTTTGCGGAGCCCTGGCGCTGGAAGCGCCAGCTCTCACTCCTGCGGTTTATTTTCCTGGTCCTTCGCACAAAATTCCAAAAGACCTGATCCGATTTGAAATAGTTTGACCTACCCTTTAAAGGATTCTCCTTGATATACGTGATATACGTATACGTGAAACGTGAGACGGAAGAAGAAGTGAAAGGCGAGGGATTGTGTTTACCTCTTTTGCGCTGCCACTCCCGGGCATGGAAGCACTGCGTCAACTGGCGGCCAGATTGTTGTATCGCCAAGTGTGATTGCTACCATGCTATATTGACCGCCAAATGCAGGAGTGTCACTAAGGGGCTCTTTGGGTTCGCTCATGATCCTCGCGTGTGTAGATCCGCCTGCGATATTGCAATCAAGGTGCGCTTCAACGCCTGTGACAGGGAGGTTGAATCGGGTCTCGGCGTCCGCTTTCAATCCTTGAACCAATCGACCCGTGTTAGGACACGTTGGACACTGGGGAAAGCCACCCGTTCGGTGAATAGCTTCTGTCATAATTTCCGTCGACTATACCTCTCTTTCTGTCCTTTTGTCAAGGGGAGATTGTGCGATGGGATACATCAAACAAGATTTAAGATTTAAGAGTTAAGAAAACTTCGATATGGCTAGGCCGGAAAA
Organism: uncultured Gammaproteobacteria bacterium; assembly: GCA_964400835.1. Lineage (GTDB taxonomy): Bacteria > Patescibacteriota > Microgenomatia > UBA10105 > UBA927 > CAYNWD01. The sequence goes on along the minus strand of CAYNWD010000006.1, from coordinate 13,487 downwards.
TGGGGCTAGAGTTCGTTGGCCGTGACTTTTTCGTAGAGCCGCAGGTACTGCTGCGCACTTTGTTCCCAGGAAAAGTCCGCCTTCATCGCTGCCTCGACCATGGTTTCAAACTTCATCCGGTGGTTTCGCCAGACGTTCAGCGCATTTTGCACCGACGCCTCCAAGGCTTCGGAAGTATAGGCATCAAACAAAAATCCGTTCACATTGTCCCATATGGAGTCCGACAGCCCGCCGGTCCTGCGCGCAATGGGAATGGTGCCGAAGTACATGGCGATCATTTGTATAAGCCCGCACGGCTCGTAGCGGGAGGGGATAAGGAGGAAATCCGATCCGGCATAGATCTGGTGGGCGAGCGTTTCATCAAACACGAAGTTACAGCTCACTTCCTTGGGATAAAATGTATACAGCCACAAAAACCGTTCTTCCCAATCTGCGTTGCCCGTGCACAAAAGCACGAACTGAAAATGCAAATCCTCGAGTTTGCGCAGCATTTTGTGAATGAGGTCTATACCTTTCTGCCACGGATCCATGCGGCCGATATAGGCGAGAACCGGGGTCTCCGGATCCACGCGAAGCCCCAGCTTGCGCTGGAGAGACGCTTTGTTCAAAGGTTTTGCGGTATGCCAGTCCGGCAGGCGGATGCTTTTGGGGTCCGTCGGCCGGCGGTAGGGCTGACGGATGGACTGCATCATGCGTTGCCGCCATTTCTGGTCTATGCCGTTGAGTATGCCGAACAGCCGGCCTTCTTTGCCCCGCAGGATGTCTTCGAGCCCGTGGCCGTATTTTTCAGTGAGAATTTCGCGGCTGTAGGTCGGCGAGACGGTGGTGACGACGTCTGCGTGGATGATGCCTTCGGTGAGAAAGTTAATTTTGCGGCTTGCGATTTCCCATTGCAGCACCCTGCAGCGGCTGTGCGGGATGCCGATTTTGTCCAGGATGTCCAAAGACGTCGGGCCCTGGTGGGCGATATTGTGAATGGTGAGCATGGTTTTGGCGGTCACGTGCAGCTCTCTGGCAAGAAGCGGGACCAGGGCGGTGTGGACGTCGTTGCTGTGAAGAACGTCCGGTTTCCAGCCGGCCAGCCCGTCTGCGGCAATGGTGACCATGACCAGGGAAAGGAGCGCATAGGTATCGGGATGCTTGGCATGGGCAAAGTAGCGCCTGTGTTTGGCCAGATACACCGGCACGTTGTTTGCGGGATTAATGGTTTCTATAAGCTCAACCGTTTCGTTTCTCCCCGCGTACCGGATACGCAGCTTGAAGCGGTTTTTAATTTTTGCTTTGCCGAGTTTTATCGCGTTATAAAAAGGAAGAATACAGCGGATATCCACGCCCCGTTCCAAAAGTGCTCCCGGCAGCGAACGCGCGACGTCGCCCAGGCCGCCGATTTTTATAAAGGGATCCAGCTCCCATACGCCAAAAAGTACATTCATACAATCATTGTAGCAGACAGGGATGAAGTTTGGATACGAAGAATTAGTTTTAGGCCGTCAAATCAAGATTTTTGTTCATCCCCCTTCGTTCCGATTAAATCGGAGCTTCGGAGGGATTTCGTTCCCTGCCAAGCGCGGGCAAGAAGGCCCGCCTGCCATCGCGGGCGCTCAGGCGCTTGCGGGCAGGTACCCCGGTCGTAAGGTCGAGGGAGCTTCATTGTTTCCGGCAAAACCATTCGGGTATAATGCAGGAAGTATGAAAATCATGTTTCTCTACATGTTCCCTCTGTGGGGGAACGGGAGCGGTGCGTGGCTGCGCGCTTTGTCTGCCGAGATGGTCAAAGACGGTCATGATGTGGCGATCGTGAGCCCGGAAAAGCGCACCATCACAGGCGTCAAGCACTACCTTGTGGACCCGCCGCAGCTGGGGGTCTTTGTAGGCAACCCGGAGCTGCCGGAGGCCAAAAAATACGAGGACATGAGCGGGGTGGAGATGGGCAAAATTTACACGTCCTACATCACCGCGACCCTTTCTGCGGTCAAAGATTTTCAACCTAACATCGTGCATGCCTTCCACACGGCGTTTCTGCCGCCGGTTGCACGTCTTGCCAAAATTCTCTACGGTATCCGCTTTATCGTGACGACGCACGGCAGTGATCTGCACTACCTCAACCGCGACCGCCGGCTGGTGGGGCTTATAAAAGACGCGCTCGGCGTCTGTGCTTTAGTTACCGCAAACAGCGCATTTACGAGGAAGTGGTTTTTGGCGATGTTCGGCTCGGAGTGGAAAAACAAAATCCGCACCATCCCCGGCGGCGTCTACATCGAGCAGTACAAGCGCGACCAGGCGATGATCGACAAAATCGACAAAACGTACAAGCTGGCCGGCAAAAAAGTGGTGCTTTTTACCGGCAGGCTCACGCGTCACAAGGGCGTGGACTTTTTGGTGAAAGCAAGCCGCGATATCGCGGGAGAAGTGCTCATTTTGGGTGACGGGCCGGAGCGGGCTGCTTTGGAAAAACGCATCAGAGAGCTGAAACTTAAAAACTGCAGGATTTTGGGTTATATGAACCCCAAGGAGCAGGTGAACTTTAAAGCTTTTTATAGCCGTGCAGACGTGTTTGTCGCGCCCTCCACCTGGAAGGAGCCGCTGGGTCTCGTAATTTTGGAGGCCATGGCGGCCAAAACGCCGGTCATAAGCACCCGCGCCGGCGGCGTTACAAGCCTCATAAAAGACGGGTACAACGGCTACCTGGTGCATACCAGGAATGCCAAGGAAATTGCCGAGAAGGTCAATATCCTTCTGGCAGACGATGCGCTGCGCAAAAAAATGGCCGACCGCGCCTATGACGTGGTGGTCAAAAAGTTTACCTGGGAAAAAATCGCCGAGCAGTTTGAGTCGATTTACCAGAAGTATAAATACACGACGAGCGAATATCTGCGCCTCGTTAAAGCCGGGGGGAAGGGGAAAAACCAGAATTAAGAATTAAGAATATATACATCCTAAAGGGAAATCCTTGTGGGCGGGGTTGGGGGTTTATGGTTTTTTGCCGACAGCCGCGTTTTTTTGGCCCTGAAGTATTCTTGCCGCTTCGCTAGTGCTCAAACCTTCGAGATGGCCTATCCTATATTCTAGCTTTGTCTTGACCGCACTCTCGCCCGGGCCGCCAGCCAAGACGACGCTTGAGACGTCATCTGGCCGTGCCATGGCTAAATCCGCAGCCCGCGCTGCATGAGTTTCTTTAATGTCCCCTTCAAGTGGATTGTTACTCATAAGAATGGCCTATAATACCTCTCTCTCTCTCTCTCTCTCTGCTTTGTCAAGTAAATGCTTAAAGGGCAGAAGGGGTGCTGAAAAAAAAGGGGGGCTTGACATTTTGTATATTATAGTCATATACTAAATTTGATATGGTCACTATTCCCGATCCGGAGGAATTTGAATGGGATAGCGGGAATGCGACGAAAAACGAGAAAAAACACGGGGTGACGACCAAAGAGGCAGAAGAGGTCTTTTTTAACAAGCCGCGCTATGTATTTTCTGACGTCAAACATTCCCACGCAGAGCAACGCTACGGGATGTTTGGAAAGACAAACACAGGTAGACTGCTCTCGCTGGTGTTTGCCGTCCGGGGAAGCATCCTTCGTATTATTTCCGTCCGACCGATGAGTCGGAAAGAAAGGAGGGCGTATGAAAAAATTAAAGCCAATACCGAAATTTAAAAACGAGGCTGCCGAACAACGTTTTTGGGAAAGTCACAATTTGACGGATTATTTTGATGTATCCGCTGCCCGCCCCGCTCTTTTCCCAAATCTGCGGCCCTCGACCGACACGATTTCACTCCGGTTGCCGTCGTGGCTCCTGGCACGGCTGAAGATGCTTGCCAATAAACGCGATGTGCCGTATCAGAGCCTCATGAAGGTATTTTTGGCGGAAAAGGTGAGCGATGAGATGGCGTAGGAGGGAAAGACCAGAATTAAGAATGTAGATACCTTTAAAGGAGAATCCTTGAAAGGGGTGGTTGTGAAATTATACTTCGGGGAGCGTTTTCTCAAGTTCATCAAGTGTTTCCCAATAGCGGTCAACGTCGTCCGGTCCATTGGCTGTTACGACTACTCCTGTGTAGCCTGTGTCTACACGAATCGGTTTTCCATCGTGTCCAATATATTCTTTACCCGAAGGAACGACTTCCGTTCCTAATCTTGCCAATTGGCCTGCCTGCTCAAAGAGAACGGCGCGAGCTTCAGGATATTGTCCTGTTATTCTTATTTGAAATCCAGGATTTTCAATTTCTCCACCAGGATTTCCAAGAGTTTGTTTAGGGATTTCTGGTGTCGTCATAACAATGGCCTATAATACCTCTCTCTCTCTCTCTCTCTCTCTGCTTTGTCAAATAAAAGGCATGAGATATAAGATTTAAGAATAAACTTCCCCGACTTCAGCGGTCGGGGTTTTGTTGCGCTTTGTTCGCGCTTCGCGCGCTTTTTGTATGCGCTTCACCCATGACCGTACATGGTCAATGGTTTTCGCTTTCTTGCAATAAAGATTTAAGAATGAAGCTCCCCACGCTTGGCAGGGAGCGAAACAAAAAAAGATTTACGGGTTGAGAAGAGGAGAGAGATCATTTAGTATGAAGCTATGGGTTTGCGGATCGCCATTTTGCCGTCTTTGAAACGGCCGATTACCCCGACCACCACATCCAGCCGGCCGCGGGTGATTTTTGACCTCGTATCTGAACTCGTCAAACGAGGTCACAAGGTGACCATACTGGGCACCGGTGACTCGGTGGTAGCGGGGGCCAGCGTCGTCCCGGTTGTGCCTACCTCTCTCAACAGCCTTCCGCCGGCAGAAAACCCGTTTTACCAGCACACTGCGTATCTGACGCTCGTCATAAAGGCGGCCCTTGACCGGCAGGGGGAATTTGACCTCATCCACAACCACATGTACCCGGAATTTTTGCCGCTTTTGGCCACGCGACAGGTTCCTTCCGGCGGGTTATCCGCCGACCGGCGGGTCCTGCCCCGCCGGAAGGGCCACGATAGCGATCTTTCCTCCCCGCGGGTCCTGCCGGGGGCTTTCCCCCAAGAACACCCACAAGGGGACCCCTTCTTGGGGGCCCCCCTGCCCCCGTCACCCGCACGGGACATTCCCATACTGACGACGGTGCACGCGCAGATGACCCGAGAGATGGCCGCGGCTTTGGGAGCTTTTCCCGGATCCCACCTGGCCGCAATCTCGGCGCGGGCCAAGGATTTGAGCGGGATCGGCACGATGCACGTGGTGCACAACGGTATTGACACGGATTTTTTTGTCCCCGATGAGTCGAGACCGCGCGAGTACCTGTTGTTTGTGGGCCGCATGAGCCGCGGCCGCGACGAAAAGGGCAATTTTCTGGATCCGAAGGGAGTGACCAACGCGATCAAAGTTGCCCAAGCGACCGGCGAGAAACTCAAAATCGTGGGAAATGTGGAGGACCCCGCCTTTTTTGAGACCCTCATTAAGCCCCATGTATCAGACAAAATTGAATTTGTCGGGAAGGTATCTGCCGAACAATTGCTTACGCGCGAAGATATGCGCAGCCTGTTTCAGGGAGCCAAAGCATTTCTTTTCCCGATCAACTGGGAGGAGCCGTTCGGCCTGGTCATGGCAGAAGCCCTTTCCTGCGGGGTGCCGGTCGTGGCTTTTGGACGCGGAAGTGTTTCGGAAATTGTCAGAGATGGTTTGACCGGGTTTGTAGTAGACCCGGGTGAAGGAGTAGATGGATTAGAATCAAAGATAGTACATATCCCACAAATCAATATCAAAGAGTGTCGTAATGATGCAGTTGCAAGATTTTCCAAAACCCGCATGACAGACGATTACGAACGCTTGTATTTGGATATTCTACACCGATGAGAATTGCCCAGCTGGCTCCGTTTTGGTTCCGCGTGCCGCCGGTTGACTACGGCGGGACGGAGCGCGTGGTGTCCTTTGTGACCGAAGAGCTCGTCCGACGGGGGCACGACGTGACGCTGTTTGCCGCCAGCGGCTCACAAACCGCTGCAAAGCTCGAATCTCCTGTTTCGGCAGAAGAAGTAGCGAAAATTCGTGCGTACAACGACCCCGAATTTCGCAGGATAAATGAACTCGTGACACAATCGGTTTTTGACAGGGCAGCGGATTTTGACATAATCCACAGCCACAATGCGTTTTTTTCGTTTCCTTTCTGTGATACCTCACCCGTTCCGGTCGTCCATACGCTCCACAACCAGCTGCCGCGGTCGGATGAGGCGGAAAATGCGCTCTACCGGCAGTACCGGCACCTCCTGTTTGTGAGCATTTCCGACTCGTTCCGGACTCATTTTGACCTCAACTATGTCGCGACGGTGTACCACGGGATCCCGGTTGATGTGTTTTTTTTCAATGCCACGCCGAAGGCAGATCTATTTTGGATCGGCCGCGCGAGTAAGCACAAAGGAGAACTTGCAGCCATGGAAGCAGCCCGGCTGGCGGGCAGAAAAATCCGCATGGCACTTTCCATCCGGCCGGACACGAGGAAATACTTTGACGAGGCGATTGCGCCGCAGATCGGCCCGCACGTTGAGATTGTCGAAAACCTGCGCTATCTGGACACGCCGAAGCTCTATGGGGACAGCCGGGCGCTTTTGTTTCCGGTCGAGTGGGAGGAGCCGTTTGGGCTCATCATGATCGAAGCCATGGCGACCGGCACGCCGGTCATAGCCTACAACCGCGGCAGCGTGCCGGAGATCGTGGTGGACGGCGTGACCGGGTTTATCGTGGAGCCGGACGCGACACCCAATTCGTCTCGTTTGTCCAATTTGTCTCATTGGATCATAAAAAAGACGGGAATTGCGGGACTCGTGGAGGCGATAGGGAGGATCGGAGAGATTGACCGGGCGGCTTGCCGCAGGCATGTCGAGGAGCACTTTACGGTCGGGAAGATGACCGCCTCCTATGAGGAGGTCTATCGAAAAATCCTTTCGGGGAAATAAGGGAGCTATGGGAAATCAGGGAGAGAAAACCAAAGCAGGGTATGAGTACCTGCTGGCCTATAAAATAACCGTACCGATTTACGACTATACAGTTAGCTTCTGCAATCGCTGGATTTTAAAAACCTCCCGTACGCACGATCAAATGGTCCAGGCAGCCCGGAGCGGGATGCAGAATATCAGCGAAGGGTACACCCAGGAGAGTCTGGCCGGCTACATAAAGCTGTCTGGTGTTTCCCGCGGGTCACTCGAGGAGCTCCTAAAAGACTATATGGCGTTTGTCCGTCAGCGCGGGCTATCTATATGGGGAAAAGAACGGGTGATAAGGGAAATAAGGGAGCTCGGGGAGATATGGGAGATACTACGAAAAACGAAAACGCTCCCCGATACACCCACTTTCCCCGATCTCCCCAAGGACCCTGAGAAAACAGCTAATTTCATGATCACCCTGGTCCACCAGGCAAACTACCTCATAGACAAACTCATAGATTCTCTCAAAGAAAAACATAGCCGGGAAGGTGGTTTTTCTGAAAAACTTCTTCGAGACCGACTGCGCTACCGGAATCAAACGCGCGTATAGTACACGCTGCGGCCTTTGCCGTGCGGATACAAAAGCCCCAGGGAAACGAGCTTGCCCAGGTCGCGGGAGGCGGTGATTTGGGACACCTTGTAACGCTTGGCCACGAGCCGGTTGGTGATCGTGGCAGCCGGATTTTCCAGAAACCCGAGTATGGCTGTCTGCCGGTCGTTGAGCCCAAACAGCCGCTCGTTTGACTCGGGCCGGTGGGTGACGGTTTCCGAGGCCAGTTTTTGCACGGTATCTGCGAGCGTCTGGAATTCCCGGCGCAGGCTGGTCGCAGAGTATTCCAGCCACGAGGTAATGGTCGGCTCCCGCCGGGCGACATCAATGGACTTTTGGTAGCCCGCACCCTGGTTTTCTGTAAATGCCGGCTCTATGCCTGCCATGCCGCGCAGATTATACCCGTATTTTGCCAAGACCAGGCTGCACACGGTCCGAGCGAGAAGCCCGCTTCCCCAGGGGATGACCGGATCTGATACGAGGGCAAAATGGAGCGTTGAGGCCATAATGACCGGGTGTTCGGCCGTCACGTCCAGGTAGGAGAGGACCTGCCGGATGTCGCGGCTTTTGGTCTGGACCGCGCGAGCGACCCGCAGACGGTCTTTGGGAAAAAGAAGGAGCGCAAGCGTTTCTATAGTGTTTTCGGTCAGCCGTTTCGGGCTCCCTGTCCATTCATGCCGTATGGTGTCCATGGTGTGCTTGGTGGTCTGGATGAGCTGTTGGGTAGAGGTGAGCCTGCGGGATGTGGAAAGCAGGGTCTCGGCAACGGTTTTTTTGGGGATTTTGACGCCTGCCAAAAGGAGCGTTGCCCAAATCCTGTCTGACGTGGACTGCCAGACCAGGGAGCGCTCCGCAGCCGGGAGAAGGGGAGTCAGAAGAATACTCCTGCGCAATGTGTCGATGGTATGGAGCTGGTCGGTGATGAGAGCGGAAACAGTGTAGGATAAAGAAATCATAGATGCAAGATTTTCATATCACAATCACGTCGTTTTTGTCAAATAAAAACAGTACAGTAATTTGAGCCGGAATTGCGGGAAAAAATGAAATGACTGATAAGATATTGATAAGATTATTTAACCTCTTGACAAGTCGTGAAAAAGTGTCTTACAGTAGATATATGGTTTTCACATATTGTAATAAACTTGTAAACATATTTGGGCAAACTTGAGGAAACTGTGAAAAAGAGGCACAAGCAGGGTCAGTTACTTAGTTGCTTAGTCAAACTGAACTTTTTTCGAAGTAACCAGGGAATGCGAGTTGTGAACTAACGAATCTGCCCGCCCGGAGGGCCTGCCCATATGCCCAAAACATACACGGTCAAACAAGTCGCAGATATACTGGGCTACAGCACCAACAGCATCTATACCTTCCTCAAGGAGAAGCGCATCAAAGGGGTACGGGTCGGGAAGGGCAGGTTCCGCATATCCGAAACGGAGCTGGCACGGCTTTTGCATCTGTCCAAAAATGCCCAGGCGGCCGCGTCCCTTGGCCTTGAAAGTGCTCCGGTACTCGTCAGGCCTCATCGAACGGACGCAGATGTTCTGGATACGGATGAGGCGGAAAAACCTTTTCTGGGAAAGCTTAGTCGTGACCGTTGGTCGCTCCCCAATATCTTTGACTGGTTTGTGGGCATGTCTGCGGTTGTATCCGGGGTGGGGCTATTTCTGTTTAACCAGACCTTCGAGTACCAGCAGGCTTCGGCATTTACCCTCGTTGTGCCGGCGATCAGAATCATACTCATCGCCTGCGGCATCGGCGTTATCATAAGCGACATCCTCCCGCGTTCAGGGGGCTGGCACAGATTCTTCATGGCAGTATTGGCTGTCGTTGGCCTGGGGAATGCGTATGCGCTTTCGGTCAACGGCCTGTCCGCCGGCTCCCTCCTGTACGCTAGCCTGGCCCTCGTTCTTCTCATTCACGTCTTTGTCCATCTGGCTGGGGTATTGTCTTTGGGTATCTACCTGACGCTTTTATCCGTGACGGTGCCGTTTCTTTTTGTCTTTGCGCAATCGTCTTTGCCAGTGCAGACGTATCTGGACATTACCGGCATGAATCCGGCTGCTGCGGGCCTGCTGTTCGGCGCTGTGTCTTTGGTTTTCTTGGCCCTGTTTTGGCTGGGGTATAAAGGGACCCGGATCGTATTTTGGCTGGGCTGCGCTCTCATGGCGGCAAACTGCATCGCCGCGTCGTACTTTTTCGGCCAGCTGCAGATGTGGAGCCGGTCGTTTTTCCTCCTGACGCTCGGATTTTTCAGCGGGTTTTTGCCGATCTGGCGGGGGGCACAGTACACCATGAAACGTTCCGAAAGGCTGGTTACCCACGGCCTGTTTGCGGCTGTCGGCCTGGTTTTGGTCGTGGTTTTAATCGTGGTCAAGATACTCCAGATAGCAGTGTGGGAGCAGAATAAAAAGGAGTTTGCGACCAAGCTTGCCTATGGAACAAACCTCTTTGAATCCAGCGTCGACTCCGTTGCGAGTACCTTGGCCACTGCCGGGGCCAATAAAGATCTGGTTGCCGGGGTGGAAAATTCTGAGATAGATCTGCTCGTAAATATTGCCAAGGTTATGTATGAAAGCAATAAAAACATCCGCCGGATTCTTTTTATAGACCGCGAGGGAGAGTTGGTGACGATCTACCCATATGGGACGCTGACCCAGTCAAATTTTGCATTCCGGGATTACTTTATCAAAGCGCGTGAAACAGGCCAACCATATATATCCGACGTGTTTGAGTCGTTTTCGACCGATGAGAAACGGAAGGTAGTAACGGTTTCCGTGCCGCTTTTTGATGCGAAAAAAAGTTTTGCCGGAGTTCTGGTCGGGTCGGTGGATCTCTTGGCAGTAAACGGCAGACTGCAGCAGGTGGCAGTGGGTACAGGCGGGGAGTATTTTATCGTTATCGATGAGACAGGGAAAGTCGTTATCCACCCGGAAACGACAAGCATAGGAACAGAGGTCGAAAGCAACGATTACCTACGGCTTGGACTTGCCGGAGAAAGCGATGTCCGGCTGGAGCAGATGGACGGAAAGACACTCAGCATGGTGGCGTACGGTCCGCTCCCGGTTCGCAAGTGGGCCATAGGACTTCGCGCACCTGCGCACCGCGTTTATGGGCTTTCCGCGGGTGCCTTGTTTTCGGTATTTGGCGTTGTGGCGAGCGTGGTCCTGGTAGCTCTAGGATTTTCGTTTTTCCTCCATCTAAAAGTCCGGCATAGAGTACGGGAGGGGAGCCCATGACCACCAGGCAAAAAAACCCCCGATGCACTCGCATCCTGTCCGGCTCGACCGGATTTTCTCGTTTTTATATGGGGGCGTCGGGATGCGATATTTTTGGATCATCCCCCTTCACTCCGATTCAATCGGAGCTTCGGAGGGATTTCGCTCCGCCGAATGAGGAGAAGACCCGCCTGCCAGAGCTACGCTCAGGCGTTTGCGGGCAGGTACCACGGGTGTCAGCCCGTGGAACTTCATTTTCCAAGTTTTTACAAGTGAAAGTACCAGTTTTTCACTGTTCTTCCGGGTTTGTACCGGTGTTCGGACTTTTGGCTGCGGCGATTTTGGCAAGTTCCGTGAATTTTGGGCTGGCTGTGAGCGGAAAGAAATTGGGACTCACGCCACAAAATAAACACGCAGCACGGACGGAAATCGTGACTGAACTGTCCGAATACACGCTGTTCAAATCTTCTTTTGACGGTCCTTTTGTGCTTCTGGTGCAGCGGCTGGATGGGTCGTTTACCTACGCGACGGTCGTCACCGGAGTTTTGCGAAACGGCAGGTATGTGGGTGATGTGGTGCTTCAGTTCCCTAACGGCGAGCGGGGAATCATGCGGGAAAACGGCGAGATTCTGGAGGTATATCTGACAAAAAAAGGGAGCCGTGAGCCGGTGCGCATCATCGAGCGGCTGGTCGGCGGGGTGACGCTTTCTGACAACTCGGTGCTTTTAGTACGCTTTGATACAGGGCAGATCATTGAGAATTTACTCACCGGTACGTTCCGCGGCTACACGTTCCGTTTCAGTGAAAACATGCAGATATGGGGTAATCGCAGTGCGTCGGGGAAGCTCTTGGACATCGGGGTTGAACCGACCATAGACCAGGTGGACGCCGCGTCGGTCCTCATCGGGCATGAGCTGTACAAAATGCTTCTTGCCGATAGCGGTCGGGAGGTAAAAGTGTTGGGCGTTACTACGGACACTGATACTGCTTCTGTCGGCGTGGGAAGCCCGGGCATTTCGTTTCTAAGGTCCGGGGTCGTGGTTTCGCGCTTTGACGACGAGGGAACGGTGCGGGTCGGCGGGGTAACTGCGTCTTCCGACACAACGGTTCTAAACCAGATTGTGCAGGGACTTTCGCCTTCTCTTGAAACCGGGACAACCACGCCTCTGCAGACGATATTTACCCAGCTTGTTTCTGCTGCCGGAAGCGGCGGGGTGCTGGGGGTCGGCGGCGTGGGCGCGACCGGTGCCACCGGAGTAAGCGGCACGGGCGGTGCAAAAGGAGACAGCGGTGCGGCTGGAGCAGCGGGAAGTGCGGGGACGAGCGGGCCGACCGGAGCAACCGGTGTCGGTGCGACCGGAGAATCAGGTACTATAGGACCCACCGGCGCGACCGGTACTGGCGGGGGCGGTGAGGGTGGGGATGGCCCGACCGGATCCACAGGAGGCGGGGGCCCGACCGGCGCGACCGGTACTGGCGGTGTGACCGGGCCGACCGGTGCCACGGGAAGTACCGGAGCTACCGGAGCCGCTGGTGTCACAGGCCCCACGGGAGCAACGGGTTCCACCGGAGCCACAGGCGCCAATGGTGTGACCGGGCCCACGGGGTCTACCGGAAGTACGGGTGCCACCGGTGCAGCCGGAGTGACCGGCCCGACCGGATCTACCGGAAGTACGGGAGCCACGGGTGCAGCCGGTGTTACAGGCCCCACGGGAGCAACGGGTTCCACCGGTGCTACGGGTGCAGCCGGAATCACTGGTCCTACGGGATCTACGGGAGTAACCGGAGGAGCCGGTCCTACGGGTGCAACCGGAACTCAAGGAACTGCGGGTGTTGATGGTCCGACCGGATCTACCGGAAGCACCGGTGCCACTGGTGCTGCCGGAGTCACAGGTCCTACGGGAGCAACCGGAAGTACCGGCGCTACCGGAGCCGTGGGAGATGCAGGAGTCACTGGTCCTACGGGTGCAACGGGAAGTACCGGTGCTACGGGAGCCAATGGTGTTACTGGACCCACCGGATCTACCGGAAGTACCGGAGCCACTGGTGCTGCCGGAGTCACCGGGCCTTCCGGAGCAACCGGAAGTACCGGCGCTACCGGAGCCGTGGGAGATGCAGGCGTCACCGGACCGACAGGAGCCACTGGGTCTACCGGAGCCACTGGTGCTGCCGGAGTCACCGGGCCTTCCGGAGCAACCGGTGCCACAGGAGGAGCAGGCCCCACAGGTGCCACCGGAACTGCCGGCGTGACCGGGCCGACCGGAGCCACTGGGAGTACCGGAGCCACAGGAGCCGCGGGAGATGCAGGTGTCACGGGTCCTACGGGAAGTACCGGATCCACAGGCGGCGCGGGCCCAACGGGAGCAACCGGAACTCAAGGAACTGCGGGTGTTGATGGCCCGACCGGATCTACGGGAAGTACCGGTGCCACGGGAGCCGCCGGCGTGACCGGGCCGACCGGAGCCACTGGGAGTACCGGAGCCACAGGAGCCGCGGGAGATGCAGGTGTCACAGGCCCCACGGGAGCTACGGGAAGTACGGGAGCTACAGGTGCGGCAGGTGTGACCGGGCCAACCGGAGCCACGGGAAGTACGGGAGCCACAGGTGGCGCGGGCCCGACCGGATCGACCGGAGCTACCGGAGCCACAGGAGCCGCGGGAGATGCAGGTGTCACAGGCCCCACGGGAGCAACTGGCTCAACCGGCGCCACCGGTTCAGCCGGAGTTACCGGGCCCACGGGAAGTACCGGAGCCACTGGTGGTGCCGGTCCCA
>CAYNWD010000005.1:35516-46302 GCA_964400835.1 uncultured Gammaproteobacteria bacterium | reverse complement strand
TCATGCGGTACGCAAAACCGATCTCTTTGTGAACGAAATGGCGATGTGGCGTTCGCGCTAAGTTGCGGAGGTTTTTCATGCGAGAAGCCACACGCGCATTATTCGTTGTTGCCATGCCTCCCTCGCCGGTTGTAATGATTTTATTGCCGTAAAGTGAAAAGCAACCGATGTCACCGATGGAACCTGCCTTTTTCCATGTTCTATGTATCCGGGAGAGTGCACCATGGGCTTCAGCTGCATCTTCAACGACAGTGACATGATGGCGTTTTGCGATGTGCAGAAGTCGGTGCATGTGTGTCGGATGACCATAAAGATGCACCGCTATAATGGCGCGAGTTTTTTTAGATACTTTGCTCTCTATGAGAGAAACATCGATATTACCGGTTTCTCTTTCTGAATCAACAAGCACTGGAGTAGCTCCAAGATATAAAACAGGGAGAACTGTTGCGATCATTGTCAAGGCGGGAACTATGACTTCATCGCCAGGGCCAATACCCAGTGCTGCAAGAGCAAGGTGTATGCTGCTCGTGCCGCTGCTTGTGGCTACGGCAAATCGGCTTCCGATGAATTGTGCAAACGCATGTTCAAAACGTTCGACAAACGGGCCTGCGCTCGATACCCAACCTGAATGTAAACACTCGAGGATATACGTACGGGCATGAGGCGCAATAACGGGCTGCGAAACCGGGATCATAGGTTTTTACTATATACCACGCGCTTGCATTGCGCAAAAAAGTACCTATAATACAAATCCTATGAGCGTGAAGTTTAATCCGAAAGCGGCCGGGCTCGGGGCGGCGCTGGTCATACTCGCGGCAGTCCCCGCTGCGTATTTTTACACGCAATATCGTGACACGCAGCAAAAGCTTGCGAACCCGACCGAATATGCAAAAGAAGAAGCACAGCTCCTCATAACCAAGGTGGGGAAGCTCATTGAGCTTCCCGCAGGTGAGGAACCGACGATTGCGACCGTTTCGGACGCAGCAAAACTTTCTGAACAGCCATTTTTTGCAAAGGCACAAAATGGGGACAAGGTGCTTATTTTTACTCAAGCACGCAAGGCGATACTTTACCGGCCGGCTACGAACAAAATTATTGAGGTTGCGCCGGTGAATATTGGCAATAATGAGGAGTCTGCTTCGCCGACCCCCGAGCCAACCGCAACTCCCACTCCTTCCAAGGCCGCCACCGCAACCCCGACTCAGAATCCGTGATACGGACGCCTGGTTTCTTTTGGTTGTTTGAGGTACAATATTCACTATGAACTTTCATGAAAATCGTGTGTGGCAGAGTGCGTATGTGGTGCTTATGGACCTGTATGATGCGTTTGAAGGTTCGTTAGAAGGCCGCGAAGTCATCGATCAGGTATTGGCAAGCGGGGTGGGCGTGGTAGCCAAAATTGCCGACGGATTATCCAGAAAAGACCGCCGGCAGGCGTCTGAAATGCTCTCCGATGCCGCAGGGCTCGTCGCCATAACGCGCAGTCACCTGGCCGTCGCCTGGGGCAAAAAACTTTTGGATGACGAGATATTTCGGGCACTGGACGGTAAATATGCGCAACTCGTCGGCTCCCTCCAGCGTTAATGTCCCCCCTTGTTTTTTTCCTTCGGATAATTGGATAATCAGATCAACGGACCAATTTTGTTCATTGCAAGAGAGAAAAATCATGGCCGTAAGGTCATGAATGAAGCATTTACAATAAGCGCGCGAAGTGTTTACCTTCGAGTTTCGAAGCGCGAACACAGCGCAACAAAATCCCGACCGACCGGTCGGGGAAGTTTATGAAAATATTTATCGGCGCCGACCACCGCGGGTTTCACCTCAAACAGTTGCTCGCTCCCTGGCTCGTCAAACAGGGCCACAAGGTCGTTGACTGCGGCAACACTACGTACGAGCCGGGGGACGATTTTCCGGATTTTACGTTTGCCGTAGCCGACCGCGTGGCGCTAGAGGCGGGAAGCCGGGGAATCATCCTGTGCGGCTCCGGCGGCGGGGTGACGATCGTGGCCAATAAGGTTGCGGGAATCCGCTGCACCATGGGGGTGCATGTATCGGAAGTGAAGCACAACCGGTCGCACAATGACATAAATGTTCTCTCGATCGGCGCGGACCACACCACGGAGTTTATCGCCAAAAAACTCATCAAAGTTTTTCTCACGACGCCCTTTGATCCCCAGGAGCGGTTTGTCCGGCGACTGGGGAAGATTGGGGAGAGGGAGACGGGAAGACGGTAAGAGAGGAGGAGAAGACGGCTCGCGTTTCTTCCTGTCTCTTCCTGTCTCCTTTGATTGTATGGTTGACATTATTCCCGGTATTTTGGAAAAAGACGTTGCAGTTATCGCACAGCGGATCGGGCTCGTGGCGCCGTTTGTTTCCTGGGTGCAGATTGATATAGCAGATAACACCCTCGTTCCCAATGAAACGTTTTTGGACTTTGATCGGTTCACCCAGTTGGTCAAGGCAGACCAATTAGGCCAATCCTTATTTTTGGAAGCCCACCTCATGGTGGCAAGCCCGGAAAAGTACATCCGGCCCCTGGCCGCTGCCGGATTCCGGCGGCTCATCGCCCACGTCGAATGCGCCGACCCGCGGCTGTTTTTGGAACAGTCAGAACTTGAGGATGTGGAGGTGGGACTCGCTCTCGACGGGCCGACGGAGATAGAGCAGATTGAGCCGTTTTTGGATCACATAGATACGGTCTTGGTGATGACGATCGAGGCCGGACGGAGCGGCCAGCCGTTTCTGCCTGAGACCGTGGAAAAGATAAAATCCATCCACGACGGGTTTCCCAATTTGCCCATAGAAGTGGACGGCGGCATCAACGACCTGACGGCAAAGATTGTCAAGGACGCCGGCGCCACGCGATTGGTGTCGACGAGTTTTATTTTTAACTCTGCTGCAAACATTAGCACCGCCATAAAACAGCTCAAAGACGCGTAATCTGGGGCGCGACCGTATGCGCACGATCATCCGTTTGCATCGGTTGCAGGATCAATACCTGCAAATTTCTTCCGTACTGGCCGCAGGAATTATGCTGGGAGGCATGGACCGCAGCCTCTGGCTGTGGATGGCCGCAACCACGTGTATTTCCTTCAGCGCATTTCTCGTGAATGAGTGGGTGGACAGAAGCGACACGGACCGGTGGAGCTGGAACCGTGCCCACCTTTCTTCGGGCGCGCGTATCAGCAGGCGGGTCGGCTGGACGTTGGGGCTGGGGTGGGCGATTGGGGGACTGGGCTTTGGTCTTGCGGCAGAACTCGGCGCGTGGGCAATGGCAATGATTTTCGTCGGTATCGGTTACTCGGCCTACCCGTTGCGGCTCAAAGCACGGCCGGTCGTCGACATTGCGGGTCAGCTTTTGGTCTGGTGGATCGTGCCGTTTAGCGCGCCCCTGGTAAAGGCCGGAATACTGACCGGTACAAACAGCCTGTTTCTTGTCACATTGATTTTTCTCACATGGAGTGTGTTCTATCCGTATCAGCTGGCGGATTTTCGCGCGGATCAGGCGGCGGGGATACGGCCGACGCATGTCGTACTGGGTCTCGGCAGGTCGCTCGGCTTGGGTTTTTTCCTCGGCCTCGCTGGTCTCGCCCTGTGGCTGGCCGGCGGCTACTGGCGCAGCCAGCCGTGGAGCGCAGTGCTTGCGCTCTTTGGGGCGTATGCGGTTTCTGGCTACCGAACGTGGAGGTCGCAGAAGAGTGAGGAGAAAGTTTTTACTTCCCTGCAGCAGTATGTACGGCGCGTGAAGCCTTTGACCCAGCTCCTCGTCCCGTACCTCCTCCTGTGGAACTATCTCTTGTGAACTATTGATTTTTGTCTCCCGGCCGGGTGGTCAAATTCACGTATCTTTCAGATAGAGTTAGGCGGTTTGGAGAAAAGTAATGAGTGAGGAAAGAATCGATGCACTGCGCTTTATGGACGATAAAGATATCCCATTGTTGGTATCGTGGTAGTCTTTTTCATGCGGGATGGGGATGCCGAAGTAGAAGGTCGGCATGCCAAATTCGTGGCCGTAGACCCAGGTTTCGTCTTCTGTTTCCTCAAAGAGCCCGGGCATAAAGAAAATGTCTTTGGCGTGGCTTTTTTGTAAACGGCCGATGTCGAAGTTATAGACGTTGCCGATGTAGGCGGGCTTTTCGCCCGCATCGCGGGTCGTGTCCACGACAATGACAAGAGGGCCCGCGGGTCCTGCCTCGCCTCTCCCTCCCGTCGCTGCTCGCATTTCGTTCCTTCCATCCATCTGTGATTCGTGCGCAGAGGAAGGCTGCGCATCGACGGGTCCCTTCCGGCGAGTCACCCGTACGTTTGTTGAATCTATTGAATATCCAGCGAAATTTTGTCGCCCCTCCTGTACCTTTCTGCCTCCTTGTGCCGCACATTCTGCGAGCAATTGTTTTGCTACCTCGCGCGCCCCGCCCATGCCCGTTTCCTCAAAATTTGTTAGGGAGAGGGGAACACCGGTTTTTTGGTGTACTTCCCATGCGGCGAAGACGCCGGCGAAGTTGTCAACGAGTCCCTGCATCGTGCCGTCCGCAAGATTGATAAACGGCACGGGTTTAGCTATATCAAAATGGGCCGACAGGACGATCTGCATGCGGCTATTGTATCACAGCAGTCTTGACAGCGGGACCGCTGCGATTACAATAAAGTGCATGCCGCCAGTTGACCTGAGAAAATTAGCAGCACTCGTCCGTTCCCACATTCTCACCATGACGACTGCTGCCGGCTCCGGGCATCCCACGTCGTCCCTCTCGGCTGTCGAGCTTCTGGTGACGTTGTTTTTCAAATACCTCACCGCGGATCTTGATGCTCCGAAAAATCCCAACAGCGACCGGGTGATTTTCAGCAAAGGCCACGCGAGTCCGCTTTTCTACGGCCTGTATGCCTCGGCGGGGAAAATTTCGAAAGATGAGATGCTGACCTACCGGCAGTTTGACAGTAATCTCGAGGGTCATCCCAGCATGCGGTTTCCCTATACCGAAGTGCCGACCGGCTCGCTGGGCCAGGGTTTGGCAGTGGGAGCGGGTGAGGCACTGGCACTCAAGATGAATCAAGAATTAAGAATTAAGAATCAAGAGAAAAAAACACGATTCCAGAAAATACGATCCCCGCGTCAACGTTCAACGCCCTTTGTGTTTGTTCTTCTGGGAGACGGTGAGCTTGCCGAGGGGTCGGTGTGGGAGGCAGCCAACTGGGCGGGACAGCGAAGGCTGGACAATCTGGTGGCTTTAGTAGACATAAACCGGCTGGGCCAGTCGGCAGATACCATGTTCGGCCACGATATTGCGGTGTATAAAAAAAGGTTTGAAGCGTTTGGTTGGCGGGCAATGGTCATCTCCAACGGCAACAGCATAGGCCAGGTCGACGCAGCGTTTGCCAAAATAAAAAAGGGAAAGGCGAAGCCCGTGGTACTTCTGGCGAAAACCAAAAAAGGGAGCGGCGTGTCGTTTTTGGAAGGAGCCGCCGGCTGGCACGGCAAGGCATTGGGGAAAGAGGAGCTGGTAAAAGCGCTCAGGGAGTTGGGAGCGGTCGACACATCGCTTCGCGGGAAAGTACAAAAACCAGAATGGAGTGACGCTTTGGTCGGCGGGCCGATTTTTCGGGCAGTCCGATCCCCCTCGACAAGCTCGGGGGCCGCTTCGCCGGACGTCTCAAAATCGGCCGGCCTCCCCGCGTCAGCGCCGGGAGACATGCCTGTTGCCACACGCAAGGCGTTTGGCGCGGCCCTCGCCAGATTGGGCAGCGTGTATCCGAACCTCGTGGTCCTGGATGCCGATGTCAAAAATTCGACGTATACGGAGGAGTTTGAAAAAATATATCCGGGCAGATTTGTGCAGTTTTTTATCGCCGAGCAGCTCATGATAGGAGCAGGGGTGGGCTTGGCTGCCCGCGGGTACAAAGTGGTAGCTGCCACCTTCGGCGCATTTTTGTCGCGGCCGCATGATCAGCTGCGCATGGCTGCCCAATCCGGTTTGCCTCTGGTTATCTGCGGCAGTCACGCAGGAGTCTCAATCGGCGAGGACGGCCCGAGCCAAATGGCACTCGAGGACATCGCACTGTTCCGCAGCTTGCCCGGATCGGTCGTCGTCTATCCTTCGGACGCCGTAAGCGCCGAGAGGCTTACCGAGCTTCTCCTTGCGCGGGAACGGGGCATTTCCTATATCCGGACCAACCGGCCCGCAACGCCGCTTCTGTATACAAATACAGAACAGTTTTCTCTTGGCGGATCCAAGACGTTTCCTCCCCCAAAGGGACTTTTGGCAAAGGCGACTGTGGTCGCGGCCGGGATTACGCTCCATGAAGCGCTCAAGGCACAGGCAAGTCTGGCGGGTGAGGGCGTTGGTATCCGCGTCATAGACTGTTACAGTGTCAAGCCGATAGACCGCGACACACTGCGCAGCGCGGCTTCGGATTCTGCCCTTATCATTGTCGAAGATCACTATCCCGAAGGCGGCCTGGGCGAGGCGGTCCTCTCGGCCATCCACCCCTTAAAGGAGAATCCTTGCAAGGTGGTGCATTTGGCGGTTCGAAAGCTTCCCAGATCCGGAAAACCCGATGAGCTTTTGGCGTATGAGGAGATTGATACATCAGCCATTGTCCGTGCGGTTAAGGAGCTCTAGGAAAAAGGGGGCGGCATACAACACCTATGAAGACCTTTGCTTCAAAAATTTTTATTGACGGCGGTGATCCGGCGGAAACCAGGAAGGCCGACGCGATCCTTAAAAAAGCCGGTTACCACGGGCTGGACGGCCAGACGACGAACCCGACTTTAATTGCAAAAAAAGCGCTTGAATCGCGGGAAACGCACGAGACGAAAAAGCTGACCGCCCAGGAAGCCCTTTTGTTTTACCGAAAAACAGTTGAGGAAATCAGTGCGGTCATTCCCAATGGCACCGTGTCCATACAGGTGATCGGCGACCCTGTGACGCTCACCATCCAGGACATGCTCGCGCAAGCGCGTGAGCGCATCCAGTGGATTCCCAACGGAGTGATAAAGCTTCCGTGTACCACAAACGGTTTGGCCGCTGCGGAAATTTTCTGCAAAGAAGGACCGATCAACATTACCCTCAATTTTTCGCAGGAACAGGCGGCAGGGGTCTGGGCAGCTACCAAAACCGTCGGCGTCTCACCAAAGGGAGCAGCCTACGACGTGTATATTTCGCCGTTTGTAGGCAGACTCGATGACCGGGGAGAAAAAGGCATGGATGTGGTTGCCAATATTTTGGAAATGTACCGGCTTCCGACCATGCCCGGTCATGTCAAAGTGTTGACGGCGAGTGTACGGAATATACAGCACATTCTCTACGCTCTCTGGCTCAAAAGCGATATCATTACCATTCCGTTTGGCGTATTTACCGAGTGGGCAGGCAGCGGATTTCCCAGTCCCGGCCCTGATTATTTCTACAACGCACCCGGGCTCGCTGAAATTCCCTACCGGGAGATCAGTCTTGAAAACGACTGGAAAACCTACGACCTCCGGCATGAGCTGACGGACACGGGACTTCTTCGTTTCTGGAAAGACTGGACCGACGTGGTCGGCTAACCCCAGCACCCCGCGGGAGGCTTGCTATCGGTTGGAGAGGAAAAACGAGACGCCGCCGATTGCCAGAATAACCACCAGAATAACGACAAGGACGCGGCCGATATTTATCCCGGAAGAAACAGTGAAGGAATCGACATAGGTATTGGTGCCGCCGGTGGGCGACGTGGCAATAATTTTGAGGTCCTTTTTGCCCGGGGAAAGCTTTTTGGTCAGAATGTAGCGCCAGCCGGCCTGACTGTCTGCCTGCACCTGGCCCGTGATGCCGTCGGGTGTAATAAAGATATCCAAGACAGAATACGGCGTTGCTGTGCCGGTGAGAGTGAATGTGGCCGGTGCTTTTTTGTTGGAACCGGTAAAGGCCTCAACCGTAATTTCCGGCGGCACGGGAGCGCTGGTCGGCGCGGGAGAAGTCGACAGGTAGCTTAGCCCAGATACGTCAATGCCGCCTTTGGCCGTAGGGCAGCCGCACGATACCTGTTCGCTGCAGCCGGCGTTGCGGCAGATACTCCCCAGAGCCGTTTGTGTGCACGAAAGACCCACGCGGCAATCGCCGTTTGATGCGCAGGGTTCGTTGCAATAGCCCTGGCTGGTGTACGGCGTGGGCTTCGGCGTGGGGGAAGCAGTCGGCCGGCGGGTGGGGGTCAGTGTACTGGTGACGGTCGGCGTGGGCGTATTTGACGGCGTCGGTGTAGGGGTACTCGTCAATGTCGGTGTCAGCGTACTGGTGACGGTCGGCGTCAATGTGCTGGCGGGGGTTGGGCTACTCTTGCATGCACCCTGTACCCATTTGGCGCCGGATTTGGGGCAGCAGAAGGTTTTGCCGCCACAGGTGCCGGTCCTTCCGGCTTTATTGCAGAGCTGGTCATCGCCGTCCGGATCGCCTTTTGCTGCACAATTGGTGATCATCCAGAACGCACCGGCGCGGGTGTTTTGGCAGCCGCGATCTTCGCAGCGTTTGGCCGCCTGCCCCGGGACGTACTGGGGCTCTGTAATTTTAGTGAGAAGAATAACGAGTGCTGTCCCCAAAAAGACGAGGAGAATGATGGTGGCGGCAAACGACGGCCGGCCGAAGTGCGGTTTTTGTGGGGGTCGTTTTCCCCTGATGCGGCGCCTGTGCCTGGCCATAGGTGATTTCATTATAAGAACACTTCCGGCAAAATTGCTAGTCCCTATTTTGCCCTTCCTGCCCGTGGTGGGCTATACTGGGGCATATGGTGAGCTTTGTCGCAGGCACATTCGACCGGCTGCACACAGGACACGAAGCACTGCTTTCCGCGGCCTTTAGCGAAGGTAGGCGGGTTATTATCGGATTAACGTCAGACCGTTTCATCAGGAAATTTAAGATCAAAAATTCACTTCAAATTTCAAATTCCACATTAGAAATCGGAGGGTATGATGGGAGAAAAAAGAACCTTGAGCAATGGCTGAAAAATCATGGGGTTACCGGGCGCTATACCATCATCCCCATTGATGACCCCTATGAGCCGCTCGCGTCCATGGAGGAGGTTGGGGCAATCGTCGTTTCGAGTGAAACCCGCGGACGTGCGCAGCAAATTAATCAGCTGCGCAAAAAACGCGGGCTGAGAGCCCTTCGGATTATTGAAGTGGCACTTGTGCCGGCAGAAGATTTAGAGAAAATTTCCTCGACGCGCGTGCGCGCAGGCGACATTACCGTGAGGGGCAAACTGGTCATGCCCGACAACCTGCGGCCCGAGCTTTCGGCGCCCATGGGAGAAATATGGAGCGGCAGCCGTGTGGCAGAGGTTTTGGAAACATACCGTCATGCCAAGGTGGTCACAGTGGGGGATCTGGCGACCAAAACATTGCTTGTTGCAGGTATCGAGCCGTTCTTGTCTGTGATCGACGGGAAAGTTGAGCGCAAACCGTTTCCCGATGCTTTGACTCTCCTGACCAAGCGGCATATTCCCCTCACGAACCTCACGAGCGGTCCGGGCTACATAAGCGCAGCTGCGCTCCTGGCGGTACAGGAAGCCCTTGTGCAGGCCCAAAGAGCGGCGAGCCGGGCAATCGTGGTGAGCGGAGAAGAAGATTTATTGGCCCTTCCGGGGATTGCGTTTTCCCCGGTCGGCGCTGTGGTCTTTTACGGCCAGCCCGGCATGGGAAGCCAGAAACCGGGCCTGGTCTGTGTGCCGGTTACCGAAGAAACGAAGCTTCGCGCGGCCCGGCTTTTGCGCCGGTTTGTCCGTGAGGAGGGTTAGGGGATCTTCATCTCCCGCAGTATACGGGCCGCTTCCATGGGGTCGGTGACATTGACGGAAAGGCCGGTCCCCAGTTCAAATCCTGCGCGGTGAATAAAGCGCGGGACGATGCGCAGGTACCAGTTTTCCAGGTGGTAAATGTAGTAGTTATAGGTGAAGGCATCCATCCGGGGAAATCCGGCCGGCGGGTCGAGTGATATTTTTTCCAGTTTTTGCAGGGTCTTTTGCAGGACGGCCGCCAGTTCAGTAAGTTCGGGGTCGGTTATGTCGCCAAATTTGGTCGCCTGCGCATTCGGCGCAAGCCATACTTCATACGGCCACTGGGAAAAATCCGGGCAGTAGATGGTAAAATGCGTCGATTCCTCAATCACGTTGGTGATTGGTTCTCTGGCAATGGTATCGAGATTAATCTGCTTGGGGATCACGGCGAGCTGGCTATGCGGGTGGGCGAGGCTGGCGCCGGAGTGAAAGCCGTGGTTGCAAAAAATGAGCACGTGGCCGTTTGCCTGGTGGGCGCGGAATCGGTCGCGGTAGGCTGTGAGGACCCGGATCACCTGATCCAGGGGGAGTTTTTCTATGTCACGGACGTCATCGGGGCTGTGGATAATGACTTCGTGGATATCGGTGATGGGGTATTTATTGGGGACCACGCGGACCAGCCATCCGGCTGTGTCTTTTTCTCCCGGGCCTATGCGGTAGGTTTCGGGCGGGGTTTGCGCTTCGTTGCCCGCACAAAACGGGCAGACGGGTTTTTCTCCCGAACCGTGCGTCTTGGGACGTCCGGTCCGGCCGGGCGCGATAATCACCCAGCGCTCGGTGTTACTGTCCGGTACGTATTTGGCCATAGTACCAGAATACTAAAAACCCGAAAGAGAAGATAGTGCCGGGAGGGAAAAAGACAGTGGTCGCAACCCAATCTTGCTATCTTTCTATTTTTCTATCTTGCTATCTTTATGCCTGTCCTTTTTGCTGCAGTCCCAAAAGCCACATAACCGCTTCTTTTTTATAGCGCCTATTCCCACGG
>CAYNWD010000005.1:18253-35506 GCA_964400835.1 uncultured Gammaproteobacteria bacterium | reverse complement strand
TTGTACCTGCGGTCGCCGCGGGAGTTGATGCGGATTGCCGGCAGCTTGCCGCGTTTCCCCCAGCGCTTGATCGTGAGGGGGGATACGCGCAGAATTTTAGCTACTTCGCGGACCGTCAGCAAGTCGGGCCATTCATCACCGAGTGCCATAGATCGCAATAAGTAATACGTGAGAGGTGATATGCAAACTGCATACCGGCGGTCACGTACACTTTCTCCGGGGCAGGGTGTGCCCTCCGAAGCGTTCGCGAAGGAGGGGATCAATATTATTCACAACGTATCACCATTGGTCAAACCTTGTCAAGGGGGATCAAAGAGAGGCAGACAGAACGAGCTAAAATGATATAGTTTTACATTCTTATCACAAAAAACTACAATAGCGCGAATATGCCCGGAAAAGAAATGTTAGAACGAGTCGATAATGTGGTTGCCACAATTCCGTGGCCAGAGTTACCCGAGGACCACATGCCGTTATTACGGCGGTATTTACTGCATGGGTTTCGCGACGCCGGTTTCTATGGGCTGGTTCTTACAGAGCATCCCGAACTGATTCCTTCCGGTGTAAATTTAGAGGACATGTTGTTTGCTGCTTCCTTTCACGATAGCGGCAAGCCGTTTGTCACCGGTGGGGACAGCACTTTGTGGGATAGACAAACGCTGAATGATTTAGACCGGCTGAAAATCCGCATGCACCCGGTTGCATCAGAGGAAATACTTGAAAGAGCGAAGGGGAGGGGGTGCGAGATTCCCTATGTAGCGTTTGAGATTGCCAGGTATCATCACGTACGCCGAAACGGCACGGGGTATCCCCGGCGGCCGGAAGGTTTTGAGCTTCCGGCATATGTCGAGGTTTTCGGCATTGTTGATTATATTGTTGCCTTGTGCGAAAGCCATGACGTGCGGCCGTATAGAGAAAGAGGAATGACTCTGGCAGAAGCCCACGGGGTGCTTTCTGATTCGGCAGGGCAGGGTGTTTTTGATAAACAATATGTTGAGATGGTTTTTGACATCCTCCGGTCGAACAATCACCTGAATGGCGGTGCGTGTTCCTGGCTCGGGCCCTATGTTGACGGGCAGGAACGTTAGGCGCGGTGAGTTCCGCGAAAAAGGCCGGAGCATCTCCACACACTCTACGAAGGAGAAAGCAATCGGCCTTTTTGTTACTTCAGTTCGACTTTTGCCCCGGCTGCTTCCAGTTTTTTCTTGGCCCCGATATCGCTTTGCTCTTCGGGATGCCGCAGTAGTAAAACTCGCACAGCTCGTTAACTGCCGCGTCACTTCCTCTTCGTTTTTTTGTTATTTGAGCTCTACTTTTGCCCCTGCGGCTTCCAGTTTTTTCTTGGCCTCCTCTGCAGCGGATTTGTTGACGCCGGTCAAAACCTCTTTCGGTGCGGACTCAACGAGCGCTTTGGCATCCTGAAGTCCCAGGGTCGGGACGAGTTCGCGGACTGCCTTGATCGCGCCGATTTTGTTGGCGCCGGCTTCTGAAAGGACGACGTTAAAGACCGTCTGCTCTTCTTTGGGTTCACCGCTGTCTGCGGCGGCTGCGGGAGCAGCTCCCGCGACTGCAACCGGAGCGGCGGAGACGCCGAATTTTTCCTCCAGTGCCTTGACGAGATCAGAAAGCTCCAGAACCGTCATTTCTTCTACTGCTTTCAATAGATCATCTTTTGATACTTTTGCCATAAATAAACACCCCCTTTCAATTCAATTTTCAATTCTTAATTTACAATTTTTAATCAATGATTAATTTCAAATTTTTAAACGTTCAATGAAAATTCCGCGCTCCGGGGCGGACAACCTTATGTTGACTTTTTCCCCTTGACTGCGTTGAGTGCGTACAAAAATGCCGTCAGATTCCAGGAAAGGGCGTAGTGCAGGCCCTGGATCGGCGCGTTGAGAGCTCCAGCGAGCTGGCCCAAAAGTGCGTCGCGCGTCGGCAGGTTTGCCAGGCGCTCGACATCAGAAGAGGAGAGACTTTGGCTGCCCAACAGTCCGGCTTTCGCCTTGCCCGTGGCAGTAGCTTTAAAAAACTTGAGCAGTGCTTTGAGCGGTGCCACTTCGTCGGCGTAAGAAAACAGGGTGGCGGTGGGCTCGCTGAGGGTTTGCTCCAGTGTAGCGGTCTTTTTATTGCCGAGTGCGCGTTTGAGGAGTCTGTTTTTGGCGACGACAAGCTCTGCATCGAGCTTTTTGAGCACTTTGCGTATTTCCTCAAATTGCTTGTGCTTGAGGCCCCGGTAGTCGGTAAGAACGATTGCTTTTGCCCGGTTCACTTTGTCCGTGAGAGAGCTCACGGTGTCGATTTTCTTTTGCTTGGCCGCCGAAGTCTCGACGGAGGCGGCAGTGGTCTGTTTTATCATAAAAAATCCCGCTCTACCGCGGGAAAATGGTTATTTAGTCATTGGTTACTTGGTTACTTGGATAACGCAACCGCCAAGTAACAAAATAACAAACGAACCAACTAACGATTTCTGTCCCTCGGTAGGTCTTATTGTCCTTGCGGACTGCCTACGGTCTTTAGGATACTAGCGAGTATAGCAGAAAAAAAATACGTTGACAAGGATGTGTCGGGAGACTGTTAAATCCCTGGTTTTCCGCCGAGGCGATTAATGAGTTGCCTGAGCGCATCGGCTAGGCCGGGTGTAGCACGCGGATCCTGCTTTAGTCGGGGAGGGGCAGGAGGTTTGGGTTCAAGGCCCTTATCTTTAAGCCGTTTATCAACATGTCTCTGAACACCTTCTGGTGTCAATTCATCTTTAGCCATAAACGTATTTTCTCGTGTTCACGAGTCAGCTGTCAAGAATTCATTTGATTTTCGCCTCAAAATCAGCCATAATGCGGCGTTATTATGAACTCAAGAGAATGTCTTCTTGGGGGAAGATGTACGAATTCGTCTTGTGTGAGTGAAAAGGGAATTCGACCCTGCTATATCGCAGCTTCATTCCTGGGATATGTGATGTTAGGCGGGGCCACAGATGAACAGATTGTAACAAGCGCAACGCAACTGGCAGGAGAGTTTCCTACTGGCGGCGGGTATCCTGTTGCAGACGTCGACTCGCTCATTGCTGCGGCAAACAAACAGGCGTCTTTGAAGGGGCGAACGTAAATTCGTGACTGAAGGCTCAAATTCTACTTCCTGAAGGCCTCCGGGATAGCAAGTTTTAGAATTTAGCTTCGCAAGGGGACGCCTTGCGAAGCTAAATAAAGAAGAAACCCCGTTTTTAAAAACCGCTGAAGAATTAGCAAAAGGATTTTCTCCAGAGAAAGGATTTCCATTAAACGCGACCACTGACAGTCTGGCAAAGAGAGCAGACGAAATCTACGAGAGTACTAAGAAAGAGTAGCGCTTTGGGAAGACAGCGGTTGACGTAGAGACAGAATATCCTTCCAGACCGCCAGACCGACCATAGAGAGCTGCGCTTCCGGCCCGTTCGGTTTGTGCTCTTCATAAACCCCTTTGACATAGAGATCCAGCGGAGCGAATTCCGAGCTGTTTATCCGGTCTTCATTTCCCTCATATGCCGCACGGTGGACTTGCGTGGCAAGCCACGTATTGTGCGCAAGCCGTACGCCCAGCTCAAGCATGTCCTGCTCGAGTGGATTTTCGCGCTTCGGTCCGAGCGTCAGATGGTCTATTTCCCCATAGAAATAATCATCCTGCGGACAAACCCTGTTGAGCATCTCTACAACAGACTCCTTGGTAAGCGCATGAGGCATTTCAACGTCCAGCATTTTGGCTGCGATTGCCAGCGCGTCAGTAAATGTAGCATTGGCTACTAGCGCCTCCGGATTGTCAATGCCTTCTATTTCTGCGGCCCGGAGTGCAGCGGAGAGGTATTTGAGTGCAATCGGTCCTGCGTCGTTTACCGAGTCTTTGTAACCTTTTCCTACAAGCGGGCCTTCCATTTTGTTGCCGGAATCATTAAATACTTTGCGAAACAATTGCCCGGCTTCTTTTGCCGCAGCGACAAAAACTTCCTGAAGTGACGGGAGTTCCTGTCCAGGGAAGAGCGACTTGAGTGCGAACCCGTAGTTCATTTTGCCCGCTTCAACGGAAAAGAGAGTATTTCTTGCGATAAACGACTGACATCGAATTGCCTGTTTCGCTGATGCACGAAGCCGCCCGACGGTGGTGTCGGTGGTCTTTGTCGGTTCCGGTACACCACCTGCGGCGCTTGGGTGAAATAATTCAATTGGGCGGTTCATTGAGCAGAAATTGTACCACAAACCGCGTCCGGGAAAGAAAAGTTGCGATTGGAGGCTCAAGCTTTACTTCCTGAAGGCCTCCGGGATAGCAAGTTTTAGAATTTAGCTTCGCAAGGGGACGCCTTGCGAAGCTAAATAAAATGCCGATAGATGCGCATCCAAATTCATCCGCGTTGGGGAGGGGAGGCGAGGGGTTAGGGTTTCTTGGGAGGTGGTGGTGGTGGAATTTCGCCTGATTCTATTTTTGTTTGTACGCGCGCAAGCAAGCTTGATGATTTGGGATCTGGTTGTGCCGCCTTGTTCCTCTCTGCGGGTTTGGGAAGCGGTACGGAATCTGGAGAAACGCTAAAAGGTGGAACCGGTTCGGAGCTATCCGAAGGTTGCGATGCTGATGGCTGTTCTCCTTCAAGAAGGAACGGAGGCACTTTTCCTTGTTCCGGCTTCGGATTACCGTCCATAATTTTATACTCCAGAGTTTTGCGGATTTTGTCAACCCAGCGCGATTTTGACTCCCGGGCCCATGGTGGCAGACAGCGTCGCGCGCTGGATTTTGGTTTTGCCCACGGCCTCAAGCGCCGCCTCGGCGTTGTCGGTGAGCTTTTTGTCGTCAAAGGACACCTTTCCCAGGACCAGGTGGATGACGGCCTGGTCGGGGTCGGTTTTGAAGTTCACTTTGCCCTTTGTCAGGCTTTCTGCGATTTTTTCCGGATGTTCGCCGATGGTGCCGGTTTTGGGATTGGGCATGAGGCCTTTGGGCCCTAAGACCCGGGCAAATTTGGCCAGTTTTGGCATCATGGACGGGTGCGTTACGAGTATGTCAAAGTCGAAATCACCCTTTTCGATTTTACCAAGCAGCGCATCATCTGCTATGGCGACGCGGATGGTTTTGCCGGTCGGGTGCGGGAGCTGGACACTGCCGCGAAGATCCTTTTTGTCGCCCAGGCTTACCGGATTGAGACTTATATGAAGTTCCACCGTGCCGTCAAAGCGCGTCAGACTGGTTTTTTTGACGAGTGCGACTGCGTCGGGGAGGGCATAGAGCGTGGTGCGGTCCACGAGTTTGGCTGCATCCTGGTAGCGTCGGCCGCGGACCCGGGCCTTTTTTTGCTTCCTTTTTTTCTCGGCAGACTGCTGCGGGGTTTCGCCTGCTTCCACTTCTTCCACGAGCTTTTTAAATTCCGGTTTGAGCTCGCTGCCTTCCACGACCGCCACGCGCTCGCCGCCCTTCAAACCCACGCCCTCGACCTTTTCCTTTTTGGATTTTTTGGTCTGGCGCCGGGCATCGGCACGGCGTTTCTGTTCTTTTTCTTCTTCGTTTCCGAGTGTTGCGACTCTGATTTTACCCATAGTATTATGCAGGGCCAGCAAGGCCGGTTACTTGGTTTCTTCGTTTTTGCCAAGTAACGGGTGTTGCCTGCGTTGCTTTACTCTTCCACCGCTATCCCCATAGACCTCGCCGTGCCTCCTACCACCTTCATGGCAGCTGCCACGTCGTCGGTGTTGAGGTCTCCCAGTTTTTCTTTGGCGATCTGCTCTACTTGTGCGCGCGTCAGTGTACCCGCAGACTCCCGGCCGGCTTTGCCGCCGCCTTTTTCCAGAGCAAGAGCTTTTTTGATCATGGCCGCAACCGGCGGCAGTTTGGTGATAAAGGTAAAGGTGCGGTCCTCAAAGACGGTAATGACTGCGGGGATCGTCTGGCCTTTGAGTTTGGCCGTGCGCTCGTTGTAGGCTTTGACAAACTCCATAATGGCCAAGCCGTGCTGTCCCAGCGCCGGGCCCACCGGAGGCGCGGCAGTTGCTTCTCCTGCCGGAAGATTGAGCTTGAGGATGGTTTTTACTTTTTTGGCGGCCATACAAGGTGAAAGTTCTAAGTACTAATTTCTAAGTTCTAAATACGCTTTAAAGATTAAGAAAGACGGATAATGGAAGAGGTTTCGTGGATTCGTTCCTTCGTATATTCAACGCGTTCCGAAGTAACCGATAGTGCAGTATCCTGCGAAACCCTCTCGTTTCCCGGTTTCTCCCGCATCCTTTGATCCGGACGCAGTAAAGGAAAGTATAGCAGGAAATACATCAGTGAGCAAGGGATCTGGTTTATTCCTCAGGCGGATAATGATCGCTCCACGTTTCACGGTTAATCCGGTCACCACTTATTCCCATTCCTCCTTTTGTCCGTCTTCCCAGATCGGCAACCTCGTGAATGGTCAATTCGTGCGGCCTTCCGGCAAAAGTAGCCTGGCGGCCGCGGCCGAGCTTGTGACTGGCTATATGCGTAACCAGTCCGCCTGCTGATACCGCGCACCAGCCCAGAAGCGTTTCCGCGGTCACGAGCTCCGGCTTGAATTCTATGGCCCACACAGCCAAAAGCTGCGGCGCGCCGAAGGCGAGTGCACTTCCCCACATCACTGCTTTACGGAGAAGTCCGGCGGGGGGAGTGGAATATTCGCGCAGGGGCGTTTTGAGTTCAGCGTTTCCCGGATCAGCCATTGTATTCTTACTCGGTACTCACATCGAGGTCGGATTCGGTCATGGTAGAAAGGGAATCCAAATCCGTCAGATTTTCCATGTCCTTCTGAAGCGAGAGTATGTCGTCGCCGGGCAAGACATCCGTATCCCGGCTTGCGCGGCTGGTTATATCCTGGCTCTCATTGACTTTCATTACCAGAAACCCGCCGACGAAGACCGCCGCAATAATCCAAAAAAGTGTGAGCGCCTGTTTGACTGATTTTTTGCCTTGTATCATAGGAATTTCCTTTCGTGTTTAGGTCGATATGGTGCGCAGCTCTTTAATGACTGCATTGATCGCATCCTTGAGAGCCTTTCCTGCGTCGGCAAATTTTTGGGCTGCGTCTCTGACCTTCCGGCGATTGTCCGTTTTGTCACCGTTCCAGTTTATGCTGCGCAGAAGGCTGATGAGCGCGGCCTTTTCGTTTTTAAAGGTGTTGAACTTGGCGTCGACATTGGCAAGCAGGGGATCGACCGAACTCGTATCTTTGCCCGCAGTTTTAAGTTTTTCCGTGCGGGCTTTGAGCTTGGCTATGACTTTCGTAAATTTAGAGACCACGCGGTCGAGCCTGGAATTGACCGCGTTTATGGCCTGGGTGCGTTCGTTGGGATTGGCGGAGAAAAGAAGGGCGATGACGTACTTTAGATCCGCGTTGCCCCGGGCGATCAGCGGAAGCACGGATTTTGTCTTGGAAAGGCCCGGGCGGTTGCCTTGGGCGACGACCGGTTGTGCAGTGGAAAGCGAAATAACCTGGAGAAAAAGAATAAGAACCGCAAATTGCCGGAGTGTTTTGGGCATGTTACATCCAGCATGGATCAGTCTGATCGGTTTGTCAAGTGGTGTGAGGAGGTTTGATCGGCAAAAGTGAGAGGAGCGCAAATTAGAGCTTGCTGATCTGCAGAAAGTCGAGCTCTCCTTCGACGACGCTCAGGATTCCTTGACCTTCATCCAGCCGTCTTCGCAGTCATACGATGACTGTACGGCCATAGGACTTTTTTTTACAATTTTGATATTTGAAGGAAGTCAAGCTCTACCGGCGTTTCCCGGCCGAAAATGGACACCAGAACTTTGACTTTGCCTTTTTCATCGTCGATCGAATCGATCGTACCCAAAAAGTCCGCAAACGGGCCGTCGGTAATCTTCACTGCCTCGTTGACGCTGAAACTCGCCTTGTATTTGGGCGCTTCCATTTCCATGAATTTGCGGATGGCATCGACCTCGCGGTCGGAGATCGGCGTGGGTTTGTTGCCCGCTCCCACGAATGCGGTGACGCCCTGCGTCGTGCGCACGGCGAGCCAGCTGTCGTCGTCTAAAATCATTTTCACCAGTATGTAGCCCGGGAAGATTTTTTCCTTCACTTCTTCTTTTTTGCCGTGCTTGACGGTGACGACGTTTCTGGTGGGAACGACGATTTCAAAAATTTTGTGCGTGAGCTTTTGGGTTTCTATGCGCTGCTTGAGGTTTGCCGCCACTTTATTTTCATGGCCGGAATACGTATGGACGACATACCACTTCCCGGCGTCCGAAGCCAGTGGCTGTGTGGGTGTTTCTGCTGCGTCTGCTATGTCCATGATATAAATTCTTAATTCTTAAATCTTAATTCTTAAATCTTAATTCTTAAATCTTAATTCTTAAATCTCTCTTCCTCATCGTCCGAACATCAGCCCGGTGATTTTGACAAG
This sequence comes from uncultured Gammaproteobacteria bacterium, assembly GCA_964400835.1. Classification (GTDB taxonomy): domain Bacteria; phylum Patescibacteriota; class Microgenomatia; order UBA10105; family UBA927; genus CAYNWD01. Next base: position 27,113 of record CAYNWD010000005.1, on the reverse strand, counting down.
CGCTATGTCGAGTCCGCCGATAAATGCGCCGACCAATAGAGAAATCGCGATCACCACCGCAGTCAGCTTCATCGTTTCCTGCCGCGTGGGCCAGGTGACTTTTTTGAGCTCGGCTATGACCTCCCGGATAAATTTTGCCGGTGCGGCTTTTGGCAGAGAGCGGACAGATGGCGTGGTCATATTGATATTTTTTGTCTACCGGGAGTTTGGAAATTTTACTCTCCGGCCTACAAAAAGCCCCCTCCCCGGGGACAAACTCTCTCTATAGTGTAGCAAAGCGGGGAGGTCTTGTAAAGACTCCTGCCTTACTTTGTACAGCTGAAAGCCTGATACCGCTCTATTGCAGCTTCGATGAACGGCCCTTCCGGGTAGGCAGGATTGTGTTTTCCCGGATCCGGGCAATACCCGGCATAGCCGACTCTGCTTTGAGCGGCGATGGCGTCGGTCCAGCCGCTGCAGGAGCCCGGGGAGGCAGCGTTGGTCATACTATATCCCCGGCACTGGGTGACCCTATGGTCTATGGCGTCCGGTGGTAGCGTCCGGGACCACGAGCTCAATGACTTGGCAGTGGCAAACACGCCGTCCATGAAATTGCACGGGGAAATTTTTTCCTTGGAATTTTTGGACGGGAGTACTGCCGAAACTGCATTCCACACTGCGGCAGTACCTTCGCCCAAATAAAACCATTTCGGTATCCAGCCGAAGGGCAGCTGTGCGGTTCCCCAAGCGGTGGAGGTGGTGCCACTGGCTCCGGGATCTTCGCAGAAGGGCATTTTTTCCTGTCCGCAACTCCATTTGCGTACATTTTCTTCCGTCCATTGGATCTGTGATCGGGAAAACGCACCTTCGTTGTACATAATGCCGATAATGAGACTTGCCGGGACTTTGTACGTGTCGGCTGCTTTTTCAATGATTTTTTTCATTGTCGGTGGGAGGTCGCCGGCCGGAAGATCTACGTCTGCGTATGCATTGATGCGATCCGTGTTGCATAAGCGGCACGCTGCCTCGCCGGACCCGAAAGAGGAAATGAGATTGTCAAATTCCGGCCCGCAGGCAACCTGCTCGCTTGCCGCCGGTTTTTTGGCATAGCTGCACTCCGGTTTTTTAGTCACATAGCGCTCCTGCAGGGACAAAGGCAGGGAGGCGAGCGCCATATAGTCGGTACTGCATTCCGTCGCCTTCGTAAACGCCGTGCGGGTATCCACCTGAGTATCGCCTTTGCCGCTCACGCTGACTTCAAACTGGCTGTCGCTTTCGCCGTGCGTGTTGCCGCCCTTGGGGTCATGGGAGGCCGGGGAAAACGTGCGGCTGACTCCTCCGGCCTGGCTGACTTTGCCCGCCTCCTCACCCCCGACATAGGAAAGGTCCACTGCCTCGTCGGTGCAGCCGGCGATCAAACAGTAGTCGCGGCCCAGGTAGTTGTCTGCCTGCTTGCTGTATATCTTGGCCTCGACTTTTTCGCCCGACGAGCCGCCCGACAGAACCTGCTTGAGAAAGCTTATGACCAGACTCGCGAATGTGCCGCCGGGGGTTTTTATACCGGTCGCGTCGCTCACTAGTGCACCTGCGGTGTCCGTGATCGTGCACGGCGGCGGTCCGGCAATTTCCACCGCAGGCTCGCGCATATCATAGCTGCCGCCCTTACCCGTTACCTGGTAGCGCGCCATGAGGGAGGACACCTGCCGGCTGTCCGCGTCCAGTTTACTAAAGACCGGAATTGCCTCGGATATGTAGGGCTCCGTGGCGCCGATGCAGTGCTCCTGTCCGCTTTCGGGGTCTTTGACGTACAGAGACGCCCAGCCGGAGGTGTAGTTATTTTGGGGGTTTTTGGGGATGGTGTTGGTTTTGACGGTACTGGGTAACAGCCGGGAGAGCCCGGCAAACATCGACGAAACAAGGTTGAAAGCCGGACGCTTGAGGTCGGTGGCCTTCATGCCGCCGCCGAAAACAAACCGCAGGATACAGCTGTCGACATCTTTGCTGCAGCTGTCAGACTGGGAGACATCCACGACTTCATTGGCGACTCCGGCAGTGATTTTTTTGACTGCATCGGGTGGAGGCGCCGGCGTCTGGGCCCAAACAGGCATGCCAGAGGCTACGAGAAGACTGAAAAAAATGAAAAAAGCGGCCAGTCGTTGCATGGATATTTTCATCCCCCTTCGCTCCGCTTCAGCCGGAGCTTCCGAGGGATTTTGCCCCCTTCAAAGCATGGGCGAAGGCCCGCCTGCGATCGCGTGTGCTTAGACGCTGGTGGACAGGTACCCCGACCGTAAGGTCGGTATCTTCATCTTAGCAAATTGACAAGCTGATCGAAAGGGAAATACAATCAAGGGATCGGGAAGAGGGGAGAAGTAAGAATAAAAAAGAATTAAGATTTAAGAATTAAGATTTAAGAATAAAGAATAAAGACATGAAACCGAGAATTGCCTCCAAAATTCGCAAAGCAGTTATCCCCGCCGCTGGCCCCGCCACCGGAGCAAGCTCGGTACGGGACTGCGCTACCTCTCGTTTTAATATGGAGGTGTCCGCATGACCAAGTCTTCTCCAAAGATTAGGAAGGCCGTGATTCCCGCCGCTGGCTTTGGCACCCGGTTTTTGCCGCAGACGAAGGCAATGCCCAAGGAAATGCTGCCGATTGTGGACAAGCCTGTTATCCAGTATGTCGTGGAGGAGCTGGTCGCAAGCGGCATTACCGACATTGTCATCGTGACGGGGTGGCACAAGCGGGCGATTGAGGATCACTTTGACTACCCCAACGAGCTCATTCAAATGCTCAAAGATCAGGGGAAACACGAGCTCATCGATGAAGTCCGGCGCACTGCGGAACTCGCCAACTTTATCTATATCCGGCAAAAGGGTCCGTACGGCAACGCGACCCCGGTGCGAAGCGCCAAAAGCGTCATCGGCGATGAGCCGTTTGTCGCCATATGGGGCGACGAGTTTATCTACGCCAAGCCGCCGCGGACCCTGCAGTGTATCGAAGTTTTTGAAAAATACGGCGACCCGGTCATTTCCGCCATTCAGGTGGGCAGGCAGGACGTATCGCGCTACGGCATAGTGGATGCGGTGAAAGTGGAAAATAATGTCTGGCAGATACAAAAACTCATCGAAAAGCCGTCGGTTTCGGAAGCGCCCTCTACCATGGCCGCGCACGGCTGCTATGTGCTGACACCTGATATTTTCCCGATTTTAGAAAATCTCAAGCCGGGCAAGGGCGGGGAACTGTGGCTGCCGGATGCGATAAAGGAACTCATGAAAAAACGGCCGGTGTATGCGTGCGAGATAGCCAATGCCAAATACTATGACACGGGCAACAAAATCGAATACCTCAAAACCGTTGTCGAATTTGCGCTCACCCACAAAGACCTCAACGGCGAATTCCGCCGCTACCTCAAGAGTCTCAAATTATAATGCCAATCTGCGAATGATATTCCAATACAGCGAATAGAAGAGGTTAAGTAAATTTTGGAGAGCTTAGCTTTAAGACGCGCTTTGGCCGCAAATATTTTCCTCTAAAATTGATCAAAAGCCCCAAGGGAAATCCCGTGTGCTGGAGATACCGTTGCAACTGGTAATAATCATCTTTGGCAATGACTTGTTTGGCTTTTAATTCCAAAACAATTTTATTGTCCACGAGAAAATCTACAATGTTGCCCGTTTGACCTATGCGGAATTCTCTCTTGTGTGATAGCCGCACCTCTTTTAATTTTTGCTCAAGAAGGTCCGCATATTGTTTCTCTCGTGCATAGTGCCCGAGTGTATTGTGCACATCAAAGCAAATACCAACGAGTAAGTACGAAAGCTCCGGGTAGATAAGCTTGGTATTCGTAGTATTGGCACGCATTCGTTGATTGGAATTATATTTATTCGTTGGGGGTAACGCCGTAGATCACCACTTTGGTCCCGGGGTTATCGGGAGCGGCGTTGGTGGACCAGGAGGAATCGTTGGTGACGATCGGTGTCGCCCAGGCGAAGAGCGTTCCTGCATCTTCTATGCGCATGTTTATGCAGCCGTGGCTCATGGGGTGGCCGAAATTGTTGTGCCAGTAGGTGCCGTGCAGCGAAAATCCGCGCTCGCGGGCGACTTCGTTGTTACTAAAAAACATGACCCACGGTACATTGGGGAGGTAATAATAGGTTCCGGTACCCGGAGTGCCTCCGCTCATTTTTTGGCTTTTTACCTTTGTCCAGATAGTGAATTCGCCGGTGGGAGTCGGCGCCCATTTACCGGTAGAAACCGTAAATTCGTACACTTTTTGTGTTCCTTCAAATGCATAAACTTTTTGGTTGGTCAGATCCACTTCTATGCGTTTTTCGCCGGTCGTGGCACCCAAAATTCCCCGTTCGGTTCCCCTTCCTACAATCGATGCGAGGGGCGGAACCGGGACACTCTCGCCCAAAAAGATACTCTGCGCTTCATCAGTCGGTACCGGAAGGGATTTGCCGCCGACGAGGAGCTTGAGAGAGGCGGGATCCGCGAGCGGCTCGTGCCGCACGGCAATGTCAGGCAAAAGCGGACGGACGAAAAAGAGCGCGGTGATGACCAGGGTGAGGAACGAAAAGACCGAAACCCAGTGGGATTCGGAGCGGGTGAGCTTCAGAGAATGTCTTTTCATGTAATCTTTCTTACTATGAATGAGTGATGCTTTTTCGTCAAGAGGGAGTCTTGGGGAAGTTTTTTTCGTAACTGCCAAAATGATTTGTTCCCGTTCCAGAGCCCTTCCTGTCACAGATATATGAAATTGACCTCCCGGCCGGGAGCAAAAAAAGCAAGAATTTTTTTGTTGGGGGACGAGCGGAAGGGCGAATGGTGTTTTTCAGTTGAGAAGTGGTACGCGTTTGGATATCATGATGGTATGCGCGTGGCGCTTGGAAAAATTAAGGGTGTCGCGTTTCTCGTCTGGCACGGGCGGCACATGGTGTACCATGTGCTCCTGGGGCTTGTGTGGGCGTGGTTTCTTCGCGAGCGGTGGGGAGAGTTTAACGTGCGCTGGATAGGAGCGGCGGTCGTGGGGTCGCTTCTTCCGGATGTCGATCACCTGATTTATTTTTTGGGGTATGGCAAAACCGATGTTTATGTCCGGCAGATTCGTTCTCTTTTCAAAGGCCGCAGGTGGCGCGATCTCACCGCATTTATGGCGACCGGGCACAAGTACAATACGAGCTTGACGTACCATAACTACTACGTGATGGCGGCACTGTTGCTTGTGGGTCTGGCGTCGTCTCTTGTGAACTGGGAGGCCGGCGTCATTCTTTTCGGCGCCATGGTCATTCACTACGCGTTTGACGTGGCCGATGACCTTCTGCAGCTGGGGGCTCCCAATCCCAACTGGCGGCGGTGGGGCAGACCGTGATGTACGCTTCCCCTGGTCTACTGATTTTTTAGATGCGGACAAATTGGACCTGATACCCCAACCCGGATCATTTCACCGTGCATTGTAAATTCCCCTCCGTTTAAGCTTTTGAGTTGATGAATTCTCCCTTCGTCAGTTGCAAAACCCGTGAATATATTGGTGCCAAAAAATCCGCCAAACCTGAGCGTCGGGACACATTGCGTGAAGATAATGTCGCTTTCTGCCCAATGAGAACTGACCCTTTGTAGGGCTTCTTTCGCAAGGGGACACCCTGTACATTCCGGAAACTGACGAATGTGGGATTCAACTGTCTGCATAGTGTTGTTTGAGAACGAAAAAAGCTAAATTTTGACTCCGTCAGGGGTGGGGGTGTTTGGGGTCGGTCTGGCGCTTGGCGATTTTCTTCAGCGTATACATGACCCGCTTATCGAGGTCAATATTTTTTATTCTCGCAAAGCGAAGGACCGAAACGACAATATCGCCGAGTTCCTGTTCATAGGTTTCATCTTCCTGGGCAGCCAGGTTCGTGGGCTTCCTGCCGTGTTTGGCCAGATACGCGCGGGCCATTTCTCCCACCTCCTCGACCAGGGAGAGGATGAGCATGGAGCCGAATTCCTCTTTGTTTTTGACGCCCTTTTCCACGCGGTCCAGGAAGCTTATGTAGCGGCCGAAGGGCGACTTCATGGGTGTTGTTTTCATATTCAGTAAGTATACCACACGTGCACTATAGGTTTGACCGAGGGAGGGAAAAATGATATACTATAGGTTCTATGTTGGACCTGTTTTTAGGCTCAGTTCTGCAGCTTTTAGTCAGCTCCAAGCCCGGCTGGCTCCTGTCGCCGCTAGCAGACAACCGTGTGCTTTCCAGCCGCAGCATGTCGCTTGCGTACCGCTACCCGGACCCGTGGGTGAGTGACGTATTCCGCAAAAATATTTTGCTTACTCTAGGATATATGCGGGGCATGATTCGCACATCCGGTTCCGTAAACTGGGAGGTGGTAGAGCAGCCGTTTACCTGGTCTATTACCCTTTCCCCCGAGCAGATGATTTCTTACCACAGTATCGTTTTTGACCGCTACCGGGATGCTCTGCCTTTGACCAGCGCGAATTTTTCCGGAGCCGAGGGATTTTTGTTTGACGGCATACTTTTCGGCGGCGGGACGTGCCACCTGGCCTCACTTTTTTCCTGGGCGGCCAAGGACGCGGGGCTGTTTGTTGAGGCGCCGACCAATCACGACTTTATGGCGATCCCGCAGATTCCAAAAGAACAGGGCGTCTCCGTCTACAGCAATCCGAACCAGCGCGGCCGCAGTGTGGGCCAGAACCTGTATATCACAAACGACCAGACGAACCCGGTGACCTTTGTCGTGACCTATGATGGGGAGATTCTGACGATCAGCGTGCAAGCTGCAGAAACGAGCGCGAGCTGACGTCAAACCAAAAAGACGGCCCGTTCACACCGGAAACTGTTTTGGTTTTTACCAGAAGCAATCCGTCGCCTGCCCAGCCCGTAATGTCGGTCAGCTCATATTCGGGGAGCTTGGAGGTAAAAAGCGACAGCACATCGATAAACTGGGTGCTGTCGGCAAACGCCTCGCCGCTTGAGCGGAATACCAGATACCCCGTGCCGACACTCTCTTCTTTGAGAAAGACAAACCGCGAATCCGGCGACCAGCTGTTGGCCGGCACACTCATGGAAACGCCTGCGGCTGCGGTTCTGGCAAAAAGCACCTGCCGGTTTGCCCCTACGCCGTCCGCGACAAAAAATGTATAGACCGTGCTGTCTCCCTCCGGGTCTTCCATCATGATGAGCTGCTTCGTGGCATCCAGATTTTTGATCACGGTTTCTTTGGGCGTTTTGGCGGCTATGGTAAGCGGCGAGAGCGCGGGAGAGGTGTTTTGGGGCGTGACGCGGCCGAAGATAGCGGCACCGATCGTGAGTGTCAGAAGGAGGAAAAGAGCTGCTTTGGCGTACATATCACTATTGTTACACGAGGGTTCGGCTGCAATCAATACCTAAACTTTTTGAAAAGTCAGCGGCACCGGGCTTCGACCGTGTGGGTCGAGCGGGGAGAGAGCGAGATGGTCTTCTGGCCGGACAGGAGCGATTGCCCGTCAAACAGTACGTCAATGCCCCCGGAGGTGAGACCAAAGGAGAGGCGCAGGCCGTAGGCCGCGAGCTGAATGGTGCCGGCGGAAACATTCAGAGAAAAGGTGACCGGCGGAACTTTGGCCGTTGCCGACTGGCCGTCTGCAATTGTGTCCTTGGGAAGCGACAAACCGGGAATTTCGAACGGCAGGTAGGCGACCGGCCGGATGGGTGCGCATCCGGTGTTTCGTATGGAAATGGTGACCGCGTTTTTATTGAGGTACATGGTTCCCGCTGCGACGAGCACGCCGGCTACGATAAGGGTGGCGAGAGCGCCGGTAGCTCCCGACCCGCCTCCCAGAACTTTTGCGCCCAGTTCCAGGTTTTTTTTGAGGTGTTTGCAGGTGCGGTTTATGGCTTCGCGGCCGGTGCCGCTCACGTTTTCCGCTTCATGCAGGGTGTCTTTCACTTCCTGCGGGATGACATCGCCGTATTCCTTGAGGACCGGTTCCACGTATTTTTTTACATACCCATACCACTCTTCGGCTTTACCAAATGACCCGCAGACTTTGCGCGTGCGTTTGAGGAGGAGGAGCAGTGCGGATGCGGCCTTGCGCTTTCTTTTTTTGTCGGGTTTGGGGTGTGTGGATGTGTCGGCCATAGAAACAATTTGCGCTAGATTACGACGGGAAGGGCAGTTTGTCAAGGAAAGCAGGGTATCCGTTAATTGTCCTGGGAATGATCCGCGGGGCAGATGACGGTCTCGGGTTTCGGATCAAAGTCCACTGGAAGGAAGTCCTGTGCGGCAATACATGCCTGTCGAAGACAATCGCTCGTTTTAGGAAACTGGCAGGTCATAGGTCTTAGAAGCCCCTTTTTTTCTGTAAACTCCCTGCCGCAGATATTTTCAGGAGGTGTCATGGGAGAGATTATACTGTTTCAGCGGGCTGGATGCAAACGCTGGAGAAGAGGTCGCAAAGATCGAATAGCTATAGGATTAGCCGGGGAGGGTCAGTTTTCCTTTGCTCTGAGAGGAGGTCCGAGCCCATATTTTAATGCATCAAAAGATTGCTCGGTTGCAATCTCATCGAGGAATCCTTGCCTCTTCATCTGAAATTATCTCCCCCCCGCCGCTGCTTTTCTTTGCTGTGCTATAACTGCCCAGGATTGTTTTGCCATGGCGCTAATAGTATAGCGAAATACATTGTCAGTCAAATTGCAGGTGCGGAGGGAATCCCCATGAACGGTTTTTGTCGCAGAAATATTTTGCAGGCTCGGGAGGAATCGAACCTCCACTAGGGGTTTTGGAGACCCCCGGTCTACCATTAACCTACGAGCCTAATCTAGCGTTCCCATTATATCATCCGAATAAAAAATGCGGGGGGGGGGGGGGGGGGGGAAGACGGGTATTACTTTT
>CAYNWD010000005.1:15107-18243 GCA_964400835.1 uncultured Gammaproteobacteria bacterium | reverse complement strand
CGTTGCATCGACCTAGATCGAAGACGCAGCCCCAAGAGTATTTTTGAAAGAGAAGAAAAAAAAAAAAAAAGAGGGGGGGGGGGGGGGGGGGGGGGGGGAGAGAAAGCGGGGCAATATGCTTAGAGCACTTGGAGGGATTTGAGAATTTGGTCAAAGACCGGGCCGAAGCCGGAGAGAAAGACGTCGAGCCGGGTTTTGGGGTGGGTAAAAATAAGCTCATCTACCGGTGTGCCGTCTTTGGCGGACGCGTCGTGGTACAGCCGGCCGGAGACCGTGGCACCGCTGGTCGCCTCCAATGTGATGAATTCTATCTGATCCGCAGGAATAGGTGGCCGGGGAATTTCATCCTGGCAGGCTAAAGCCACAGATGAGGACGCACTCTGGGGATCCAAAAACATCGCGCCGGCGCTTGCCTCCAGTTTGGTAAATTCAGCCGGATATTGAAATGAAATTCCGCATTCGGCGCTCGTGTATGTTTGCATGGCCTGTTCCTTCGGCGTGGGAGAGAGTGCGGGCGTCGTGCTTTGACCGGCAGCGGGTATTACCGACCCGCTCCATTTTTTGCCGACGTTAAAGCCCACGAGCAGTGCCGCCACGATGGAGAGAAGTAACAGGAAGAAAAAAGTGTTTTTGTGCATACCCACCAAGCGCCAGTTAAGAAATTTAGCTTCGCAAGGGGACGCCTTGCGAAGCTGGATTTTTCGATGCACGAAAATTTTTGTTCAACACCCGAATTAATCCAGTTTATTCGTTTCTTTATGCTCGGTGTGTTTTTTGCATCGGCGGCAGAATTTGCGAAGTTTGAGCTTTTCCTCGGTGTTTATTTTATTTCTGCTCGTCATGTAGTTCTGGCTTTTACAGACAGTACAAACGAGCGCAAGTACGAGTCGTTGTTCTTTTTTTGCCATAACGGGAAAGTGATACGAGATACGTGATATGCAGCCCGAAAAATGAAAAGCACAGATTCTTTTCCGGCCTCTCGTATGGTTGCCTGATTATAGCTTATCGGGCCAATCTACTCAAGAAGCTTGTGGCTTATGATTGCTTTTGCGACGACTTTGCCGAACAGCTCCCGGCCGGCGTCGGAATAGTGGATGCGGTCGCCGGGGTTTATGTAGTCCGGGTTGCCGTTGCCGTCGGCGAGTCTGCTGGGGGTCATCACGTCTGCCAGGGGCAGGCGCTGGCTTTGGGCAAACCGGATGGCATTGATGAGGAGTGCATTGATGCGGTCGGTTTTTTCCCGCTTTTGCGTACTGTTCCAGTGGAGGGCGCCGTCGCCGAAAATCTGGCTGTTGGGCGCAATAGTTGCTGCAATGACGATGTCGACATTCGGCAGGTGCTGGCGCAGTATGTCGACCACTTTAGCAAGCGCCAGCCAGTGCCGGTTGACTTCTCCTTCTGCCTCAATAAAGGGGTTATACGCAAACGATTCAACGACCACGATGTCCGGCTTTTGCGAAACTAACGAGGGGATATGGCGGTCCAGGTAGTCGTAGTCGCTGGTGAGGCGGAAAATGCCGTTTTCTATATTTTTGCCGCCCACGCCGTAGTTGAGAAGAGTAAAGCCCACGCCGGGGTAACGCTGCCGCAGAGATGCTTTCAGATGCGGCACGTCCGGGCCCAGGGTGTCTACCATGGAGTCGCCCAAAACCGCGATGGTATAGAGATTTTTCCGGTGGGGAAGGCCGGGGTCCGCCGGTTTTTCCGGCTGCTGCAGGGCTGCCGGTTCGTCGACCGCCGCACCCAAAACCTGAGAGCCGCCGGAAGCGGTAAGCTGGCCAAAGGAGACCGCGGGAGCTCTCTGGGGGAGCGTTGAGACGATCCCGTCGTCGGGGAGCGGAGAAAGGATGACTTCTGCGGCAAAGACGGTCATGGCAAAAAGCGATGCGAGGCCCATATTTCCACTATAAACGGTTTGGGGGCCGTGCGCTAGTGATTTTTTGTGAGTTAGGAGCGCTACAACTAAGTGTCATTTGGGAAGCCTGATTAGTCTCTTTTTAAAAGGTGGGATTCGATCCGTTTAGCCCCGAAGAATTTTTTACAAAACGCCGCGGTTTTTTTCGGATCAAACCAGGCGCAGGAAAAGATATTGAGGTACACACTTTTTTTGTATTCGGAGAAGTGGCCGGTGACAGAACTGGTTTCGATAAGCTGTACCAGAGAGTAGCCGCTGGTTATGGTGTTGTCGTGGCCGAAATGCGGAATGAGCGGTTTGCCATAGCGCTTCATTTTAATGACGTCGTCGCACAGCCGGATGACGAAGTTTTGTATCTCCCGGCCGGAGGAAAGTTTTTTCTGGTCACAGCCGTAGAGATTGAGAATGAGCTCCTGGCCGAACATATTTTCCTCTCCCTTTTTTGGTGAATGTAGCATGGTATCTAAAGTAAATATCTTTTGGCCGCGGTGTCAAGGGGGAATTTATTTTAGCTTCGCAAGGGGACGCCTTGCGAAGCTAAAATTTGTGTAGCATACTGGAAGAAGTATGCCTTCCCGCTATAGTGTCAAAACATACGCGCCGAATAGTTTTTATCACATTTACAATCGTGGGGTAGAAAAACGGGCAATATTTCTTGAAGAACAGGATTTTGGTGTGTTGCTTTCCTATTTGAAAACCTACCTCTTGCCAAAAAATATCAATACTCTTACAGCAATTATTACGAATCCCATGGCAAGTTGGCGCGATAAAGACCAGGCGAATAAGCTGCTGAGGCTGAATAATTTTACCGATTCCGTTGAGCTTCTGGCATATTGTTTCATGCAGAATCATTATCACCTGCTTATTCGGCAATATACGGAGACAGCAATGGACCAGTTCATGAATTCTCTGTGGACCCGGTATACCATGTACTTCAACAAAAAATACAAAAGAGTAGGGCCGTTATTTCAGGATGTATATAAGGCGGTACTCGTGAAAACAGAGGAACAACTTTTGTATTTAACCCGGTATATTCATCGAAATCCCATTGCGAAACGTCAGTTGAAGAATCCAGATTCGCAAGGGGACGCCTTGCGAAGCTGGATTTTCAGTTCGTATCCTGACTATATTGGGGAGAGAAAAACGGATTGGGTGCATCCGGGTTTTATATTGAATTTCTGGAAGGGGAGGCAACACAAGTCATACCAAGATTTTGTTTTG
>CAYNWD010000005.1:11063-15097 GCA_964400835.1 uncultured Gammaproteobacteria bacterium | reverse complement strand
AAGCGAATATGAGGAGTCAAGTGCGAAAATAATCGCGCCGGTAATTATTTAGCTTCGCAAGGGGACGCCTTGCGAAGCTAGTTTGAGCCCGGAGGGGGAATTGAACCCCCGACCTAGTTCTTACCAAGAACTCGCTCTACCACTGAGCCATCCGGGCAACAAGTGATATTCTATCACGAATGCTTGTGGCTGGCGAAGGATTTATTTCACTCTGCTCGACTAATATTCACTAATGAAAAAGATTTTGGTTACTGGTGCATTTGGACAAATCGGCTCAGAGTTAGTTCCTGCACTCCAACGAACATACGGAAAATTAAATGTTGTAGCCGTGGGCCATCACAACATTCCCAAGGATTTTGATGGTATCGTCGAGTCTGTTGAGATCACCGATGAGAGGCAAGTCTCCCGTGTCCTTGCGAAACACAATGTGGGGACCATATACCATCTTGTCTCTCTTCTGTCGGCCAAAGGCGAAATAGACCCCTCGCGCACCTGGGACGTCAATATGGGCGGGTTGAAGACTGTTTTGGATTATGCGGTTGCCCATAAGCTCAAAGTCTTTTGGCCCAGCTCCATTGCTGCATTTGGCCCCACGACGCCTCGGGTGGCAACTCCGCAGCACACGATTATGGAGCCCACCACAATGTACGGAGTCACTAAGATCGCAGGAGAACATCTGTGTCACTATTATGTGCGCAAATACGGCGTGGATGTGCGTTCACTTCGGTATCCTGGGCTTATCAGTTGGAAGACGCCGCCCGGCGGGGGAACGACCGATTTTGCCGTTGCTATTTTTTATGACGGTATTGCGAAAGGCAAATACGAGTGCTTCGTCCGTCCTGACACTAAGCTCCCCATGATGTACATGGATGATGGGATTGCTGCTACGATAAAGATTATGGAAGCAGACCCCCGGAAGGTAACCGTGAGGACAAGCTATAATCTGGCTGCCATAAGCTTTACAGCCCGGCAGCTGGCTCGTGAGATCAACAAACACATCCAAGTCAAAGTGATGTATAAACCGGATCACCGGCAGAAGATCGCAGATTCATGGCCGCAATCAATTGATGACTCACAAGCCCGAAAAGATTGGGGCTGGAAACATCAGTATAGTCTTTCCAAAACGACAAAGGTTATGATACGGGAGTTGAAGAAGAAATTTACTCAAAAATATTGATATGACCCATCCTCTGGACCCATATTATAAAACGATCGAGCAGATGAAAGCCAAAGGCCTCTATACGCCGGTGCGGGTATTGGAATCTGCCCAGGGGCCGTGGTTTACGATTGACGGAAAAAAGCTTCTGAATCTTTGTTCCAATAACTACCTGGGGTTTGCGCAGGACAAGCGATTGGTCGCGGCAGTCGTCAAAGCCGTTAAAAAATACGGTGTCGGCGCAGGTGCGGTCCGGCCGATTTCGGGAAACCTCAAGCTTCACATGGAAGCGGAGAAAGCCTTGGCGAAGCTCAAGGGTGCGGAGGCTGCGTTTTTACTTCCCGGCGGTTTTATCGCCAATATCGTGGCAGTCGCGACGATTGTCGGCAAAGAAGACATCGTTATCTCCGATGAACTCAATCATGCATCCATTATAGACGCGATCAAACTCGCCCAGGTCAAAAATAAATTTATCTACAAGCATAATGACATGGGAGAGCTTGAGGCGCGGTTAAAGGAAGCGACAGTGCTTGCCAAAACATCAAAAACAGATGGCAAAAAACCCATTATTTTAGTTATCTCCGACGGGGTGTTCAGTATGGACGGCGACATCGCCCCGCTACCGGACATAGTCCGGCTGGCCAAGCAGTACGGTGCCATAACCATGGTCGACGACGCGCACGGCGAGGGCGTGCTGGGAGACGGCAGGGGGATTGCACATCATTTTGGCTTGCAGGGAAAGCTGGATATCGAGGTGGGGACGCTGTCCAAGGCGTTTGGCGTGTTGGGGGGAGTGATTGCAGGCAAAAAAGAGCTTATCGAATACTATCGCCAAAAGGGCCGGCCGTATTTATTTTCCACCGGGTTAACCGTTGCCGATACTGCAGCAGTCATGGAAGCGGCAAAAATTTTGATGAAGTCCAAAACGTTGGTGAAAAAGCTTTGGGCCAATGCCAAGTACCTGCGCGACGGATTTAGGAAACTCGGCTTTGACACCGGCAATACCCAGACACCCATCACCCCGGTCATGCTGGGCGACGAAAATCTGGCCAAAGAATTTTCCAAAAAACTCATGGAGCAGGGCGTATTTGCGACACCCATAAAATTCCCTATGGTTGCCCTGGGGAAAGCCCGTATCCGCGTTATGCCCAGTGCCACACACACAAAGGCAGATCTCGACTTTGGGCTCAAAGTATTTGCAAAAGTGGGGAGAGAGCTGCGGGTGCTTCGTTCCAAAAATCTTTAAAGAATATGTTGTGGTATACTGTCGTCGTATGGCAAAAGCAGGGAAACACCTTCAGTTTAAAGTATTCATAGAGCAGGACGAAGATGGCCTGTATGTGGCGTCTGTTCCGGAGCTTCCTGGTTGCTATACCCAAGGAAAGACACTCAAAGAGGTACGAAAACGAATTGCACGGGTTATTGAACTCGTGCTTGATTCAGACAAAGGTGCACGGCAAGAAAAATTGCAGTCTCCGACAGGGACGACGCGATTTTTTGGGATAGAGGATATTCATATCCAGTATGCCTAAGCTATCGCCGATACGCGGCGTGCTTCTCGTAAGGCTTCTCTCCAGAATAGGATTTTCCGTGGTAAGACAAAAAGGTAGTCACGCGCGTTTAGAGCACAGTGACGGCAGAAAGACGACTGTACCGGTCCATAGCGGAGAAAAGGTTGGAAAAGGACTCCTGCGTAAAATCCTGCGCGACGTGAATCTCACACCTGAAGAGTTTGACCAGTTACGATAATAATTCCGGCCCCGTGTAATCCGAATCTACATGAAGCTCCCACGACCGTACGGTCGGAGTATTTTTTCCCCACGCTTCGCAGGGAGCCAAATTCCTCCGAAGGGGGATAAAAAAGTACTTGTTCCTGTTTCCCGTGCTAAACTTATAGCTATGAAGGCGTGGATTATCGTGGTTTTGTTTACTGCTGTTTTGGCTGCCGGCGTGTGGTGGGTTTGGCGACAACCAGCGGGCGTGGTGTCGCCGGTGGCACAGATATTTGAAAAACCATTGGACCGGTACACTATTGAGCGGCTCGGGCAGCGGGAAATTTCCGGCAGTCAGATCATCCTCGACCAGCCGGTGGCGACGACCAGCTCATATACGGCATACAATTTTCATTTCATGGCTGGCGGAAAAAAGGTGACGGGCCTGGCACACCTGCCCAACGCTCCCGGACCTGCCGAAGGGTTTCCGGTCATTGTGCAGTTTCGCGGGTACGTGGATCGGGAACGCTACACGACCGGCGAGGGGACCAGGAGAAGTGCCCAGGTGTATGCAGCCAACGGATTTATTTCGCTTGCCCCGGATTTTTTGGGCTACGGCGAAAGCGATATGCCCTCTGGAGATGTTTTTGAAGAACGGTTTCAGACGTATGTCACGGCGCTTGAACTTTTAGCTTCTGTCAAAACACTCCCTGCGGCTGACCCCGATCGGATTGGGATCTGGGGCCACAGTAACGGCGGACAAATTGCCCTCACGGTTCTTGAGGCAAGCCAAAAACCATACCCGACGACGCTTTGGGCGCCGGTCACCAAGCCCTTTCCGTATTCCATTTTGTACTACACGGACGAGGCTACTGACCGGGGGAAGCTTTTGCGCAAAAAACTCTCGGAATTTGAAAAAGATTACGATGTAGAAATCTACTCCCTGCCCAATTACGTCGGCCGCATTACCGCAACGCTCCTTATCCATCAGGGGAGCGCAGATGACGCAGTACCCAAAAAATGGAGCGATGACTTTGTGAAGATATTATCGGATAATTCAGTCGAATATGAATACTTTGTGTACCCGGGAGCGGACTACAATATGGAGGGTACGCCGGCTGGCGGTTGGAGAACCGTGGTTTTCCGGGATATACAGGTTTTGCGCC
>CAYNWD010000005.1:0-11053 GCA_964400835.1 uncultured Gammaproteobacteria bacterium | reverse complement strand
CGCCGATTTTTCAGCGTGTCAGAAAAGAAACAGGAATAATTTGGTCGTGAAGTAGGAGAGAAGTCCGCAGACCGGAAAAGTCAGGATCCAGGCAACGACAATATTGCGTGCGACACTCCAGCGCACACCAGACAACCGCTGACTGGACCCGACGCCCATAATCGATGTATTGATCGTATGCGTCGTGGACAGCGGGATACCGGATCGGGAGGCAAGCTCAATAGCCACGGCAGAAGCGGTTTCTGCGGCAAAGCCGTGTTGCGGCTCGAGTTTCGCCAGGCTCATGCCCATGGTTTTTATGATGCGCCAGCCGCCGATGGATGTCCCCAGCCCCATGACCGAGGCGCACAGCAATATCACCCAGAACGGTACGGTAAATTCGCTCGTTACACCTCCCAGGAGGAGCGCCAGGGCAAACGTTCCGATAAATTTTTGGCCGTCATTGCTGCCGTGGCCGAAGGCCATAAATGCCGCGGACAAAAGCTGAAGTTTGCCGAATGTCCGTCGGACCCGGCTGATGGGCATTTTTTGAAATATCCAGCCGATTGCAAGAAAAAGGATGTACGCGAAACCAAAACCCAAAAACGTGGAATAGAGGAGCCCGGTCCCGACTTTTTGCCAGCCCTCTAGGAGGAGCACTTTCGGTCCGGCAGCGGCAAGACCCGCGCCCGCAAGGCCGGAGATGAGCGCGTGGCTTTCACTGGTGGGCAAGCCGTAGCGCCACGCGAGCGTACTCCAAAAAATAATTGCGATCATCGCCGAGGCAACGACAGCCAAAGAAATCGCCTCCGTCTGTACGATACCTTTGCCGATGGTTGCGGCAACTGCGGTTCCGGAAAACGCACCGAGGATATTGAGAATGGTCGCCAGAACAACCGCCCGCCGCGGAGACAGGACGCGCGTGGCGACAATCGTTGCTATGGCATTGGGGGCATCCGTCCAGCCGTTTACAAATTCTGCCCACAGGACAAGTCCAAGGACAAGAAGAAGGAGGGGGGAGAGCTCGGGCATACTTCAAAAGTTTTTGATGATAATTTCTTCGACAATGTCTGCGACGTGTTCGCCCTCGTCGGTAATATGTTCGAGAATTTCGTAGAGATCTTTCCACTGTATGATTGCAACGGCGTTTTTTCGTGAAGAAAACAGAGTCTTGAGCGCCGTCCGCAGAAGCCTGTCGCCGTCATGTTCGAGGTCGTGGAGCGTACGGATAAGCTTTTTCATTTTCAAAACATTTTTTTCCCGGCCCTTGAGCTGCGAGACGAGCTCCCGTGTCTGGCCGCTTATGACGCGGATGAGTTTGGAAAAGGCGTGGAATTCCGGGGTGATCCGCAACGAGCCGTTATACAGGACCAGTTTGGAAGCGACGTCTTCGGTAAGATCTATGATGTTGTCCATGGTTTTGGCCAGGGTATGGATGTCCTCGCGGTCAATGGGAGTGATGAAGGTGCTTTCGGCCTCGTGGTACAGTTTGTGGCAGATGCGGTCTGCCTGGTGCTCCAGATCCGTGAGCGTTTTGGCTGTTTTAGCTGCGGTGTTGGGAGTTATGTGGGGCAGAGGTCCGGTCGCACGGTGGATGGTGTCTCCCAGATCGGCAAACATTTCAAAAAACTTCGGGTTTTTTGGAAATAAATTCATAACGGTCGGTGTCCGGAGAGTTTACGGACTGGGCAGGAGGAAGGTCGCGCTGCAGGTAGCGGTATTTTTGGCGTCATCCGTCAGTTTGACGTCAACGACCGTCGGGACATTGGGCTCCAGTTCTGTGCCGCTCGTGCTGCAGCGGAACGTTTTGCCGGACCGGCTGGGCTCGTCAACGAGCGCAACGTCGTTGACTTTGGCCGTCCCGACAACCTTGCCGGCGACGGACATGGTAAAGTCACAGTCCACGGATTTGGCAGGTGCCAGTCCTGTGCCTTCGACCGAGAGGTAGTATTTGTTAAAGCCGATGACCGGGTTATAGTACTGCAGTTCGCAGGCCAGTCCTGCGATCGGGCCGGTGGGTTTGACGAGCGAGGCACCGGTACTGCCTGCCTGTTCTGAGGTGGGAGTGACCGTGGGCTGGGAGCCTGCTTTGGGCCGCATAAAATACACGCCTGCGACCAAAAGGACTAAAACCGCGGCTCCTATGCCGTAATAGAGTGTGGTTCCGGCTGTCGACGTCGTTTCCTCGGATTTCACCTTTTCTTCCATACTCTCAAGTAAACCACGCGAAGCGGAAAAATGCAAGGGTGAATCTTCCGGTGCCAAGGCCAGGATTCGAACCTGGGCAGCCCGTAAGGGCGACAGATTTACAGTCTGTTGCGATTGTCCGCTCCGCCACCTTGGCCGTACTGGGTATTATACCTGAACCGGACTGTGCGCCTCAACGCCGGATTGATTTATCAAACATATTTGATATATTGAACCCATGCTCACCGGCGGCAGACTGAAAGAAAAATCAAAAATTTTTGCCAAAAAATACCTCGGCATCGCGCATCCGCACCGGATGGCGATCGTGTACCTTCTGGCGCACGACCCTCTGTGGGTGCGCGATATCGTCATGCACCTCAATGTCCCGGAGAATCTTATCGCGTTTCACCTGCGGCAGATGCACCGGACCGGCTGGGTCACAAAAATCAAAGAAGGCAGGCACACGGAATACCGGCTGAACGAAAAGGCATTTTTTGAGCTTGCGCGGTTTCTTTCCGACACGCCCTTTGAGCGCAACGTATTGTCCAAGTATAGCCGCTAGGAAGCTGCAGGGATCCGCTCGAGTTGCGTGAGACGCTTGTCGTACAGATCCAGTAAATCATCAAGTCTGCTGTGTTGGCCCGCATGAAGCTCCTGCGATTCACGCATAGCTTTGACTTCACCCATCAATTCATCCATTTTTTTGAAAAACTCTTCCTTTGTCGGTAGAAGCTTTGTTTTTTGGTCTATGGTATCGTTGAGTAATTTTTCAATTTCTGCGATATCTTGCTGGTTAAGCATATAGGGATTACCGTACTGCGTGAAAAGAGAATTGTCAATGGAGCCCTTCCGCAGAATCCCTGCCCGCAAGCGCCTGAGCGCAAGCTTTGGCAGGCGGGGAACTGCGATCAGCGGTTTATCCCAGTACCCTCTTGCTGGCAACCTTGTTGAGCTGACGGGGAGAATCGAACTCCCGACCGACTGTTTACAAAACAGTTGCTCTGCCACTGAGCTACGCCAGCGTAGAGGTACGGGATCCCGCACTTCTAAGCCAAATTTTAACAAATTTGGCAAGATAGTGCTGGGACAAAACAGTTACTTTACCACTGAGTTACCCCGGCAAAAAGAGATTGACGAACTGATTGTACCAAAACCACCTGAGAATAGGAAACCGCCGGGGCCGTCAAGTTTTGTAGAAAAGAAGGTATTATTCCGCCCGGAAGTGAAGTATTTTCCCCGATTGTCTCAATCGGATGGGCTGCCTCCGATACCACAGTAACGGAGTAACGTGGCCCTGTCTCCTGCGCCAAAAGGTGCAGGATACCTCATTGGTAATGAACTTGTGGAGGAAAATATTCTCCACTTCAAACGGGCAAAAATAATCGTATACTCCCGGTTTGCGGTTTGTCAAGCTCTTTGTCGGGTTGAGGTCAGAGCATAGCCGACGAAGGCAAAAGAAGGTTGAGGAGGAAGTTGATGGCCGGGCTGATGAGCTGACTTATGGGCGAGCTGCCGCCGAAAATCGGGAAAATGAGAAACAGGAGAAATATCATGCCGTACGGCTCCAGCTGATACCACTCCCGCGCTTTGTCCGACGGCAGGATCCCGCCGACGATTTTGAAGCCGTCGAGGGGATGAATGGGCACGAGGTTAAAAATCGCAAGCACCACATTGAGGATAATGATCGGCTGCAGGAGACTGATGGCAAAATAGGTAAAGAGACTGGAAGACGATAAGATGCCGAGACGGTAAGAAAAAAGAAGGCGCAGTAGACCGGAAGAGAGCAGGGCGAGCAGGAGATTGGATGCCGGACCGGCCAGGGAGATTATGGCGGCGTCGCGCCGGGGATGCCGCAGGTTAAACGGGTCAAACTGCACGGGTTTGCCCCACCCGAACCGGGCGATAAGAAGCATCAGCGTGCCGAGAGGATCCAGGTGCGCCAGGGGATTGAGGGTCAGCCTGCCCTGGAGCCGCGGGGTCGGGTCTCCCAGCCGGTCCGCGCTCCATGCATGGCTAAACTCATGGATGGTGATGGCGACGCTGAGAGCGATAAGCCAGGCCAGAAACCCCAGAGGATTAGTGGATAATTCACCGATCATGTGGTATAGTATACCTGACTAAATTACTAATTTCTAATTAACTTATCTCTATTGATAGTATTTTGTACGTAGAATTTTGCGAGAAAGCTATGGCAAGGATCTGTGATATTTGTAAAAAAACAGGATCGGCAGGGCGCCAGCACACGCATCACGCGGGAGTGGCCGGCGGCCAGTGGAAAAAGCGCGCACCGGTGACGTTCCGCAGGTTTTTTCCGAATCTTCACCGGGTGACGCTTCCCATTGCCGGTGTCGCGACGCAGGTGAAGGCCTGTGCCAAATGCATAAAACGCAGCCGCTTTGACGCGGCGAAACAAGCGCTCTCTGCCTGAAGCACGCCTAGTGTATGCCATTCCCCGGTGAGTTTGCCCCTCCTTTAGAAAGAATCTTAGACGGAAGTGATGTTTCTCTCCTCCTCGGCCAGCTTTTCATTAGTTGCGTAGGGATGCCGGCTTTGTTTTATGGTGGCATTATCGTTGGCGTGGAAGTTGGGGGCAGGATAGCCGGGTACCCGGGAAGAGGAATCGAGCTTCACGAAGCAATTGTCCGATCCGTTAAGGGTTATTTTACTTCCGGCAAAAAATAGCCTTTTTCCCCTTGACATTTCTACGCCCGGTATTCTATTGTGAAAAGAGCGAAGGAGTACGTTTATGGCAAAACGCCGCCGGTCTGTCCGCAAAAAATTTGATCTTTCTTCCTGGAATTTTATAATTTTTCTCACGCTTGCCTTTATTTTACTCGTGACCGTTTTAACCATGATTAAAGACGTGCCGCAGGATCTGCGCAGCCGCGCAGGACTCGCCTGTCCCAAGCTCACCCTGCCGCGGGCGGAGGATTGCAGCGAGGGCTGGACGTATAAGCGCGACACGAACGGCTGTCTGGCATTCTTCTGCGAGGCAAAGTAAAGAATTTTCCCATTTTTTGATTTATTGCAAGAAAGCGAAAACCACGACCGGAAGGCACGTGGATGAAGCGTTAAAATCCGCGCGAAGCGCGAACAAGGCGCAACAAAACCCCGACCGCTGAGGTCGGGAAAGTTTACCCGAGATTTTTTCGGAGCTGTTCAAGGGGCGCCGGATTTTTCCCGTCCAGCTGGAGCAAAGGTTTGGGAAAAAGTGCCACAAGCTTCACCCGTTTGCCCCCGGGCGTCGTACTCCACACGCCGGGCCAGCCGAAGAGGCCGCGAAATTTTGTTTCAAGCGCTTCCGGATGCTTGCTGACAGCGGAAAAAAATTCGGCCCAGGGGACAAAGCCGTCTTCTCGTGTAAGCCGCCGCGCGTAAAAATATTCGCCCGGAGGTTGCTTGCGGGGCACCAATGTACCCTGCACAATTTTTGGCAAGGTGTCCACCAGAAGTTTTCCGCCCAGGTCGTAGAGTTTTTTATAGAGCGATTCGCGCGTATCCGAATCCTTTATGGGTATGGATTGTTGGGCGAGGATGTCTCCTTTGTCAAATTCTTCCGTCATTTTGACGAGCGTGACGCCGGTTTCTTTTTCCTGCCGCAGAATCGCCCATTCAGCAGGCATGGCGCCGCGGTAGCGGGGAAGGAGCGAGGGGTGCATGTTGACGGCCATGATTTTGGGATAGGTAAGCCAGGAAGCCGGAATAAGCTTGCCGTAGCCGGCAACGACCAGAAAGTCCGGCCTGGTCCCTGCGGGTCCTGCCCCGCCTCTCCCTCCCGTCGATCCTCGCATTCCACCTCTTTTTTCCATGTCGTCATTGCTCGCCGCGGAAGGCTGCGGGTCGACGGGGCCCTTCCGGCGGGTCACCCGCTGAGGTGTTTCGTACAGGTTTGCCGGCGTAGAGATCGGAATCTTGTTTTTGCGACTGTAAAGTTCGACTGCGGTGGGGGTTAGTTCCATGTGCCGGCCGCTGGGTGCCGGCGGCGTGGTCACGACCCCGGTGACGCGAAAATGGCGCCGCAGGATATCCAGAACCTGCACAGAATACGACTGAAACGAGCCGAAGAAGAGAAGAGATAATGGGTTCATAGCCGGCCGGGTCATGTAAGGCTTTTAGACTTCTATGTGCTCGAGCACTTCCTTTCCTGCTTTATCCACCGTTACCTGGTACAGTTTGCCTTTTTGCTCCAGAACCCGCTGCGTAAAGAGGATGCCGTTGGTGTGGTCTGTTTCGTGCTGGATGATGGTCGCCAAAAACTTCGTACATTTTTCTTCGTGATACGCGCCGTTTTCATCCTGAAAGCGCAGCGTCAGCGAGGTATTTCTTTTCACCTCGCCCCAGATTTTGGGGATAGACAGGCAGCCTTCCATGGGGTTTTTTCTGTCCGGCACGCCGTCGGTGAGTGTTTTGGATGCCGCGATTATTTCGGGATTGATAAAAACGCGGATGTTTCCTTTTTCCGTCGGCCTCGTAAGAAAGACGCGCCAGGGTTCGCCGATTTGGGGAGCTGCGAGTCCCACGCCTTTGGGGTTGGTCGCGTGTACGAGCGTTTCTTTCATGTGCGCCACGAGCGTCGAGAGTTTTTTGTCAAAGCGGGTGACGGTTTTGGCAGGGGTCGTGAGTACCGGATGCGGAACGTAGACGATGGGTTTCATAGGATTTTTGTGTCTCGACTAATTTGATGTTGCCCTTGCCTGAAATTCCTGGTCATTCGGGTCGACGGCAGAGAGATACGTTTGCAAAATTGCAGCTGCTTCTGCCGGCTTTTTGGCCTCGGTGTAAAAGATATAGCCGGCCCAGTACGCGTCGCGGTAGTTTGCCTTGAGGTCTATGGCAGATAAAAGGAGCTCGATGGCTTTGGTACTGTCGCCGGTTTTGCCGTAGAGAATAGCCAGGTTGTAGAGAATTTTCGGGTCATTGGGTGAAAGCTCGCGCGAGCGGCTGAGGCTGGCGATGGCCGCCCGGGTAAACTCCGGGTCGTAGCTACTGAACGCATAGAAAATCTTGGTCCGCGTTTTCCAGAAGTTGACGTTTTCCGGGGACGTCATGAGCGCGCGGTCACTGGCCGCCAGACTTTGCCGGGCAAATTCTGCTGCCGCGGTGGCGTCGGCGCCTTCGATGGCGGCAACGGCGAGCCCGGCATAGGCAGAGGAGAGTTCATCCCAGTAGAGGGGTTCGGCGCGATTTAGTGTGGTTGCACGTTCCAAAAGCGGCAAGGCGATGCTAAACCGGCCTGCCCGGTTGGCGCGGTAGCCGGCGGCAAAGCGCGTATCAGCGTACCACATGCGGAAAAGCAACGCGAGGGACACAAGAAGGGCGAGAAACACGAGAAAAATTGCAGAAGGCGGAAATTTTACTCGAAACGTTCTCGGTTCTCGATTTTCGATTGTTGCCACGATCATCGCCGGGAACAGGAAGAAAAAAATCTGCGTCATGACGACTGAAAAGCCGAAAAAGTTCGTTACTAAAATTGAACTCCACCCCGAGAACAGAGTCAGCGAAAGAAACGATGCGCTTTCGTTTTTTTGACCGTCTTTCCCAATTTGAAATTTGAAATTTGAAATTGATAATTTGATAAACCAAACAATGAAAGCTCCAATAAGCAACAGGTAGCTTGCGAGTCCAAATAATCCAGTGGTAGAGAGATAATTGAGGTATTCGTTATGCGCTTTGTTGTACAGAAAATCCCATTCGCTGGTCATGTTGTGGCCGGCCGGCCGGTAGCGGAAAAACGCGAATGCAAAGGTCTCCGTCCCGGTGCCGACGAGGAAGGTTTTCGTAGAGCTTTTCCAGGCCGTGACCGCAGCCTGCCAGACGTATTTTCGTATAGTGCCCGACTCCGTGCCGCCGGACTCAAGCGCCGGTCCGGCTGATTCTACAGGAGCTGGCGCCGCCGGCTTTGGAAGTATGCGATCCTTCCATCCGCCAAAGGTGATGAAGCGGTCGAGGGAGGGGATATTGGTGCCGTTGAAGAATACAATCGCAAGGAATAATACGTGATAGACGATGAGCGGGAGCCGAAGGGACTTTTTGTTTTGCTGTTTTATCCAAAGGAGGGACCAAAATACGAGATCTGCGACGATAAATGCCAGGAGCCCCGAGCGGGAGCGGGTAAAAAGGAGCACAAGGAAGAAAAGAACGGAAAGTAAGCACCAAATTCCAAATTCCAAATTCCAAACAATATTCAAATTCCGATTTCCAAAATTCAAAACGTTTTGTTTGTGATTTGTGATTTGTGATTTGAGCGCGAAGTACCACGTCAGTGGTACAAGCGCGGTAAGGTATGCTCCCAGCCAGTTGGGCCGGCCCAGCGTTGAGAATACGCGGTTTTGTACGTCCTGCACCCAGAGGTGTTTGTCTATCCCCAGCCGTTCGAGTACTCCATAGAGGGCGACGAGAGCGGCAGTAGTTAAAGCGACGCGAAGAATAGTGAATAATGAATTGTGAATTATGGAAAAGACAGGTTCGTTGTTATTCTTTTTCGATTTTTTCCTTGATTCATGATTCATGATTCCTGATTCACGCGACTGAGCCGTATTGTTAGAAAAGGCATCGAGATTCGTGAGGAAGGCATAGTACAGCAGAGCGTAGCAAATCACCGACCACAGCCCTCCGTTGAACCGGCTGTAGTAGCCAAACCACGAGACATGCGGATCGATAGACAGAAGCGAACTGACCAGTTGCGAACCGACAAAGAGCGCAAGGGGAATATCCAGCGGCGTTTTGGCAAACCGGAATTCTTTTTGCGCAAAAGATTTGATGAGCCAGCTTCCTGCGATGATAACGGTCAAGCCGTAGACCGCCATCATTTTGTTGTACTCAAAAAGCTCGTAGTTAATAGGCGTCAAAAGGAGCGGCACGAGGCCGAAAAGCAGAAAAAAAGAAGCAGCAATGATCCGGTCAGCCCAGCGGACGAGACGCATAGAACAAAGTATAGCACAGGGAAAATGGTGTGTGGTTGACTGCGGGGAGTATAATATCCTATAACTATGGGGCGTATAGCAGAAGCATTGGGAAGTGCGGCATCGCGTATTCATTTGCCCACGACATATGAGGGTCAAGGATGTCTCATTCGAATTGTGGCTATCGTCGGGCTTGGGTGGGCAGGGTTGAGCGCTTTGACGATGCAGACAGAGCAAGGGAATTCATCCGGAACCGCCACTGCTATTCCCCCGGCAGTTTTTTTCGACCCGACACTCGGAGCCGGCGGGGGAGTTGCGCCGACCGAAGGTCCGGCGGCCGCGACCAGCGGTGGAAACGGAGGGTATCGCGTCGTCCCTAACCCCCTAGGCGGAAACAGTGAATGCCGCGTGATTCCACCCGGCGGCAATGTGTATCGCGCCACACGGCAATTGGGAGATCCGGAACGATACAGCGACGTATCACGCGTCATGGTCATTGATCCGGGTGGCCAGATGCTTGGAGAATTTACGACCGATGCAATGCCGCCTGAATGGGCTGGTTTAGTATTGCCCGGCACCACGGTGTGTGCTGGTAATTAAGTGTTTGCTATAGTACCGTTTTCGGCTATCCTGCCAAGTATAATTTTTTCCATGCCAGAAGGTGATCGCTATCGTGGGGTTATTCGGCTTCCGGATGGTCGTCTGCAGGCTGTAACCGGGGAACTCGCGTCGAGCCAGCAGGCGACAAATGACAGAGGCACCGGGATTTTTCCTGTACCTGGAATTCGTAGCCTTGTTTTGGAGGTTAGGCCGCCTCCGCCTGCCGGGTCACAACTTCATTCGGTTGAAATCGGAAACTATCTGGTAGGAGGCGAAGGATTCGGAAACGATTATTAAGTTTGTCCGTTACCTGCCAACCGGCCAGTGGCGTTGAGCTGTGCGGCCTTTTCGAACAGTCGTTAATTGTGCTCCCGGAACGTCTGCAATATCGTGCATCTCTCCGGCACTTGCTATCGCTACTTGGGGAAGATCACTTGGGTATACTCGACCAGCCTTTAGCACTACCTCGGCAGCCTGGAAAACCACTCCGCCTGTTCCTTCATCTAGTCCGCCGACAACCGCCGGTCTTCTGGGCTGATGAAATGTTAGTTCAATTGGCCCCTGCCAGCCGGTGCCGATTTGCGCCATGCGGTCTGGGCCAACTAACAGAACTTGGGCACGGACAGGGGGGGTGTCTACTTCTTCCTGGTGAACCGGCGGCCAGCCGTCCTGCATGACGGCAGTGGCTTCGGCTTCAGTCATTGAGCAGACCGGCATAGTCTTGTTTTAACTGGGTGGTGATAAATACGGACCATATTGGCCAGCTTGTTCTGGGGATATAATTTTGATAGGGACATCACCATCTTCATTTAGAGGACCTTCGGCTAGGATGGTGCCATCTGGGTGCGTTTCAAGGACGTGTACCCCTGACCCCCCCCGATTATAAGGATCTTCAAGATTCTCACCAGAAAAGGGAAGCCTAGCTTTTCCCCCGGGAATCTCTGCGATCGGCATAGTTCTAGCCCTATACTAACATACCCCGTCAAGAAGTCACGTGTTACAATACGCGGTACGGAATATACGTGATACGTGATACGAAATACGTGAGACGAAGAACGGAAGACGCGGTAACAAAATACTCCATGTTTGATTTTCTGTTTAACCTATTATCTCATGACCTGGGCATAGACTTGGGCACGGCAAACACGCTCGTTTATGTGAAAGGCAAAGGTATCGTCGTGCGCGAGCCTTCCGTCGTGGCCCGGCACAAAAAGACCAAGCGCGTGGTGGCTATCGGCACGGAGGCCAAGCGCATGCTGGGTAAAACACCCGGAACGATCGAGGCGCTGCGACCCCTCAAAGACGGGGTGATTGCGGATTTTGGCGCGACTGCAGCTATTCTTTCCAACTATATAAAGCTCGTGCACGAGCAGCCCAAGCGCCCC
>CAYNWD010000004.1:36897-49328 GCA_964400835.1 uncultured Gammaproteobacteria bacterium | reverse complement strand
ATCAGTAGATTTGAGAGCAGTATCATTCGCTGACTCTCCTCCTGCATCAGTCTGCGCTGGGCAAGGTTTGTGATAAAGAAGGACTGCTTGCCGCTAAAATCTTCCGGCGTATAGCCAAATTCCCGCACGCCGGTAAAAATGGTCCTCGGTCCTGAGCCTGTCGAAGGATCAGCGAAGGCGGGTCCAAAATCTACCACCAGCCGAATAAGCTTGTCGCTCCCCTCTTTATTGGTCGCCTCAACGACCTTCCCCACCCTGATCTCAACCTTGGCAAAGTCATCGATGGTGATCCCCGATTTCAAAGCAGAAAGCTTCCTCAAAGCTAAGCTTTGAATTTCTTTAGCGCCTTGTGACGGGCTTTCCAAAGCTGAGCTTTGAAGTTTTTGAAAGCTCAGCTTTAAACCTACCGCTTCCCGCACTTCCCGCATTGTTTGGGTTGCAACTTCCATCGCTTGCTGTTGTCCGCGTTTAAGGATATCGATAACTAACGTCGGGTTTGATCTCAATTCCTCATAGGCTTTCCTCGCCGGCGCAAAAAAGGTTATCAAAGTTTTAAATAAGTATTCTTTAACTTCCACATCCGAAACCTTGCCGGCTTTGTACAACTCCTTTAACTCATCAACTCTCCTTGCCCCTCGTAGTCCCGCATCGCGAAAAGAAGTGGGGTCGCCAAAAAAATCTAGATACGCAAATACCATATTTCCCTCAACATGTCCGGGATCTGTCGCGTGCGCACGTGTAGGATCCGTATAGGTTCCCATCACTTGTTTTTTGATCACGTCCTCCGACTCAAAAATTGCGATAATGTTCCCCAGGCTTTTGCTCATCTTTCGCTTCCCGTCGGTCCCAAGCACAACTGCCACTTCCTCCGGAATATATGGCTCGGGCAACGTAAAGATAGCTTTCCCTCCCGTGCCTTTCCCATAGATTTTATTAAACCGGCTAGCTATGTCACGCGTAATTTCAATATGCTGCTTCTGATCCTTGCCCACCGGCACGAGATCCGGCTGATACAGCAGGATATCTGCGGCCATAAGCATGGGATAGCTAAAAAGTCCGACATTGATGTCATCCTCCATGACGTCCTTACTAAGCTTGTCTTTGTACGCATGCGCGCGCTTCAGAAGCCCCAGGGGCGTGACATTGTTGAGGATCGACTGAAGCTCGGTGTGCATGGGCACGTCCGACTGGCGGAAAAAGACAATTTTTTCAAATTCTTCTTTGGTCAAAAATCCGCGAAGAAGAGCAAGCTCATTGAGAACTAATGTCTCGATATTGTGGCTCAGCTGTTTTTTAGTCTGAATGGTCGTGAGGCCGTGCAGATCCGCGACCATGAGAAAGGTCTCGTTTGTTTTGGCAAGCTCAATAAACTGCCGCACGGCACCCAGGTAATTGCCGATGTGCAGGCTCCCGTCGCCAGATGGCGTGATGCCGGACAACAATCGTTTCATAAAAGTCTCCTTATTGTAACAAATAATGCACTCGTACAAGTCCTGAGGGAGCTTGAGGTCCATGGCCATCAAACTCCCTCTTGGATCACTCCTATCATTCCGCCACATCTCTCTGCGCTCCACAGTCGCCGCACGTTAGGCTAAGCAATGTAACTGGCTGCCCATCAAAAATCGGCGAACGCATAAAATTAAGAACTGACGAACGGCCAGCGTCTATAAAGAGCCCTGATTTCCGCGGGCAATCCTGCGCATGTGGAAAATCGCCGCGTTTCGACAACCGTTCTACAGCCGCCCGGCGCTGATTCTCAAGCTCTGCTGCACGTTTTTGTGCCGCAACGTTTCTCATTTCTTCAAAGATATTCATATGCCTTTCACCTCCTTTCACTAGGAATAGTTTTCAAGCAACACGCTCAAGGGCGGGCCTTGAATTCAGAGCTCTCTCTGCTAACTATGCTCAACTTATTTCATTCTCCCTTCCAGAAACTCTTCATACGCGCTCAGATCCAAAAGCCCATGGCCGGAAAGGTTAAAGAGGATCACCTTTTTCTTCCCTTCTGCCTTTGCCTGCTTGGCTTCCTCTATCACATGCTTGATGGCGTGTGCGGACTCGGGAGCCGGGATAATCCCTTCGTTCTCAGCAAACAATTGCGCCGCCTTAAATACCTCTTTTTGCCCATACGCCGCCGCCTCAATCAGTTTTTTGTAATACAAAAAGCAAATAAGTGGCGCGTCGCCGTGGTACCTGAGCCCTCCGGCATGAATCGGAGAAGGCACGAAATTGCTGCCAACCGTGTACATTTTTAAAAGCGGCGTCATGCCTGCCGTATCGCCACTATCGTAGCGATACTCTCCCTTTGTTAAGCTGGGACACGCCGTCGGTTCGACCGCTACCACACGCAGATTTGATTTCTTGCGAGCGATTTTGTCCGCAAGAAAGGGAAATGCGATGCCGGAAAGATTGCTCCCTCCGCCGCAGCACCCGATGATGATATCAGGATACGTCCCTTCTTTTTCCATCTGCTGCTTGGCTTCTTGCCCAATGATTGTTTGGTGAAGAAGCACGTGATTGAGAACACTCCCCAACGCATAATGCGCGCCCTCAGTAGTCGCCGCCACCTCGATAGCTTCCGAAATGGCCATCCCCAAACTACCGTTTGTCTTTGGATCTTTGACAAGAAATGTTTTGCCTGCCATCGTTTCCTTAGAAGGACTGGCAATAACGTCCGCGCCATACAACCGCATCACGGTTTTACGGTACGGCTTCTGCTCAAACGAGCTTTTCACCATAAATACCCGGCACTGTAGGTTGAAAAGCTTGCAGGCGAGTGCCAAGGCTGACCCCCACTGACCGGCACCGGTTTCGGTGGTAAGAATCCGCACTCCTTCTCGCTTGTTGTAAAACGCTTGCGCAAGCGCGGTGTTAAGCTTGTGGCTACCCACAGGCGAAACGCCTTCATACTTGAAGTAAATCGCTGCCTGCGTATCAAGCGCTTTCTCCAGGCTCCTCGCCCGAAGAAGCGGACTGGGACGATACATCCGATACAGTTCCCTCACTTCATCGGGAATAGCAATTTCTTTCTCAAGGGAAACTTCCTGCTTGATAAGTTGCATAGGAAAAAGTCGCGCCAGGGCCTCCGGCCCAATCGGTTTTTTCGTTTTCGGGTCAAGCGGCGGCTCCGGCAACTCACCCACATATTTATTTAGATAGTATGAGAGATTCAGATATGTTTCTGGAATTTCTCGTTTCCCCAAAATATTTAGCTTCATATTTTTTTTTTTTCTTTCGCTAGAAATAGTTTTCAAGCAACACGCTCAAGGGCAGGCTGGCTTTGAATTCAGAGCTCACTCGGCTTTTCAGTACTATCCGTACACGCCTCGTGTTGCGACTGAGGGCGGATTGATCGGCTGCTAAGCTCGATTACTCGCTAAGCAGCCATCAAAAAAAGGCCCTTGCAAATCCTCAAGTCGATCGCGTTCTAATGTTTTAAAACATCAAAACAGAATCCTACTTAAGAACTTACAAGGGCCGGTTTGTTACCGACGGTGCCACCTTGTTTACCCGCGCGTAGCCTTGGCGAAGGCGGGCTTGTTAACTCACAAAAAATCCCCGTCGCCGGGGATACGTCAAAGACCATGAGTTAACCTCATTTTGACATGCTCCGCTTTTTGCGACACATGCTGCCGATTTTTTTACAGTGCGGCTTCTGTATGGAACATTCCTTCGATCAAGGATAGCCCCATCAGCGCCCCGATGTTCTATCGGGGTGAGAGGATCCCAATCAATCCCCCCCAGCGCTTTTATTCAATTGTCTTGTACAGTATATCACATTCGTCAAGAAACGGCTTGACAAACCCGGTTTTCCTGTGTCAAGGTAGAACTAATGGCAAAAAAGTCTAATCCTCTTGGCGTTGTTCGACTCGTCTTGGGTATCGCCTTCGGCGTCGTGGTTTTGGCCGCACTCTATGCCGCTTTCCGTCAGGGCGGCGAAATCCGTTCCAAAGCTTCACAGTCGTACGCGACGATCCAGGCTTGGGAATTTGATAAAGACAAAGGAGGCTGGTCGCTCGACGGATTTACGTCAACCAGCCTGCGGGACGGCATTTACGGCGGGTACCGGGCAACCGCTCTCTCAACGGTTCCAAGCCTTTTTACCCGATCGGTAGAATCCGAAAAAACCGCAGGGGTGAAGCAGCTCCGGCTCCTTCTCATGGCAAAAAAGGGCGAAGTCACGTTAGCCGGAATAGCGGCCGGAGTAGGGAAAATAGATGATAAAGTGCCTCCGGCATTGAGCTTTACAACCGAAGTCTATGTCCGGAAAGTGGGCGAGTCCGTGCTCACGCAAGCAGGGCTCTTACAAATCACCGCAGACGGCACCTATCGGGAATATACCCTGACACTGCCCAATAGCCTCAATCTCTCACGCATCGATCAAATTCACTTTCTGTTCCGCGGTCTTCGCAACCTCGGCGATGTCGGCGTTGGGGTAGACTGGATACGATTGGTAACACCCATTGATACTCCTACGCCGACCGGTACACCGGTGAAAGGACAACCCGTCACCAAAACCGGCACGGTTTCCGCCTTTCAGCTGGAAGGCGTGCGGGGACATATACTCAAGGCATCTGACGGCACCTACCGGCTTCTTTCGGGAAAAACGAATCTGGACCCGTATGTGGGCAAAAATGCCACGGTCACCGGAACTCTCACACCCAAAGGTCAAAAGTCGCAGGAAGTCAGTATTCCCATGCCCCAGTACGCCACGATCGTCGTCTCGACCATTACGGCAGAGGGTGTCAGTGCGCCTGCCGAACGACCCAGCTGGTGCGTCCTCTCCAGCCGTTTCCCCGGCCTCCTGCGGCTCTCCGACTACCAGGAAAAGTGCAGGTGATACCCTCACTAAACGGCAACGCAAGAATCATAACACCCGCAACACCTGAAAAAAAATAATGCCTATGTATCCTGCGATAAGTGTAATTCCCTCGTTCCGGGTAACTGTTTTTTTGGTAACGGTAAAAAGAAACAACAAAAAGCTCATGAGAATCATCGCCGGTAAATCAAAACTCAACATTCCCGAGCTGATGGTTAAAGGAAATAACATGGCTAAAATACCCAGAGTGACGAGAAGGGTAAAGATATTGGAACCAAAAGTTTCCGCAACAGCAATCTCCCCCATGCCGCGTTTTGCTGCATGGTATGATGCGATAATATTGGGAATGGACGGAATTATGGCTCCAATCGTTAATCCGATGAGCACTTCGCTCACCCCCAGGCTTCTTGTAATCGCTATAAGTTGATCACCAAATAGTTGCGAGCCAAAAAGGAGCACCGCAAGCCCCAATCCAAAAGAAAACCACCCGGGCTTAAGCTTGCCAAAGTCAAAACCGGCAAGATCCAATTCTATTTCTATCTCCTTCAGGTGGATTTGTTTTTCCCTGACGGTGCTTAATTTTTCATACAGATACACATTAACGACATACGGGATAAAAAGTAACAAGAACGCAAAACCCTCAAGTCGAGTTATCGTGCCGCCGGCACTCACGGCAAAAATGAGAAGAGGCACGACGATCGAAAACACTCCGTCCCGGAGAATGACCGCCCTGCTGACTTTGAGCGGGGTAACAAGTGCCGATAGGCCAGCCATAAGCCCTATATTGCATACGATTGAGCCAATAATGATGCCCAGGCTTATTGCAGGGTATCCCTGTACGGTGGCATAAATGGCCACCAAGACTTCCGGAAGGCTGACTGCAATGGAAACAAGAATAAGACCAACAAACGAACCTGATACTCCCAGACGCCGGGCAACGGGAATGAGGGAGTCAGTCAACCAATCCGATCCCTTACCGATGAGCAGGATGCTCGTGGCAATAACAAAAATGGGGAAAAGTATATCCACGTAGATCGTATTTTACCATAAAAAATGGAGCGTATAAACGCTCCATTTAGTCTTGGCCTGCACTGAACAAGCGAACCAAGTCAAATGTGTTGCGGGGCCAGGAGTCGCACCTGGTCTAGAAGATTATGAGCCTTCTGTGCTGCTTTACACTACCCCGCGGCACGTAAAATTCACTTCGTTCCTCACGTGCCAGCTTACGGCGTCCAGCACATGATGTGCAGAATAGTAGTCACGTAGTTGCTTCAACTTTGCGTGACACTATCCCGCGGCCTCTTTTAAAGCTAAACGAGTATATCAGAATTGCCTTTTAGCCTCAACTCCCTTAAAATAAAACTGCCGCGTCAGGGTAGCTCAGTGGTAGAGCACAGCATTCATAACGCTGCGGTCGAGGGTTCGATCCCCTCCCCTGACACCGTAATGAGCAAGACCGGCAATACAAGCGTGGCCAGTTACTTAGGAAAATATTTTCTAAGTAACGATATAGCGCGCGTTGCCAGTCTTTCTTTTTTTTGAGCGTTGCTCAAAAAAACAAGCTCCACCATTTCTTCCAGTTTGCCGTATCCTGCGAACCATTGTCTTCTCCTGCCGCCGGGGGACTGGCCGACTGGTCGTTTCCGACAATCACAATCTTTTCCCCTTCCTTTATCATTCCGAGCTTCTCCCGCGCGGTTTTTTCTATAAACTCCCCGCTTTGGGCTTCGGCCAGATTTTGGCGAAGACGCTGATTTTGCGCCTCGATGTCCGCTAGCTGCAGTTTGCGCTCCCCCACCACGTCGCCGCGCCGCAGGATAGTCGCCAGACTGCGCACCTGGCTCACCAGTATGGCTATGCACAATGCAGCCAAAAGGAAACGGAAAGTTCTACTTCGAAGAAATTTCATGTGCCTCCTTGTTTTATATCTCCTTCTGTGCTATTATAGGCCTCTTAACCCTATGGCAACCGACCTCAAGGCCAGTCACAAACTGTTTGTCGAATACCTTCAGTCCCGCCGCCGCGCCGCTGCCACTATCGTAGCATATGCCAAGGATATCGAGCAGCTCGTCAGCTTCCTCACCAACATGGGAAAAAAGGATATTGCCGACGTCTCCCGAGAGGAGCTTGAAGCATTTTTGCAAAAACTCAAGGCCGATACCTATACCGCAAAATCCATCTCCCGTAAAATAAACTCCATGAAAACCTTTTACCGGTTTCTCAAAGCCAGCAGCCTGGTGGGAGTGGATCCTGCCATGGACATTGAACACCCCAAGTATGATGTGAAGCCGCCGCGCGTACTTTCCAAACTCGAATACCGCGCGCTGCGCGACGCGTGCCGGGCGGACATGCGCATCTATGCCATCGTAGAACTGTTTTTGCAAACCGGGCTGCGGATCGGCGAGCTTGCCAACCTCAAACTTACTGACGTCCAGGACAGCCGCCTTTCAGTCGCGGCCCAGGAAGGCCACCCTGGCCGGACCGTGCCGCTCAACCGGCCTGCTAAAGAGGCCATCAGCCGGTATCTCTCGGCCCGCGACAAAGCAACTGCATCCGATGCTTTGTTTATTACCAAAACCGGCCGGCCGCTGCTTATAAGAAATATTCGAACCGCCATCGACCGCTACTTCCGCGTGGCAGGCATCGAAGGCGCCAAAGTCAACGACCTGCGCCACACCTTTATCGCCCATCACCTCATGGCAGGAACTCCCATAACCACACTGTCCAAATTCGTCGGCCACAAACGGCTCTCCACCACGGAAAAATATCTGGAGCTGGTGAAGGGAAAACAGATCGACTCGGTAAAACTCGAGGAGCTGTAAAAGAAGAGCAAAAGATACAAAGATATAGAGAAAAACGTGGTTACTTCCCGACCAATATGCCCGTAAATCCAATTGAATGCCCAGCAACGAAATTGCCTTGTGAGAACGCTTGTACCCCCCCAGGAAAATGTGTGACGGGTGTTGATGAAATCAACGCGCAAATAAGACAAATACGACAAACGGGCGGTGATGAATTTACAATACTAGATTACGGACCCCCCGCTATTTCATATCTCGCGCGCGCCCTTGATATCCCAAGGCAGCAACTTATTAATCTGGCAGTGAGTCGAAAAGATAATCAGGCTTAGGATTGCCCTGCCTTGCCCCGCTGCAGCGCTTCCCCTACAATACGTTCATGGACAAAACGTATAATCCCAAGCCTGTGGAAGAGCGCATATATCGCATGTGGGAGGAAGGCGGCTATTTCACCCCTAAGATTGATCCGAAGAAAAAACCTTTTTCCATCCTTCTCCCCCTCCCCAATGCAAATGACCCTATGCACATGGGACATGCTTTGTTTGTCATTCAGGATATCCTCATCCGCTATCACAGAATGAAAGGCGACCCCACCCTATGGTTACCCGGTGGCGACCACGCAGGGATTGAAACGCAATATGTATTTGAAAAATATCTTGCCAAAGAAGGGAAAAGCAGATTCGACTTCGACCGCGAAACTCTCTATCACATGATAGAGGCGTTCGTTGAAAAAAACAAAACTATCAACCAGGATCAAATGCGACGGCTTGGCTTCTCGCTGGACTGGACGCGATACCATTACAGTCTGGAGCCAGATATAGTAAAAACGGTCTTTGATACTTTCTATAAACTCTATGAAGACGGCCTCCTCTACCGAGACGATCGACTTGTTCATTACTGCACGAAATGCGGCACAAGCTATTCAGACTTAGAAATAAAACACGTCGAACAAAAAGATCCTTTGTACTACATGAGGTACGGGCCGTTTGTTCTCGCAACGGTTCGCCCAGAAACAAAATTCGGTGATACCGCCGTTGCCGTGCATCCGAAAGACAAAAAATACAAGCAGTGGGTCGGCAAAGAAGTTGAAGTAAAGGGGCTTCTAGGAACGTTCAAAATACGCGTTATTGCCGACAGCGCAATTGATATGAAATTCGGCACCGGCGTTGCAAAAGTCACTCCGTTCCATGACATGAAGGACTTCGAGATTTGGAGGCGCCACGTGAGTGAAATGCCGAAGCCGAAACAGGTTATTGGATTTGACGGGCGTCTCACGGATATAGCAGGTCCGTATATGGGGCTCAAAGTGAAAGCAGCGCGGGAAAAAGTCGCGGCCGATCTTCAGGAAAAAGGTTTGCTGGATCGAGTTGACACCAATTACGCACATACGGTTGCGACATGTTACAAATGTGGCACGATTATAGAACCACTCCCTCTTCCTCAGTGGTACGTAAAAACGAAACCCCTCGCAAAAAAAGCAATCGAAGCCGTGAAAAACGGCAAAACCAAAATTGTGCCGCTTAAGCGCTTCGAAAGAATGTATTTTGACTGGATGAACAACATTCTTGATTGGAACATCAGTCGACAAATTGTCTGGGGTCCACGCATGCCCGTGTGGTATAACGTTGATGAAAACCCAAATATGGAGGTTGTATTTATCAACAGGCAAGGTAGACGAATGGCAGGAAACATTCAAACTATTTTACGAACAAACGCCGGTCAAGACTATACATTTGCCGAAATTGAAAAAGGCCTCCAGCGAATTATCGTTCCCGAACCATCGAAGTTTGTAGTTCGTGACACAAAGCCAGGCGAGAAGTATATACGAGATACCGACACATTTGACACGTGGTTCCTATCCAGTCAATGGCCATTAACGACGTTGGGATTTCCTGATAGCGAAGACTTCAAATACTTCTACCCCACGTCCGTCCTTGACACCTTGTGGGACATCCTCTTTTTCTGGGTTGCGCGCATGATGATGATGGGACTTTACAGAACTGGCAAGGTGCCATTTGAGGTGGTGCACCTACACAGTCGAGTCGTTGATGCCAAGGGTCAAAAGATGAGCAAATCCAAGGGAAATGTGTTAAACCCTATCAAGCTTATTGATGCGTATGGCGCGGATGCACTTCGCTTCACGTTGGTGTTCGGAGCCGCACCCGGTGGGGATATTTCCGTGTCTGAAGATAAGGTGCGCGGCATGCGCAACTTCGCAAACAAACTTTGGAACATCTCACGGTTTATCCAAATGTGTTTCGAGGGTAAAACAATTCCTTTGTACGTCGAGTCAATGAAGCTTACGAATACATCAGATAAGCAAATCATTAAGGAACTTAACTCACTTGTCGCGTCGGTGACGAAATATATTGAGCGCTACCGATTCTCGGATGCCGCACAAGACCTTTATCAATTTGCGTGGCACACGCTTGCTGATGCATATCTGGAGAAAAATAAAGACCGGTTCAAAGAGGGAGAAACCGCAGCGCTTGCGGTATTACATCATGTGTTTCTTGCGACGCTAAAACTTCTGCACCCATTCATGCCCTTTATCACCGAGGAAATCTGGGGAGCGCTGCCGGGCAAAGAAAAAAAACTGCTCATTTCCTCCACGTGGCCAACGGGATGAATATTAATTCGTGATCCCCGGTGTAGTCGAGGGGGTTGCGGTCGGAACCGCAGAAGGAGTGGCAAACGCAACGGTTTTGAGAATCTCGTTAAAAAGAATATCGTCCGCTTCAAAATCCGCAGTGACGCCAGAGGGCGTAAAGTGATTGATCTCAATCGTTAAAGCACCCCCCACTTCTATCATGACCCCGCGCATTCTAGAAAACGTGTATCCGCCGACCGTGGTGCCGCGGAACGTTCCGGTAAACTCCCGGCCGCGGCTTCCTGCGACTGTGGTTTCGGTCGTGGTAAATGCCGTGCCGTTGACATCCGTAATCTGTGCGCCGGCAATGTAACGCAGGGGATAACTCGGGCCGCGGCCGGCAACGGTGAAGCGCGTGCCGCCCGGCAAATACGTCCCCATGGACACGCAGGAAGCGCCGTCGCATATGGGCTCGAGCACGTCGGCGGGCAACTTATAGGTTGCGGTAGCAATCGTGTACGCTATCCAGCCGGCAAACGGATCGGACGGAACGTTGGTGACCGGGGCTGGGGTGGGTATTTTTTGCATAACCTCCTCTTCGGGGCGCTCAATTCCCAGCCACGGCAGGGAAATCGTGCCATCGGAAATACCGCGCAAAACCGTACTCGTCCCGACACCGAGGAAAAAAAGGATGCTAAAAAGGACAAAATTTTTTATGAAGGTAAAAATCCCCAAAGTACCGACCGGGCGGGCGCTGGAAGCTGCCGCGGCTGGAGCTTGGGCCGGCTCGGGAGTAGCTTCCAAAGGCTCAATAATCGGTGTCTCTTCGTAGGATACCCCGGGTGTCGCCGGGGAGGCAGGCTCATCCATGAGAGTATTGTTTCACAAAAGGCAAAGGAGCGTCAACCCGTGGAGCTTCACTTTCGCACAAAAAGAATTGCATTGGGAATGTTTCGACCCGGGCCCACTTTGTACCCCCCACTCCACAGGGCCGTCGATCCGCCGCTGTCCAGGTTTAAGGCATTGTCCATAGCCAACGCCTGTAAAACGCGGGCAGATTCTGCCACCGTCGCATTGTGCACGACGCCGATGTAGGCAGTTGATCCTATGTTGGCGACAAAACTCCTGTTGCCGCGGCTTCCTTTTTTAGGATCATCATCGCCGCCAAAAACCACCGTGCCGCCGGAAACCAGAAGCGGCTGGTTGGCAAGCACCCCGTCCGGACTCGTGTCCCGGCCCCAATCCAGCGAGCGGCTGACAAACCGTATGGAGCCGGCAAGAAATATCACCGCCGGCACTGTGCTGTACACATTGTTGTCGGAGTTAAAGTACACTTTGTTTTTGTTCATAAGCAGCGTATCAAAAGAATTGGTCTTGCCGCTGCAGCTGGGGTAC
Organism: uncultured Gammaproteobacteria bacterium; assembly: GCA_964400835.1. GTDB lineage: Bacteria > Patescibacteriota > Microgenomatia > UBA10105 > UBA927 > CAYNWD01. The sequence goes on along the minus strand of CAYNWD010000004.1, from coordinate 37,726 downwards.
TCCGCCGGACAAAAGTACGACCCGTTGACACCGGCAAACGCACCGTTTCGCGATACGTAGTCAGCTAAAGAAAGCACCGGACACCCGTTGCCGCACGTTCCGTCAGACGCAGTGTCCACGAGAACGCGCGTATTTCCCATGTCCGCCGCAACCAGGCTGACCAGATACGTCCCGATATCCAGGCTCACGCTCTGCCGGCTGTAGCCGCTGCCGGGCGGGGTGTTGCTTTGGACAACATTAGCGGGAATGACAAAGGAGGCCGCGAGCTTCACTAGCGCACTTTCGATTCCCGTAGCAAGCTTGGCTAGTTGCGCGCTGCCACTTGCCCAGTTTTGTTTGGACAAATACACAAGCGACTGGGCAAACAGCTTATCGAGGTCACCGGTGTCGCGGCTTTGCTCCCGCAGTTTCACTAGGTTCTCGTACACTCCCACTGCCTGCGAAAATGTTTTTTGGATATTGCCGATTTCTCCTTTGAGCTCCTGGTTTATGACGTACTGATCCTCACTTACCAGAACCGCAAGCTCTCCTGAAACCGATGCGAGTTTGCCTTCCAGGAAAAAATTCTGACCTTCGAGCTGCCTCACCTGCCCCTGGAGGATACTTAGTGCCACAATCGCAACGCCCACAATCACCGATGAGCCGAAAAACTGCAAAAGAACGTGGCGCCGGGCGAGTTTAAATTGCCCGAGTTTGTCCAAAAATGCGCGGATCGTCATAAAAATCGGAAGGGCTTGAGCTCGCAGTTGTTGAAACGACTTGTTAGCGATTCGCGCGGATTTGATCGGATCGTACTCGTGCCTTAGCGTCGCGGCTGTTGCTTTGCTGG
>CAYNWD010000004.1:13580-36887 GCA_964400835.1 uncultured Gammaproteobacteria bacterium | reverse complement strand
GGATTTGTGCGCTTCATCCACGGGCCTTACGGTCGTGGTTTTCGCTCTCCTGTTTATAGAAAAAGTGTAACGGGAAAAAGAACGGCAAACAATGGGGAATTTTTATCCCCCCTTCGCTCCGATTAAATCGGAGCTTCGGAGGGATTTCGCTCCCCTCAAAGCGCAGGGAGAAGACCCGCCTGCCGGACGGGCAGGTATCCCGACCGTACGGCCGAGAGGAGCTTTACCCGCGTTCCAGGTAAGCACCGGTTTCGGGGTCTATACCTATGGTGTCACCGACTTTTATAAACAAAGGAACCGACACAGCTAGCCCGGTTTCCGTCACCACGGTTTTGTTGCCGCCGCCGGAAACGGTGTTACCGCGGCTTCCATCCGCGGCTTCAGTCACCTTCAGCCACACTTTTTTGGGGAAGCGGATTCCCACAGCCGTATCATCATGCACCAACACCTGGTACAAATCATTGGACTTTAGATACGGGACAAAGTCGCCCAATAGCGCACGGGATAAACTGTGCTGCTCGTAGGTGCGGTTGTCCATAAAGACAAAGCTCGCGCCTTCCGGGTACAAGTACTGCATCTCGTGCGTTTCCACCGGAAGCTCGCTTGCTGTTTCGCCGGATTTGTAGGTAAATTCCTGCACGCGGCCGGTTTTGAGGGATTTGAGCTTTGTGCGGACAAACGCCCCTCCCTTACCGGGATTGACAAACTGCATATCCACAATCTGATGCGGCTCGTCTTTAAACTCGATAAAAATACCTTTTCGAAACTGCGCGGTGGTTATGGTAGACATAGAAACGGAGCGTCCCGGTGGACCACCGGAACGCTCCTATTATCCCATAGCTCCTCGTCTTTGAGCAACTGCGGCGGGGTCGCCGGAAAACATTATGCCGGTTGTACCGACCGGCCCTGCGTGTTAATCCGACATTAATACCCCCGAAAGGTAATTCCCTCAATTTCCCGACTCTCGCCGGCGGCCACAACATGGGAGTCTATTGCTTCCCCGTGGAGATCGTTTGGATTCAAAACCTCTACAATCCCGCCTTTCCCCGCCGGCTCGTCTTGTATATAACAAGGTTTATGGGTTCCGGCACGAACAAGTTGATCTTTCGAACCTGGTTCTCTGGTCGATCCAGAATTTATCCATTTAAAATTTGTTGGATAAACACCCATGCCTCCACCACCCCAACGCTCGTAGCCCGCTTGTAAATTAGGCGCTTCTGCTTTAATAGTCATATATGCTTCACCTCCTTTCAAAGAAATAACCTTTGGGTTACCCAACATGGAACGGTCCCTCTACCCTGATCATCACTTTCTCAGTACCGTCACTCATGGGAATTCGCACCTCAACAATCTCTGTCTCCCCATTGGACCGAATAACCCTTCTCCCAACCGGATCGACTGGTATCGTATCTTTTGGAGCTGTCATGTCTTTTTCTTGATTCATATGCTTCACCTCCCTCCCAAAACATCATCCGCCTTCGCTCGCGCTGCGGCGGGATTGATGGTTAGATAGGCTCGCAATAAGAATTGACTCGCTAGCTAACCAATCAAAAAAACCTCTCGTGGTTCGAGAGGTTTTATAAAGCAAAAAGTACTCTTACGTCTCTCTCACCACGGCCCGGCTCCTTCCAAAAGAAGGCCAGCAAGAGTAAGGGTTAAAACCTGTTGGGTCATGTTTATCTCCAAAGCGAAAATTTCTTCGTTAAAGCACTAATAATATTTCTGTCTCCAAACATACAGATGCCGTAATATTCGAGCTCTTCCTCGGGCGTATTTTTCGTCCGCTCCTTCTGCTCAGCATACGTGCCCACAGTCATAGTGCTCGTAAAATCCACAAAATGAATGCCCGCGGCCAGAAGCTCTTTACGAAGTGTACGTATCTGGTTTGAATTATCGGCAGACAAAATGATAAACGGGTGATCGGAAATGCTCTTATGATCCCCTCCATTTTGATCGAAATACGAATCAAACCGCATGTCGTGAATACGCGGATAACTCCCAACAAGCCCGGCCGCCATATGCGCCAAGGCATTCATGAGGCTCCCCACGGGAACCTTTTTATTAAGTATCGCTACAAACTTGTTTTGCAACATTTCTGCTTCCATAGACTTAGTTTACAACAAAAAAAACTCCCGCTTCCGGGAGTCTGATTAAACACACCAACCAGCCCCCGTTTTAGGAGTGAGGAAGGAGTGCAAGGAGTGCGCTGGATTGCTTCATATCAATAACGAGGAGTATATCACGAAAACCCCCTCTGTCAAGCTCTTTTCCCAAAAATCGTACTGCCGAGGCGCACCATGGTCGCGCCCTCCTCTAACGCCACCTCATAGTCCTGACTCGTCCCCATAGAAAGATGTTTCCAATCCGGCAATTTCAGAGACTGTCCGACGCGGTCAAAAAGATTTTTGGCACTTCGGAAAATCATGCGGTTTGCGTGCGGATCTGTAACCGCCGGCGGCATAGTCATAAGCCCGCTCACCCGAAGCGCCGGGAAGCGATGTACCGTCCGCACGACCTCAAGAAATGAGTCGGATTTCGCCCGATCCTTTTCCCAATGCCACAGGTCAAATCCGAACTTTGCAGCCTCGCCGGCCACATTCACCTGTAGAAGTATGCGAACCTTCCGGTTTCGTTGGCGGGCGCATCGGTCAAGCCGCCCGGCCAGGCCGAGACTGTCGACTGAGTCCACCCAGCCAAACAGCGCTGCCACATCCGCGGCTTTGCGGCTCTGTACATGCCCGATCATGTGCCAGATTGCCTCGGGCATTGCTGCTTGTAAGCCGGGAATTTTTCCCTCCGCCTCCTCGATCCTGTTTTCTCCGAAATGCCGAACCCCGGCACGATAGGCCCGGATCAATTGATCCGCAACTCGCGTTTTACTGACGGCAACGAGCGTAACGTGTGGAGAGAGCGCAAGACACTGCGCAATAATTTTTGCATTCATCCGTGGTATCGCTCAAAAAGTTCAGAGCCGGGAAAAAGAAGCGTGTCAGCGATGTTGGTTGCGTCGGCAAAAAGCATGATGAGCCGGTCTACGCCCACGGCAATGCCGCCTGCTTCCGGCATGCCGGCTTTCAAAGCATCGATAAAATCCGTATCCACCGGGTGCACGAGCTTGCCCAGCCGTTTTTGCTCGGCAACCTCACTTTCGAAACGGGCTACCTGTTCCTTCCAGTCTGTCAGTTCGGTATACGCATCGCCCAGCTCCAGGCCTTCGATGTAAAACTCAAACCGCTCGGCATACGCCGGATTGTCTTTTTTCTTTTTGGACAGCGCGGCAAGGGAGGCAGGATAGTCGTAGATTATGGTGGGTTTTCCCCGACCGAGATGATGCTCTATTTCGTTGAGGTATATTTGGTAAAACAGATCATCCCAGGTGTCTTTGGCACCCACGCGGTAGCCTTTTTTCCGGGCTGCCTCCACCATGCTCGCCGCATCCGGCATACGGTCAAGATCCAGTCCTGCATATTTTTTAAATGCCTCAACAATACTGATGCGCTCCCAAGGGGATGAAAGATCCACGGATTTGCCCTGGTACACGAGCTTTTTGGTCGCCGTTCCCGTCCTGCCGGGTTTGCTGCGCACCAGATACGTGTTAATAAACAGAAGAAGCTCCTCGCAGTCTTTCATAATACCCGTGTAGTCTGCTGCCACGCGGTACCACTCGAGTATGGTAAATTCCGGATTGTGAGTTTTGCTTTGGCCTTCGGTGTTGCGGAAACTTTTGGTTAGGGTAAAGCAGTTGCCTCGGCCCGCGACCAGGAGCTTTTTTATGAACGGCTCGGGAGACGTAGCCAAAAACGCCCGGCCGGGCTTCCGGTTGCGGTCCAGTATGGTGGTTTCAAAAATATCCAGGTACGACTCCGGCGGCAGGAAGCCGGTCAAAAGAGGCACTTCCACCTCGTGAAACCCCTGTTCGCGGAAAAACGTACGGATGGCAGTCAAAACAAGTTCACGGATATCATACCGTTCCCAGAGTTTGGGATTGTGGCGAAGCTTCTGCCAGGTGCGCATATCCTCTAGAGGAGACGGAGAATTTTTGCTTTGTCCTTGAGCTCCAAAAACCACGGCTGCACCTTCTCGCTTATCTTCTGGGTCTCTATAGCTGCTTTTGCTTCCTCACGAAGTGCAGCGGGTTCGGTTGCGACCAAAAGCGCGCGGTTGGTAGCAATGTAGTTATCGATATCGTCTTCGGTAATCGCAATGTCTTTCCCCAAGAGCTTTTCGACGGTCATTTGCAGTCGGATCTGCGATTCAAAATCCTCCTTCGTCATCCCCTGAAATGAAAGCATTTCCTCCAAAGACACATTTTCACCGAGGCTTTTGACAATCTCGTTAACTTTCGCATCGATATCCTGTCGGGAAACACGGATATTTTCGCGGCTGGCCGCGTCCGCAATGAGTGCCTCGGAAATCATGCCCTCGAGTGTTTGGCTGCCGAAACGGGACAGGAGCACTTGCGAAAGTTGCCAGCGGAAAATCGGCCTGCCGTTGACGACCGCGGCAACAATCCAACCCTTGGATCCGAGCCAGACGGCGACCAAAAGAAGTACGAGGCCGAGAATAAGTTTTTTTCGCTTGTGTGAGCCGGTCATATCTGCCCCGGAAGGAGTCGGCACGAAGGGGCCGGAAAGCGCATCAGAAGACATTTTTTTCGTCCGCTTTGCTTTTGCCATTGCCGCAGCATACCACACGATATGCGTTTTGTGCAATCCGGAAGTTTTCACTCCTTTTTTTGCAGTGGAGAAAAGGACCGTACGGTCGGGGGAGCTTCACACGCGGGAGGAGGGACACACGGCCCGAAGCACACAGCCCCGACACATTGGACTGCGGCTCGTGCACACCGCCCGACCGTGGTCAATGAGCCGGTACGTTGCCGCAAACCACTGATTTGGCGCTAACGCCTCCATGAGTGCACGCTCAATTTTTACCGGGTCGGCGTCTTTTTTAAAATCAACAACGTTTTTTCCGTTCCTACCGACAAAAGTTACTGCTCGTTGCCCGCCGACCGTGTCGATATCCACGAGCCGCAGTCTTTGACTCAAACGCAACACGTGTGTATCCACGGCAATGCCACTGACCACGCCGTACGCATTACCCAATACGACATTTGCGGTTTTTCTGGCCACGCCCGGCAGGGTCAGGAGCTCATCCATGGTGCGGGGCACAATACCGTGGTACGTATCTTTTATGATTTTTGCGCAGGCGAGAATGTTTTTGGCTTTGGTGCGAAAAAAGCCGGTGGGCCGGATGTCTTCCTCAAATTCCGTAGCGTTCGCCCGGCAGTAATCGTCAAGCGTTTTGTATTTGACAAAAAGCCTTCGCGTCACGCTGTTGACCCGTACATCCGTGCACTGGGCGGAGAGAATGACCGCAACCAAAAGTTCCCAGGCCGACCCGTAGCGCAGAACGATTGCGGCTTTCGGGTATGCCCGGGCAAGTACGGCCATGACTTTTTGCGCATGATCGCCTCGCCTGTACGTGGAGCTGCCTCTTGCAAGTTTCTTCATAGCTTCGCTACACTGTGGTTAAGAGGAGTATATACCAAAGTCTCGCCTCTTTGTTCCATGAAGAAAACCATAGTATTCCCGCATATTCGCCGAATTTTCTCCGCAGGCCTTCTCGGGTTGAGCCTCCTGGGCCTCTGGCTGGCTAATCTCCAAGGCCTTTCGCTCGCCTCCCGTAGGATTAGGGGAAACGCCGATGTTTTAGGCACGACGCAGCTGGCAAGGGCCGGGGCAAACGCAGGCGAAAACACTGAGGCTTTTGATCTTGAACAGCGGTACAACCGGCTCAAAAAGGTCGTCGAAAAACACCCTGACTATCGCGACGGATTCATCGGACTTGCGGCTCTGGGGTACCAGCTTTCAAAAAACGAGGAGGCGGATGGGTTTCTAAAACAGGGGAAAAAACTTGACCCCAACCACCCGCTGATTGCGCGGCTTTCGGATCTCCTGGAGAAAAAAAGGCTTTAGCCTGTTTTTTCTTCCTTGGGTTTCTGTGCTGAGCCTTCAGGCGCCGGCGCTGCTTCTTCTTTCTTTTCCCCGTCCGCTTCCTTCTTTTCTTCCGCTCCCTCGGCTGTTTCTGCAGTCGCCGCAGCTGCTGCAGCTGCCTGCTCTGCTGCCTGTGCCTCGGCCTGTGCTTCCTTGGTCACGAGCGACCCGACTTTGACGACACCGACAGTCGGTTCGGTCAAAATGACCACGCCGGAGGGAACCGGAAGGTCACCGACCTTAAGCTCCTTGTCAATCTCATTGAGGCTGGAAATGTCGAGCGTAATTTTTTCCGGCAAATCTGTCGGCAGGGCTTCCACCTCGACCTCGTCAAGAAGTGTCAGAAGTACGCCCTGCTTTTGGCTGACGACCGGCGACTCTCCGGTAAACTCAACCGGCACGCGCGTCTTTACCTTTTCTTTGAGATCGACCTGAAAAAACTCGACATGTATTACGGTGTCGTTTAAAGGATTGCGCTGGACGTTATGAATGAGCACCGGCCGCACGTCACTGCCGACGGCGAGCTCCACGAGACCGGTTTCGCCTGCCGCAGCGTACACCTTGGCAAATGCATCGGACGAAACCGTCACTGATATGCTTTTCACTTTTTTACCATACACGGCAGCCGGAATATTTCCGGAGGAGCGAAGATTTTTGACTTTTCTGCCGACGAGTGAACGAATGTCTGCTTTCAGCGAGTGCTTTTTCATGATTATTTGGCGAATTGGATCCGGAGCGAACGGTCCTGCGTAAGAGTCGTATTGTACTCAAGCTGTCCGCTCTTTGCAAGCACTGTCTGGGTCGACTGCCACGACTCCTCGCCTGCCGGCTGCACGAGAGTTTCGGCAAGCCAAAAAATGGGATACCGCACAAGGACCTGGACAGATTCAGGCTTGGTGCCGGAGGCGCGGAAAAATGTTCGCTCGTAGATAGCCTTGCCTTCCTCCCAAAAAAGCGCGGATCCGGTTTCGTACGTGACGACCAGACTTCGAAGGGATCCCGCGGGCACGTCGAGTCCGATGCCGAGGCTATCAACACCCGTACTGCCCTCGGCAACTTCTACATAGGGAAGTTCCGGCCCGGACCCCGGATTCTTTTGCGGCACATCCAAGCCCTCCAGCGTCACGGAGGCAACGCGCAGTCCCGGCGGCGTCAGAAGCCGGACGTACGTACGGTAGGTCCCGCCGGCATCAACTGGCGGGCCTTTGGAATCATTTCTCCATGTCACCGTCAGGCTCTGGGTGTAACTCCCGTCCTCGCGAAACGTAATCTCGTGGGTCTGATTACGGGTCACAAAATAGTTCGCCTTGTTCACCCCAAGATTTGCCTCCACAAATGCAAAGGGGTCAACGGTACAGGTTTTCTGCGGACAGGCGGGGTGTTTAGTAAAAAGCGACCCATCCCACCCGAATTGGCCGACGAGCGTTGCCAGTTCCCAATCAACAAAATAAAACTGGATATCGCGCCGCTCTATGGCATGGGTGACGCTGCGCAGTAATGCGGCCGGGTTGGCAAAATCCGCCCGGATAATCCGGTCGAGTAAACTCGAAGCCAGCGCCCCCAAAAAATCCCTCTTTTGGGTCGAACCCGGAAAAAAATTTTCCTGCGTATAAAAAAGGGCCTTGCCGAAAAAGTTCGCTGCGGTGATGCGGTCCTGGTAGTCCGTGAGCTCCACCGGACCCACACCCGCCAAAAGGTCCACAACAAACGGCGAGCTTACGGCAATGACGCCGTCGACGGTTTTTCCGGTTTCCTTTTCATAAAACCATGCGGCGCGCGCGCCGGCAAAACGGAAGTCAGGATCCCAATTGCTGTCGCGCAAATACCAGTGTTCCTGACCGAGAAGCTCCCGTATCGGTCCGGGCGGGTCAGCATGGCCCTTGAGCTGGCCGTCCAGCGTATAGACGTCGGAAATCTCAAAATTTTTCATCACCCCGTCCGCAAACGTCACGATCCCGACGCTGCCGATGAACCCGCCGGTCGGTCGCAGTTCCATACTGTTTTGAAAAAGCACGAGATACGTCTGCTCGCGACGGAATCCGGCTATGCGCGGATACAGCGCCAAAAAATTGTCCATAGTCAGAATGGACCGGCGGTACCGGTTTAGGTACTGTACCGCGGTGTCACCGGCGCGCCGGCCAACTCGCAGCCAAAACGGAAAATCACCCGACGCAATCCCGTGTTCAATCTGCGCCTGGGCAAGGGAAAGGTAGTTTTGAACACTCAAAAGTTCCGTGCGGAGTTTTTCTACCTGTGACGCCGGTGCCGGCGGCGGCGCGCTGTCCCCCGCCCGCGCAAGAAGCTCGCCTGCCAGCGCCGTACTGGAGACTACGAGCCCCGCTGCACCGCCCTGCGCTGCGGTGACATTCCCCAATAAACTAACCATCTCCTCTCCCCGGCGCAGTACGCCCTCGGCGCCGACCAGAGAAAGCGGCACCCGGAGGGGAGAAAGTGTTGCGCCGGCCCGGTCCACCCACCAGTCTGCCCACGCACTCATGGTCCTGGAAAGAGAGATATTGCCATTTTTCAGAAATTGCGCGGATGAGACGGCGAGGAGCCCGGAAAAAATCAGGGTGAAGTAAAACCAAAAAAACGGCGCAAGAAGTATTGCGAAAAAAATGCCCGCCCCTCGAAACCGATGAGCGCCGTTTCCTTTTCGCTTTTGATTTTTGTCCGGGTGCCGGCGGAGTGGTTTTTGATTTTCCCTTCCTCCCCTCCCCGACTCGTGAAAAAGCTCTGCCATAATTCGGCTCACGCGGTCGCGGTCCGGTTCACGGATCATTTCGGTGTCCCTTTCTAAAACTTTCACAACGTCCGATGACTTCTGTGTCCTGCGCCCGATTGGCTGAGCGGATTTCTTTTTTGGATTTTTTCTAAGGTCAAGCACGCGGCCCTGGCCGGTAAAGAAAAACTGAAGAGCACGGCTGGCGTCATCGGCGCCGATGATTCGGTCGTCAAAAAAAATAATTTTTGTATCCCGGGTGATCAAGGGATCCGGGGGGTCATCATAGAAAGAGATGAGGATCGCCATGCGCTGTTTTGCGCTGATATGTTTTTTCGTAAAAATAAATTTCACGAACTCGGCGTCTCCGAAAACGATATGGTAATCGGGTTGCACTCCGCCGGGGCGATTGATAACGACGTCACACCCGTTCGCCTCAAAAATTTCCCGCAGGACCCCCACGTACCGTTCGTCCGCAGCGTCCAGACGGACCAGTGGATTTCGCGTGTCTTCGCGCGAGATGATCGAAGATTTGGCAGGTGACATAAGAAGTGCCTGGCTATTATTGCAGAACGGGTGGCCGAAAACAACGGAAATGTTTTCCCCTCACTGCCGACGTGAGCGCGTCACGACATGAGAAAAATACATCGAGGTGTTTACCGGTCGAGTGCTGCGTTCACGAGAAAATCCGCGCGCCGGTTTTGTTCGCGCGGGATGCTCACGTAGCGGACTCCCCCACCCAGTTGCTGCTCCAGGCTTCGCGCGGAAAGCAAAAGCTCCCGCAGCGCTTTATCTTTTACCCGAAACACGCCGTTGAGCTGATTGACAACCAGAGTAGAATCGAGATAAAAAACGATTGATTTTCCCTCATCTGCAAATCCGCCGCTCTTGGTAAAGAGGACAGCCAGGTACCGGAGCGCCTCGATGACCGCAGTATATTCGGCAACATTATTCGTCGCCTCCCCGATGCGTTTGCTGATTTCAAACCGTTGTTTCTCCGCCTCGCTTTTTACTGCGTGCTGTTTGCCCTTTGATATTTCGATGACCGCGCCGACTGCTGCCGGTCCCGGATTTCCCCTCGCTCCACCGTCTGTGTGAACAATAATATTCATAAATTCTAATCTTTAATTTCTAATCAATTTTTAAGTCTTAATTTCTAATGCATACTTCGTACTTTCCTTGTTTGTTTAGAACTTAGAAATGAGTACTTAGATTTTCTCCGATATTTGACTGACGCACCAACGGGAGAAGTAAGAGAGCGGAAACAAGCAGTACCATTGCCTCAGATATAACGGTAATCCACGCCGCTGCCATAAATCCGTAGTCTGGTATGAAGAGGATGTTGAGCGCGATGTTTATAATCATCGAAATGCCGTAGAGGAGTGCAAGTATTTTCTGTTTTTTCCGCGCGATCAGCGCCCACATGACGCCGGAGGATACAAAGAAAAACGGAAACCCGATTGCCAACACGCGGAGTGCGCCTGTGCTTTGCCGAAACTCCGGCCGAAGAAGTACGAGAAGCGGCGAAAGGAACCAGACAACCACGAGAGCGTTGAGGGACAGCAAAAAAAGACCCGCCAATGCCGTTTTGACGGTTCGCCGAAATACTACCTGCCGGCCGGCCGACTCTCCGCTGCGCGAAAGAAAGAGGGGATACACCGCGTTCATAAAAAACGTCGGCACGACCAGGACTGTTTCAAAAATTTTGTACGCCAGGCCGTAGATACCGACCTCTGTCGTCGGCCGGGTGAGAATGAGAATAAAATTATCAATCCGGAAATATATGAGATTAAAAATCAGTATAAGGGCAATCGGGGTGCTTGCAAAAAAGAGCTTCTTCATGTCGCCCGGCCGGGGGCGAAATCGGGCGGATCCTCCAAGTTTTCGCACGCCCAAAAACGCACTCACGGCAGTCAGCCCGGTTCCCGCAAGTATGCCGGCCAGAATCACCGTGAGGGCAGAGGATTCCGGCAGCCGAAACGCCGGCAGACAGATGCCAAGAAGAAGCAGCGATCCGAGAATGACGCTGACCATGGCAACGTCATAGCGCAGACGCTTCTGGAAGTACGCGTTGGCAGAGGTGATGACGCCCTGCAAAAAAATCGCCGGCAAAAAGAGCACAATGCCGGCACGGACAAACTGGGTGTACCCCCCGCCCTGTCCGGCCGGAAGAAGCCATAAGATCCCCCATGCCGCGGCCGTGAGCACCAGACTCCAAGTGGCCCGCAGGAAAAAGAGCGTCTCCCAGGAGTATTTTTTTTGCAGATACACGGCATTGATGCCGAAGTCCGCCAAGAGGTAAAACGGCGCGACAAACGTCAAAACTTTTGTAAACTCGCCGTATGCCGTAACCCCCAGGACGCGCGCGACCAAAATGTTAATGAGAAAAAGGCTGCCTGTGGCAAAAAGTTTTCCGGCGAGCTGACTTCCGGTATTCCACGCAATAGTTGTTCGGGCGGACATGGCACCCATTGTACCACCGAAAAAAGAAATGCTCTATCGGTTTCCCGGACGGGCAGAAGAAAACGAAAGCCCCAGGAACAGTGCCAACAGGAGCTGACCCTGCTGCAGGGTCAGGGGATAATGATCGACGAGACCCAGAACCAAAAGGGTAAAAAGCGGCATATGATAGGCCATGCGCAAAGCGCGGTCACGCTGATTTTTTCCGCCGCGGGGATCACGGCGCCCGAAAGGAATGGCTTTCCAAATAATCCATGCAAATCCCACAAGTCCGACGATGCCGATCTCGGCAAATACGAGAAGGTACACGTTGTGCACCGGCTGCAAAAAATTGATGCCGCGGCTGGGAAGGGCGTCCGGCAGCCGGACCAAAAAATTTCCCGCGCCCACGCCGAAGAGGGGAGACGTTTCCCACATCGAAATTGCCGCTTTGTTCAGCGCCAATCGGACAACAACGCTTTCGTTCACTGAACGATGAAGAATGAACAATGAATAAAGAATAAAGAAAAACACAAAAATTACATACTTGCGTGATTTCATAATTCGTAATTCATAATTCCTAATTCTTGCGATTGTAAAAATAATTGCACCTGCTCCTGCAATCCACGCACTCCGACTGAACGTGAGCAGCAGTGCTATCATGCCAAGGATAATGATCAAAAATTTGAAAATTAGAAATTTCCTTGTTTGATTAAGCTTGCCTGCCGACGAGTCAGGAATTTCAAATTTTGAATTAAAAATTAGAAGCGGCAATATGGCCGCGAGATACCCTCCCAAAACATTCGGATGGGGAAACGTCGCATACGGCCGCAGGAGCTCGCGGCACCAACTGCCGGGGATGAGGCACCAGGAAAGCCGACTGATGCCGGGCGTGTCCGCTGCAAACGTCCGCTCTCCCAAAAACCACAGCGGGCCGCCGACGGAACGCTGGAGAAAAAATTGTGCCATTGCCAGAATCGATGAATAGAGAACGCCAAGCGAGAGGTAATAGGCAAGAAGTGAGAGAGGGGGACGGGTCTTTATAACGTAAAAACCAAGCCCGACAAACTCCAAAACCTTGAACCACGTATACATGGCAACCGGCCTGCTTGAAGAAACAAAAATATTTATTCCGATAAATACGAAAAGCAATCCAAGTTTGAAAATTAAAAATATGAACTTTCTTCGATTGATTAAAAATTTCAAATTGAAAATTGAAAATTTATGGAAAAAATTCTCCACAAACCAACTCGCCATCGTCGCAATCAATAGAACATCCGTTAAATAAATAATGGGGGATAAATAATCTACTCTACGACCTAAAACGTGCGCCCACTCCGGCCAAGCATGGTACCCCAGCTGGGTTGGAAGAAGAACCAGGAGAAAAAAAAATATTTTCTGATGCAACGCCATTGATGCTATTATACTGCTGCGAGGAAAATGCGCATGACCTTTCCCCCTGACCACTGACATGAAATTTGCTTTTATTACTGATATTCACATTGGCAATTACCGTCCTGAAAAAGGCATATTTCGGAAGGTAACGCCTCTTGCACCAAAACTTCTTGAACAATTTGTTCAAAAAATGAATGATGAATTTCATCCGGATTTTGTCATTCAGGGAGGAGATCTCATCGAGGATACAAACAGAAGTGTTGATATTAAAAATTTTAAAAAGGGGCTTGCAATTCTTGCAAAACTTCGCTGTCCTGTTTATCACCTAATCGGAAACCATGAAATGAGGTGTTTAACCAAGGCTGATTTGAAAAGGCTCCTTCATTGCAAAAATTTATACTTTTCTTTTGATAAACAAGGATTTCGTTTTATTTTTTTGTTTACCGAACAACCATATCCAGGCAAAAGAATATGGTTATCGGCCCCGCAGTTGCCCTGGTTAAATAGACAGATACAAACAAAACAAAAAGTTATTGTTTTCTCTCACCACTCGCTTGTTCCGGTCGACACGAAAGGAAATTTTTGGTTTGAGGGGCGACCAGAGGTTACCTATATAAATAATTACCAAGAATTCCAAAAAATAATCTCTGGGACGAATGTAAAATTATGTTTGAATGGCCACTTACACTGGAATAGAAAAAAAATTATCAATCGCGTTCCATTTCTTACCGTCCAGTCGCTTGTTGAAAATACATCGGGCAATACCGAGGGGCCACCGTCGAACTCCTATGCCTTGATAAATTTAACGAGCAACGTTGCCACTGTTCAGATTCAGGGGGTGGGGGGAAGAGAGTACAAAATAAGGCTATAGCGGCCTATCACTTCGGCTTTACCACCAACACACGGCTGTCGCCTTCGCCAACTGACTCTGTTGCAACCCGATCGTCACCGGAAAGCGTGAGGTGAATAACACGGCGCTCTGCTGCCGAAAGGCGCGTGAGCTCGACGGGTCTGCCGGAAACAAGCGCTCGTTCGGCAGCTCTTTGGGCCATATACATGAGCGCCTCTTCGCGCTTTTCACGATAATCGCCGACATTCACGTACAGCCGCACCCAGCTATCCAGTTTTTTGGAAACCATAATTCCCAAGATAACCTGCAGGCTCTCGAGTGTGCGGCCGTGGAAACCGATCAGGAGACCCGTTTCTTCTGTCTCTATGTGCACGCGGTACGCGCCGGTTTCATCAACATCCACGGAAACCGATCCGGTTATTTCAAGCTTAGAGAGCAATTCCTCTGTTAACTCTCTCACCTTGTCTACGTTTTCCATATTCTGAAAATTTCTAATTTCTAATTCTTAATTTCTAATCAATTTTTAATTCTTAAGTTTTAATACGTATTTAGCAATGAGTTCCTAGCGCTCTCGATTTATCAAGTGCTGCTGCATCATGCCCATGATTCCTTTGCTTGGTCTATTGCTTCCATTTGATTGTGTAACTATTTGACTATTGGATTATTCTCCGCATTGATGCGGAGCTGCTGCATCATGCCCATGATACCAAAAATGTTCCAGTACAGTGCAAGGCCGAGCGGAAACTGGTAGGCAAAAAACCCAAACATTATGGGTGTCATAATGGCCATTTGCTTTTGCATTTCCATCGCCGTGTCCGTTTTTTCCGTCTTCAGCTTTCCGTCTTCAGTTTTCAGATTTGATTTGTCTGATTGCTGATGGCTGATTGCTGATGGCTGTGCTCCCATCATAAGTTTTGTCTGAAACCACTGCAGGAGCCCCGTAATAACCGGTATGGCCAGAAGCCACCACCCGTGGGTCTGCCACTGACTCGGCTTCACGCCCAGATTGATCCCGAAAAATGTCAGGTCCAGAGTTGTTACCTTCAGGAAGGGGAGGTAGGTGACACTGTTAATATCCGCAACGAGTTTTCCCAGATCGCCGTTTTGCAGCACCGCATAAAAAACATTGTAAAGAGCGATAAGTACCGGGAACTGGACGAGGAGCGGCAGGCAGCCGGCGGCCGGATTGACCCCGTGCTGCTTATACAACTCAAGCTGCGCCTGCTGCAGTTTCGTTTTGTCGTCCTTGTGCCGGGCGACCAGTGCATCCATGTGCGGCTTAAGATTCTGCATCTTTTTGGCCGAACGCATTTGGCTGGACATGAGCGGGTACAAAAGAAACCGTATGGCAACGGTCAGGGCAATGACGGCAAACCCGAGCGGCCCGGGGACACCCAGCGCCTCAAAAAGCTTATAGAACGCGAGGAGTAAGTTGACTATCGGCCAAACAAAAAACTGATTCCAAAATGTCGGATTAGTCATAGAACTAAAAATTCCAAATTTCAAGTATCAAATTCCAAACAATATCCAAATTTAAAAGTTTTCAGCCGTTTTGATAATTGTTTGAAATTTGTGATTTGATGCTTGATGCTTTTATGTCGGTACTGGATCTTCTCCGCCCGGGTTCCACGGATGGCACCGGACAATGCGTTTGAGCCCCAACCACGATCCGTAGATTATACCATAGGCCTCGATTGCTTGGTATGTATACTCACTGCAGCGCGGAGTAAACCGGCACGCGCGGTCGGTCAGAAACAAAAACTTAAATATTCCGGTGTCAAAGGAAAGGTAGCGCTGATAGAACCGGATCGCAGAAAGGACGAGACGTTTCATAGAAGCTTCGCACCCGTAAGTATCTCCCGCAGAGTTCTTTCTGTGCTTTGCTGGGTATCATCTGACATTTTCGCCTGGACCCGAACTACGACATCAACCGCCGGCAATTCCGGTAACAGCCGGTGGGCTGACTCGCGCAGCAACCGCTTCATTCTGTTCCGGGCGGTTGCGTGACGGTCAAAAGCTACCGGGACGATAAAAGCGAGACGCGCAGTGCCGACGCTGTTTGGCAGATACGTCATCTGCAGCGGGTGTTTCCCGGTTCTCCTGCCTGAGCGCAGTACTCTTCGTATTTGCGAAGGGGAGAGGCGGTTTTTCGAAGGCAGCATACCTTACGCGAGCCTCTTGCGGCCGACCAGGCGGCGGTGCTTCAAAACTTTTCTGCCGCCGGAGGATTTCATGCGCTTGCGGAAGCCGTGTGTGCGGATGCGTTTTTTCTTTTTCGGCTGGTAGGTGCGCTTGGGCATAATCCTATTATACCCGATCCGCAACGAGAGCGTCCACTGTTTTGCCCTCCCCTGATATAATCAGCCCTGCCATGAACAAAACGACGCGAGTGGCAATCGAGGCGGCGGCGGAAGCGGGCAATCTTCTTCGTTCACTCGTCCAAAGGAAGCATGAAGAAAAGGTAAAAGAGAGGGGAGTCCACCCAGATATCGTCACTGATGCAGACCTGCAGGCAGAGAATCTTATCCTTCGGGTCATTCATAAATCCTTTCCCGGCCACGCAATTCTCTCTGAAGAAACAAGCCCGACTATAGACCCTACCAAACACAAGCACCTCTGGATCGTCGACCCCATCGACGGCACCATCTCGTTTGCCGCGGGATTGCCGTTCTACTCTGTTTCCGTTTCTTATTTTTTCGACCAGGAACCGGTCTCCTCGGCCCTCTTCCTTGCTTCTACCAACGAAGTTCTCTGGGCAGAAACCGGGAAAGGCGCGTATGTTGAAAACCGACGTATTTTTGTTTGTGATCTTCCCTTGGAAAAATCCGTCATCGCGCTTGACCAAGGTGTCCGCGCGCGGAAACTAACCATGGCCAAACTTGCTCCAATTTTACCGCTGGGTATTCGGGCACTCCTTATGATCCCCGGGGAAGCAGGGAATTTGGGTCTGGTAGCCCGAGGCAAAATACAAGGGCTGCTCTGCTCTCACCCTCAAGTTTGGGATTATGCCGCAGGTATTCATCTTGTAAAAGAAGCCGGTGGAATTGTTTCGGACTATGCTGGGAACCCCTATCCTTGGTTTACACGAGCGGGCCACATTGCCTGTACACCTTCGGTCCACGGCTACATCCTCGAACATACCAAAAAAGTGGCCAAATATTTTCTCTATTAGCTCCTCATTGTCCTAACTTTCTCACCCGCTCCTTAAACTGATTGCCGCGGTCGGCGTAGTCTTTAAAGAGATTAAAGCTCGCGAGTTCAAGGAGATGTTAGGGTATAAACCGTAAACTAGCTTAACCTGTTAAAATTAAACTTTCTTTTGTTTCACAACAGTTTTTATTGCTTTGGTTGCTAATGCGTGCGCTTCTTCCAGTATCTGTTTTGCTTGTAAAAAGTTCTGAGAGAAAACATCTATCTGCCCAAGCTCTGAGTGAAGATCTAAATATTTTACAACTTGTCCTATCTGCTCAGGCGTTTCTACAATAATCGCTCCCGCCTGTTCTAGCACCTCAATTTTTATGTTCGCTCGTTCATATCCACTGCCATGCGTCACTGATCCAGCATGACCTACGTAACAATTATCCGGAAGGCTTCTTCCTGTAATTCTTGCAATGACTGGTTTGGTAATCAACCCAGCCTTCATAATATCTGCTAATTCTTGGGCTGCAACACCACCCGGTTCACCAAGATAAACAGCGTACTTTGTTCTCGCGTCTTTTTCTGCCATGAGCACCGCATCCCGAGCACTTAAACCCCTTGTCTTATCACCGCCTAAAGAAAGAGCAGCGCTAATTCCCAACCCATTTTTTCTGAGAACTGCTAGCGTTTCAAAAAGCATCGTGCCACTCATTCCGGCAACCAAAACACTTCCTGTTGCTACAACCTGTGCAGGTATCTGCCCCTGCTTCACGTGCTGAGTCATGCCTTCAAATGTCCTCGTTGCGCCAGGCGCATTCGGACCAATAAACCAAATATCGTTTTCTCTTGCCAACTGCAATAAAATTTTTGTCGTGCTAGTTGGCACCATTTCTGTTGGTATGAGAATAGAGCGAAGCAGTAAACCACTATCTGTCTTTAAACTGACGAGCGCATTCATGGCCACTTCAATTCGCTCCCTGTACGTAACGACTCCGCTTCTTGTTTCAATTCCCGGACTATATGGTTCATATATCAGCCCTAAAATTTGAGGCGGGGAATATGAGTAGTTATCTTCAATTGCGACCCGTAATTCATCTTGGCTAGTCATCACTGGAATTCCGAGTGCTTCAAGATCTTTGCGAACCCCCTTTTCTATCTTGTGGACCGCCATTGGGTGGAGGATAACCACTTCAGTCCCTGCTTTTTTTATAAGTTTTGCCTGTGTTAACGAAGTTCTGCCATACCCGTAAATTACGACTATCGGCTTGCCTATGAATATTTTTCCTTCCTCCGTCGGAAAAAACTCGTGGCCAAAAACTGCATCTAAACTCATGAGAGCCTTTTTTTCTAACACGCCAATCTCCCTGCCCGTGGTGGGGGAAAGAGGTTCTGGCGTAAGTAAATACTTTATTCTCTTTTCAAAAGATCGGCGAAGACGTTCATGCAGCTCTTCTTCCATTCTGCCATATCGGTTTTCGTAGTATCTATCCGGTGTTGTTCCTTCGAAACTTTTCACGTGCCAAAGGAGTCGTTCCTGTGTCAAGGGCTCAACGTTTTCTATCGACGCCTGAGAACTGCTATCGGTAAAAACTATCTTTCTTTTTTGCTCTTGCAGTCCCCTCAGTATCTCGAGTCCCTCGCTCTGATTCCTTGCTTCCAACTTTACGACAAACTGCATGTTTGGATACTCTCCAGACATGCGTTCAATCGCAAGAGCTACATCTTTTGCTGTTGTTAACGTGCTCAAAACGTTAATGACAATTGTTTTAATCCTTGAGTTAGCAGCTAGCGCCATTTTCATGGCTAAATAAAACTTGCCTTCTTCAAAATTCAGTCGCAGATCAGAGATAAAACCGGACCTCACACCAGCCGCAACTGATTGGTCAAGAAAATCAAGGGTGAAACCTGCGCCGTTGGTAATAAATGCTACAGTACCGGGAATCTTTTCGGGCCCATAGGCGAATACTGTCGCGCTCATTGGAATTATATAACCATCTTTTTTGGGATCAGTACCGACGACAATATAGGGTCGAATCTCTTCTTCAGAAAGACCAATTGCCTTGGGGGAACCGACTTTTACAAATGACGTGTCTCGAGAATCGCCCAAAAATGTTTCGATTGTTCCAGGCAAAGCATCAACCACCTGTGGCTCTCGATACGCCTGGTAAACTGCTTCTATGTTGGCAACAATCCTATCTCTTAAACCCTCTAAATTCTTTCTCGTTTCTCTTAAGCCGTGTTTTTTTGCATATGCAATCAAAGGCCCTAAGACTGCTGCTTCTGACGGAGGAAATTGATCACTTGATTGCCAACCAGCTTTTACTCCCATGGCAATGTGTTGGATGCTTGAGGGAATATGACGATAGAAATCACCCGCTCTATTCCCTTCGCGCAGTGGTCGCAAAAACCGTCTTTCATCAAACGCTTCCCATGTCGGGTAGTCTAAAAACTTTCCCAATGCATGTGCTACTTCAAAAAAAGCTCGTCCGGTTTGAATATATAAGTCACGAATTCCCTCTATTTCTGCGTACGCGGGTCCATCGGCCGTGGGCAAGCGATGGTAAAGAAGGCGACCAACTGGTATATCTATGTTTGGTTGGCTTCGGCGATAATCATAGCAGTTCGCAAGAGCAAGAACATTGGTCATGAGCGTGGTGTATGCTTTCTGCAGCTCTGCTTGTAACACGTCTTCTTTGCCGTCTATAAACGTTACGGTCGAATTCTGATTGTAGCGGACGGCTCTTTCTCTTGCCCATGTTGCTCCTCCTGTTAAAACCACAGCGCCATGGCTTTCAGTTCTGTAGTCTGCATCGGCATATTCTCCTTCTCTTTTGGCTGAAACGTACGCCGTTCCCCGCACTATGTGTTCCATAGCTAACCGTGTGCTTTCTTCTCCTACTTTTTTCTTTAATTTTTTTGCTGTCGCATCTATCAATGATTGATTGTATATGCCGTTCGCCACCAAAATGAAGATTGGCAATTGTTGGACATGAAAAGAAGCTTCGATCCCTTCTTCCTTGTCTATTTTTTCGACAAGCTGTATAAATTCTTCGCTAAATTCTTTTAATTTGTCGGGGCTACAACCAACGATAGTAATTTCTGGCAACCCCCTGTCTTTATATGCCTCTTGCAGTCCTTCGGAAAAATACTCACGTATCTCCCTTTTTTCTCCGTTCACAGTCATTACTGGGTTTTCGCGTAAAGCTTGGGCGGTTAGACTCCCTTCACGACCAATGATATAAAATGCATGATTTTTTTCGCTTAGGCCCTCGCTTAACGCCACACCAATAGCACTCGGCGACCAGCACCCTACGGTTCCAGGCAAAAAGCTAAAAAACTGTTGTTCTGTTGCACGTTCAATTTTGTTCATGTAGAGACGGTAAAACCTGCTCTAAATATGTCTTCAGTTCTTCAAAAGTGTCGACCAATGCATCAACGTTACCCATCTTCCTGTGGTACTCTCCCCTCCGAAATCCAGGAGGAAATTCAGTCGATCCTCGCGGGGAACTTGCAAAAACCAATCGCTCGCCTGCTAAACCAATCTGTGTTTCTTTCCCGAGAATCACCAAACGATCTCCTTGGTAGTAAGGCCCAATTGCATCGCTGCCTAATACGTATCTACTGGCAACGTGGACGAATTGTATCCCCTCTTTTTTAGCCGCTACGATTCCTTCTACTGCCAATTCGGAAGGCAGCAAGCCGTAAACACCCTCCTGAACCCTACCACCTGCAGATGTGTCGATAAATATAACCGTTAGTGCTTTTCCTGTCGTTTTCTTGCGATTGATAGCATGTTGAAAAATTTCTCTTATCGCTGCTCCTGTTGCGGCGCCCGCGGTTGCGGCAATAAAATTTGGGTCACGCACAATGAGCAACACCTCTGTACCCTTGATTGCACCAAATCCAGCAACTATGCCAGCTGGCGTTTTGGTTCGCTCCTGACTCTCTCGTAAAAGATCTTCCATCGTTGTTGCCCGACTCAAAGCCGACAAGACGTCTGTGGGGATTATTGGGTAAAGATCATGACCCACTGACTCAAATTCTTCTGGATTGTCAAGGAGTGGAGAGATTACTTCTTGATACACTCTTCCACCCCGTGGATTGATTGCCTCTCCCCTTACAAACACGCTCCGAGTTAATCTGGCAAGACGCTCATGCCTTTCTTGATAAACCTGCTCTCGCGTGAGGGAATCATATCTGGCTAAAACCCCAAATATGTGCTCTACGAGCACAGCAGATATAGCCTCCGCCGAACCACTTGCCCGAACTATGCTTTCTGCGATACCCGATGCCACAAGGCTCTGCGGATCTGTATGAGAGGCCTCTATGATACGCCCCACAACTTCTTGATACGACTCGCGGTAGATGCGTCTGTAAAAATCCGGTTCAAGCAGTCCCGACCATTCACCACCTATGTCTTTAAACCCCTGGTGTCTATGTGCTTCTATTTCTTCTAAAACCCCTTCCTGTATATTCCCTTGAGAATCCACGACGCCAGCAAGAATCGCTTTCGACCACGAAAGTTGATCCGGTCCGAGCACCAAAACACCATCTGCACCAAGCGCTTGATTCTCCCACGTCTCACTTCTGAGTGAACCCACATCGCCGTAAACGGAAGCACAGGAAAATAGCATTTTGAGTTCGCGTCCCTCTCCTCGGAGCCGCTCTGCAATTTCTACTAATCGTTGCTTTGCTTGTTTGACCCGATTATGGCCAAAATTTCTTTCATCAATTTCCACCCCTTCTTCTTGTAAATTGTGTATGAAATCTCTTACGCCCATGACTACCTTGGTTGTGCGGGGACTGGCTTTGGCGACCTGTTCTAATCTGTTAATTTTTTTCTCGTTCTCCACAGAGAGACAGATTTTTAACGTGCCCGCAGGAAGTTGAAGTTTTCTTTCAACTGCAGTAGCCAATCGGGTAATCCGTAAAACGGCTTTTTGGGTCGAGCTTTCTGGGGATAATCGAATACCAGTTAACCCCAAAGGATAAAATCTTGCCAAAACCTCCCGAATTATCTTGTCTGTCCATAAATTTTTTCCTTTTTGATTCAGGTTCACTGACAGTCTTAAATAAACTTCTGGCGACTGGCTTTCATCTTCACGATAAGATAGGGCCCTCTGCCAATTTGTCGCAAGCGTATCAAAAAAATCCTCAATCTTGACGTCTCCCCCAGAAGTAAACAAATTATTCAGATAATCCGTATGAACCGTTATGGAATCCGCGCCATGCTGATACATTCCGCGCACATACTTGCCCTCGTGGGCCCCCAGAATCAGCATGGCTTCGCCTATTGCGCTCTTGTGTACCCGCTCCTTAGCGTTTACCAAATCTTGGAGAAGAGAGGCGTTCACTTTTTGTGTTTTCGCCGTATCGACGGCAATCTGGCCAAAAATCATATCAGAGACTGATTCCGGCACTCCTGCTTGTCTTAATTTTTGCTCCATCAGTCGGGCTACATCGTGCTGACACCGCAAGATCTCAAACGCTGCTGAAGGCCGTATGACGGACAATAGAGCGTTTTCCGTTACATGAATTTCATCCAAAAGATGGAGGCCTGCGTGCGCGCCCGCGCTTGCTGCCTCTCCAAGCACATACGTCACCTTCGGAACGGTCAATTCGCATGCGGTTGCCATGGTATCTGAAATTTTCCTGGCAATCTGTCCAACTTCTGCCTCCAGGGTAAAATCTGCAGATGCAATGGCATTCAGATGAACAATGGGTAACCCCAATTCGTTGGCTTCTCTCATTGCCCGCTCAATTTTAACCACTCCGTCTGCGGTGACAAACCCTTGAACTGCAATCAACATCACTCGTCGTTTCTCTTGCGGATTGGAGGGTTTTTGGATTTCCGCAAGGCCGGCAACTACCTCTTTGGCGCCACGGATTCCCTCCGCTGC
This sequence comes from uncultured Gammaproteobacteria bacterium, assembly GCA_964400835.1. GTDB lineage: Bacteria > Patescibacteriota > Microgenomatia > UBA10105 > UBA927 > CAYNWD01. The sequence continues at coordinate 14,450 of CAYNWD010000004.1, read as the reverse complement.
AATAACACGTCCGCGGTCTTCCGGGCTCCAATCGGGGAAGAGGCGCTTCAACTCTTCTTCTCTTTGCTGCTCAAAAAAAATTGTTCCAAGGCTTCCCTCAGCCCATGAATGCACAAAATTAGGCTCCTGAGGTAAAAAGTTGACAAAAGGGGATTGGACAATATCCATCGGGGTGACGCCTTCTAGTTTTCTGGCACTCCGCGGGGTATCAGAGAATTCTCTTTGTCTTGTTGGTTTTATCTCCATAATCGCCTCAAAAACATTCCGCCTTAGAGCAACGCCAAAGGCTTCGCGATTATAGAGAATAAAGACCTATAGTTCAACTCGCCCTGTATTCAACTACTCGTTTCATGGCCATATAGTAAAAAGCGTCAGCCAATGAATTTACCACGCCTTTCTTTACTAAAGCCTTCATTTCACCAAAGCTTAACTGAATATCGAGGCGGATCATCTCTTCGGCTTTGTCTTTCGAAATCTGAATATCTGCCACATTGGCTGCCCACTCTATAAGCGATCCTGTCACGCCGCCTGAATTAGCAAACGAACCGGTCAAATGGTCTATCTTCATCCTGGGCAATATTTCCTCTGCAATAGGCGTTACCGGCCCGTTGGCGCCGTCGACAATAAGAATTCCTTCCGGCAAAACGTGTACATTAGACTTATTGATAATCCGCTCGGCAGAAGAAAGGAAAAGCACATTCATTTTGGATTTTTTCCAAAGATTGACCTTACTTTCAACAAGCGAGGAGCCCTGGACCACTTGAACCATGTCTTTTTTTGACTGAGCCCACTCTACCAACGACTGGCGCTTGGCTTTTGCTTGACCAATTTCCCCTCAGCATTGTGTGCTAAACCCACCATCGTTCTATA
>CAYNWD010000004.1:10212-13570 GCA_964400835.1 uncultured Gammaproteobacteria bacterium | reverse complement strand
CTCCGCCCAGTGCCACATTGCCTGATCCGTCAAATACCACACGCAGGTCCGCCAATGTTTTCTTTTTGTCCTCTGCCCACGCTTTGAGCGCTTCAACGGTACCAAACCCCGTTGCGCCCCCCCTGGCTGCGTTTCCCCTGTACTTCGCGTCTGCTGTTTTCCCTGTGACCACCCCAACCACCAAGTGCCTCGGCATGGGAATTTTTAAATCACGTACTGCCCGTGCGTACCCGTCAACAAATCCATCGAGCACCGAGGCACCACGGACGGTTCCAGTCGTTGCGATGTCTCCGGCGGGGACATCCCGATCCCAACCCACAACCCCCTTTAGGCCCAACTGGTACCCGTATGCGTCTAACGCGGCTCTGACGAACTCGTTGTGGTCCGGCAGATGACTTGATCGGGGACCAACAATGATACCCTTGGATCCGCCCCGAACGCGCAGTTTTTTTAGTACGCTGTGGCGGTGCGCAAGGCCGGATTTTTTCAGGAGTCTGTCAAAATACACACCGGAGTTCTTTGCAAGCATCTCTAGCCCCAGTGCAAACGCATCGTCAACGGCCAATTTCTTTGCTTCCTCCTCGTCTTTAATGGTCTGCACCCCGTCGCCGATGCCCTCAACACCAAGATACCGGATGCCTCCCTTGGCAATGTGACCCGGAAAATATGGTTTTCCGTCATCGAACCATGAACGAAGTCCCAGACACACATAGGTCTTGCCTTTAAACTCGACCAGGAAATTAATTTCAGCGGTAAATGAGGGATAGAGAATTTCGTGGGTGAGCACAGGTGTTAGCTTTATGCTTTTATTGGCTCGGGCAATTTGCGACAACGCCCGCAACACTCGGTACTGAGCGCCGGCCAAAAACGAATCCTCTCCCTGTTTTTTTAATTCTTCCAGTTTATTCGCAAGATTATCTGTTGTGCTCATAAAAACGTTTTTATAATGGGTCTCCCTCACGCAATGACGGATATTGTAGCACAGAGCGACAAACAGAAGTCAACCCGTTTCCGAAAAAATCAAGCGTGTCCCAGCGCCCTCACCCATTCCGCAAACTGATTGCCGCGGTCGGCGTAGTCGGCAAACAAATTAAAGCTCGCCGAAGCAGGGGAGAGGAGGCAGATTTTCCCCCGCGGGGTGTGGCGGTAGGCCAGACGCACTGCTTCTTCCATTGATTTTACAAAATGATACGTGATACGTGATACGTGATACGCTCTCATTGCTTCATGGATTTTCTTACCCGTATCCGGGAACAAAATGAGGGTTTTCACCGGATGTTTACCCAAGTACTCCCCAAGAATCGAATAGTCCAACCCCCGGTCAAAGCCGCCGGCAACGAGCGTCTCAACATCGCTTCCCAATGCCTCGAGCGCATGAATGGTTGCCTGCGGAATGGTTGCCAGCGAATCGTTGTAAAACTTGATTCCGCGATATTCTCCGACAAATTCAAGCCGGTGGGGAAGGGGGCGGAATGATTGCAGTGCAGATAACGCGAGTTTTTTTGTAATGCCGAAATGCTTTGCCACCGTGAACGCCGCCTGCATGTTTATGATATTTCCCGAAAGATTCGGCGAAGAAAAGGCACTTTTTCCAAACGCAAGCTTTTTGCCGGGGCTTATGTCCGCAAGCTCCCGCACGCCCGGGTGGAAAAAAACAACGTCTGCCTTTGTCTGAAACCGGACAATGTTGGACTTGGCTTTTTTGTATGCGCTAAAACTCCCGTAGTAATCAAGGTGCTCTGGCATAATATCCAAAAGTACGGCGACCTGTGGACTGTAGCGGCAATCTTCAAGCTGGTGACTCGAGAGCTCGATGACGAAGATTGTTTTGTTCGTCGCTCCGTCAAGGTGATCCAACATGGGACTTCCAATATTGCCTACAAGCCGAACGTCGGAAAATTTTTGAGAGAGCATATGAGCAATGAGGCTGGCGGTCGTACTGTTACCTATAATGCCAGGCACTCCGATGGTTACGTTTAAAAAAAAAAAAAAAAATATATTCCTGGCACTCGGCCCCCCGCCGCCGTTTTTTTGTGTATGTCGCAAGTGCCCGGGTTGCGGCAGGGATGCCCGGCGAGCGGATCACGGTATCGTAATCTTTGAGGCGGCTTAAGTAGCCCTTCCCGTCCTTTTGATCCGCAACGTCAACCCTAAGCCCCGGAAAATGTTTTTCCAGAAAGCGATGCGTGCTTTGTCCTTCTTTTCCGTATCCCAATATCAATGCATTATTTCCCCTGATTTCTTCCATAATTTATGTCCGAAGCATTCGTCGCAGTAATGTTTCATAATGCTTTGGCACAAAATGCTCACTGTTCCACGCGGTCAGCACTCCTTCGTCAGTCTGCCCAATGGCTTTTTCAATAGCGACAAGCTCCAGGGGGGGCTCTTTCCCTACCTCCCGGTAGCGCCTGACACTTAACGCGAGGGCAAGCTTGGCCTCCTCTTTCGTGCCCACACACTCGAATGGTTTTTGTTTTTCAAGCCCAACAAGCTGCCGAATAAATTCTATTATCTGCGGCCGGCCAAAAAAATCCGACCCGAATATTGCAATCATCTGCCTATATCCCACAAACGGAAAGAGGGAAAGGTACACAAACGCGCACTTCCCGCATTGCCCGCACCAGCTGCCGGTTTTACTTCCTGCGTTGCAGCTTCGGAAGGACTGAAAATACCGAGGGAATCCTGCAAATATCCGGCTGATCTGAAGCTCGTTAAGCGGCCGCAGCAGGCTAAAGTAGGTTGCCTTTCGGGTGAGGTAAGAAGCTGCGTACTGCCGGAACAGTTTCTCAAAGCGGAAGCTTTTGGAATACTGGTGATTTATGATCCTCCCGTGAAACTCGACATTTCCCTCGTTCGCACTTGCCTCATTGGACGCCATGACAGAAGCGCTCGTGTGAAGCTCTGCGACAAAAAGACCCAAAAACGCCAAATACGCCGAAAACGGAGTGTGGCCGTTGAGGTACCCGCTGCTGTTCAGCGCCAAAAGTGTCGGGTCTATAGTGCGCTTTGCCACGAGCGGATCGGAAAAATCTGCAAGCCGAATGTTCTCAAGCGCAGCCGGGGTGGGGTTGAGGACTAAAGGCCGTACGGCCCGGCCCGCTCTTCGCAAAATTTCCAGGCTCACGGCCGAGTCCTTTCCGCCGCCTACCAAAAGAAGATCCGGGGAGGACAACGTGCTTCGGCCGGCGGGGACGGGCGGGGAGCCAGGCAGAGACGGAGACCCTGAGCCCGGATCGGCCACAATTCGAAAAAAGTCTGGCTGCGTAAAATCAATGTTGTTAACATAAAAAAATTCTCCGAGCCCGGCCATAAACAGGTCGTGCCACCAGCTAACCTGCTCATCATCTAGGCTGCCTGC
>CAYNWD010000004.1:0-10202 GCA_964400835.1 uncultured Gammaproteobacteria bacterium | reverse complement strand
CAACCAATTCCACAGGACACGCCGCCTTCCAGTAGCTTATGCACTCAACGAGCCCCAGGTGAAAGGCAAAACGGTCAACAGCGGCCGGATCCGGTACCGCAGCAAGGGGAAGCGTGACGCTCGGCCGGAATACAATATCAGGGCCCGGCTGAAGCGTCAGGACAAAGGTGATGGTGAGCTCGGCTGCCGAGGCTGAAACTTTATACGACTCATAGACAAGCCGCTGGTGTTTGCGCTGAAGTTCGGTTATCTTCACATCTTCTACCATACTGTATTTGCCGGCTGAAAACAACTTTGGCCCGGCCTTACGCGACAAAAAATCCGTATTGACTTTCGTGGATAAGTTATCTACGATGTGGACAACTTATCCCCAGGTTATTTCCCTGAAATTTTCTTGGGTTTGCCCCTGCCAACCAATACCAAAACCTATGGATACGGAAAAACTCTGGAAGACCGTTCTTTCCGAGCTTGAACTGTCGGTCTCAAAGGCCACGTTTCACACACATTTTGCCAGCTCCAGACTCGTAAGCCTCGAGGCAGGGGTGGCAACCATAGGAACGACCAGCCCCATGATGCGCAGCCTCATCGAGTCGCGCTACTATAGCCTGGTCAAAAGCATTCTCGACCACCACACAAAAACAAACACCAGCCTTGTTTTTATCGTTTCCGCCAGCCACAAGCCTCTTTCCGATAAAGACGCGGGCCCATTGTTTAGCGGCCTTCAGCAGCCCACGATTGACCGCGCTGCCCTAGCCCGGAAAATACGGTTGAACCCGACCTACACGTTTGAGAATTTCGCCGTATCAGGATCCAATCATCTCGCCTACGCCGCGGCAACCGCAGTTGCCAAAACACTGGGACAGGCCTATAACCCGCTCTTTCTCTATGGCGGGGTGGGGGTGGGCAAAACGCACCTCATGCATGCGGTTGCAAACAAGCTCCTGGGAGAGGGCGACAATATGCGCATCGTCTGCTGTACGGGAGAAGAATTCTTAAATGAAATTGTCGAGGCAATCCAAACCAAAACCAGCCGCCAGTTTAAACAAAAATACCGCAGCCCGCAGCTTCTTCTGGTAGACGACGTCCAGTTTATTGCAGGCAAACAGACGGCACAGGAGGAGTTTTTCCACACGTTCAACGCGGTTTTGCGCGACGGCGGTCAGATCATCCTGACCTCTGACCGGCCGCCGGGAGAAATTGCGCGGTTGGAGGACCGGTTGCGCGGGCGGTTTGAGGGCGGGCTGATCGTGGACATCTCTGTTCCGGACTTTGAGCTTCGCGCGGCTATTGTCAACATTAAGTCCGCCGCTCTCGGGCTCACCGTGGCACCCGATGTCGGCCAGCTTGTCGCGGCAAACATTACCGACACGCGCGGCATCGAGGGCTTCTTGCGGCGGCTCGTCACCGAGGTGTCTGCCCGCGGCAGCCAGATTACGACAGAGCTTGTCTCCTCGCTTCTGAGCATAAAACCCATAAACGGAGAGAGGGGAAAGAAGCCGGCGCGGGTTTCGGGCCAGGAGCTTCTGGATGCCGTGGCTGGCCACTTTGATCTTCGGCCGGGCAACCTAAAGGGCCCTAAGCGCGACCGACCCATTGCGCGGCCGCGTCAAGTGTTTATGTACCTGGCGCGGACCGAACTGGGGCTGACGCACGACGACATCGGCAGCCTCCTGGGCGGCAGGGATCATACCACCATCATGCACGGCGTCGACACCATAACGCGCGAACTGTCCACAAACGACTCCTTGCGGCGGTCGGTAGAGGGGATAAAACAAAGGCTCTGGCCATAGGTTTTCCACTTTTCCACAAAAACACATGAATTATCCACAAAAATATCCACCCCAGAAACACACCCGCGCGCGGCTGTTATCCACAGCCCGTGCCCCGGGCCATTTTCGCGGCGTTGACAGACAGGCCGCAAAAGCATACACTTTTCCCCAACCGCTTCTATCTTTTTCTACTAATAATATTCCTTAGTTTTCTTTTACAAAAACGAAAATGATTGCAACGGTTCTTCAAGAAAACATTACAAAGGCGCTCGTTCGAATCGGAAGAATTATTTCTCCCCGGCCGCAGCTGCCTATCGTGCAAAACGTGCTTTTACTAGCCAAAGACGGCCGGCTTATGATCGCCGGCACCAACCTCGAAACAACCGAGGTGGTGTGGGTGGGAGCCAGGATTGAAAAAGACGGCGGCCTGTGTGTGCCCGCCAGGACGCTGACCGAACTTCTTCTGACCCTGCCGCCGGAGTCGGTCCGGCTGTCGGTGAAGGAGAACAGCCTTCTTGTGCAGAGCGAGGGCGTTCGCGCGGCCCTCCCGGGCATTTCTGCGGCAGAGTTTCCGCCGGTTCCGGAGGCGCTTGCAAAGAAGGGGCTCTCTTTGGACAAGGAAAGCTTTTTGTCTTCTTTGGGGCTCGTGCTTTTTGCGGCAGCCACAGACGAGGGGAGGCCGACCCTGACCGGGGTGCGGCTGTCGACAGAAGGAGGCAAAACCCAAATCACTGCAACCGACGGCTACAGGCTTTCCGTAAAAACCGTGTCCCTGGGCGCGGCAGGGCCCCTGGACATGATTGTGCCCGCCAGGCCGCTGGGCGAGGTCGTCAAAATCGGGCAAGAGGAAAAAGCGGCCACAGAGGTGTTTTTGGGCCGGCAAAAAGACGCAAATCAGCTCACCTGTGTCGTGGGAGACACCGAGGTGTCCACGCGGCTTATTGACGGCGAATACCCCAACGTGTCTGCCATAATCCCCACGAGTCACACGACGCGCATGCTGGTTGAAAAGGAGAGTTTTTTGCGGGCGGTCAAGTCTGCCGCGGTCTTTAGCCGCGACAACGCAAACATTGTGCGGCTTTCCCTGTCGGGCCAAAAACTTACTGTTTCGGCAAGCAGCAGCCAGGCGGGGGAGAACGAGGTCGAGGTAGCGGCCAAAATCGACGGCGACGGCGGAGAGATTGCGTTTAACAGCCGCTTTCTCCTGGAGCTCTTCTCGGTTTTTCCGGAAAACGAACTGCTTTTTGAAATGACCGGCTCCTTAAACCCCGGCGTTTTTAAACCGGTCAAAGATGACAGCTTTTTCCACATCATTATGCCGGTGCGGGTGCAGGCGGAAAACAGCGCATGATTCATAAGGGGGCACATTTTCTATATGTCGCGCCTTGTCCCGGGGCTTGTTGAGTAGGAAGAAAATTCCGGCAGACTCAAAAGAGAGGAAACCGGGCCGGGAGGAAAATACCAGACCTCAAACACGACGTCACTGTCTTTATTTGCCACAAATCCAACCCCGCGGGTCTCAAAAACAAAAAGAAAAATATTTGAATCAGCGTCGTCGCCAAAGAGCACGACCGGCTCTTCCTTGAAAGAGCGCGCTTTGTTTGCAAAAGAGGTGTCCTGCGGCGGAAAGAGTCGCTCGATAGCGACGCCAACGACACCGCCCCGCACAGACACACTATTGGTCCAGTATTCATTGACCGAGGGGTATTCAAGAACGGTTCCGCCCGGAATGTCGCGCAGAGCCGTGGGCCGGCCGAACTGCTCCTCAAGCTGCGCTCTCGTCGTTTCACCGGGAGAAATTCCCCTCCAGACTGCCGCCAATGGAGAGGGTGAGGGCGTTGGCACGAGGGGGGAGGGCCGACCCGTGCCCCGCGACAAAGCAAAGCCGATTCCTGCAAAAATAACAATTACGGCGCCGAGAAAAGTCACAAGCCTTTTGTTCATAATTAAAATTCTACCCCGCCAAAAATGGTGTTTCGCGCAAAATCATAATGCTGCGGATATTCAGTCGGGTAATTGAACGCCGACCGTTCGTCTCCGCGGCCGGTTTTGAACGAATAAAATTTATATACTACGTAGGCGCCGATGGTTTCGGCAAAGTCTTCAGAGGGAATGCCGCCTGTGGTTTGCTTCGAGCCTTTTGATACAGAATCAAAAGGATATGTCCAAAGGAATCCTTCTTTTTGAATAAACCCCTGGCCGTAAAAGCTTTGCAGTAGTCTGGCGTCGCGGCCGGCCAAAATATGTCCGAGTTCGTGGGCAAGCGTGTAAAGGGCAGCGGCTTGTGACACGCCGCCGTTATAGAGGAATATGCGGCCAGCGCTGACCGCCCCGCCGTAGTAGACGGTCTGTACGCGGAAAACCGGCACAGATCCGCCGCTGCAAATTTTTCCAAAAAAGGCAGGCGACGCGCTGAGCCGGGACGCGGCCGAGACCACCACAGCCCAGTCTGTAGCGGACCAGGTCGAGGACACGTGTCCGTATGCGTCCGGGGTGCCGGCCGGTCCCTGGACGAGGCAGCCGGTAGGAGGCGAGCCGATGACTACAGAAGAGGAGACCGTCGTTTGTTCGCCTGTCTTTTCTCCCGCGGTTGCCGTCACGGTCAGCGTATTTACTATTGCGGTGTCGGGAGTCAGAGTGCCTGCCGGGAGCGCATATGTTGCCGAGAACGTTTCTCCGGCGGCAAGGGAGGTCGGCCAGGACACGTTCGGTTTTTGTCCGGAAGAGCGGCCGCTTTGGGAATAGGAGGAAAATGTATCATCAACCACGATTGATGTCAGCGCCACCTCTGTTGCCTGAATGGTCACCGTATATGTTATTGGCTGTGTGCTTCCATTGGGGAGTACCGTTGCCGAGGGGGTTTTGGTAACCCCTATGTAGCGGGATCCCTGCTCGGTAGGAGAGCTCGTCAGTGCATAATTTACCATGGCCTGCTGGTTCATGCCGACGAAAAGGCTCCAGAGAATAATAGGAATAAACGCGACACCGATGACCAGAAGGACAAAGGAGAGACTGCTAAAAGAAAACGCGTCCTCCTTCCCGCTGCCCCTGCGGCCGGTAATGAAATTTATAAACGATCCCGCCAGGCCGCCGAGAAAATTTATGACCTTGTCTCCCAGGAGAAACCCGGCGACGGCTCCCAGCGGGCCGCCGAGAGCGCCAGCGGCGCTTCCCAAAAGCTTCCCGAGCCCCGCAGACACTGCTTTTCCCGCGGCTGTACCGGCTGCTTTTTTCATGACCCACCGGCCTGCCTGATCCTTGGCCATTCCGATTGCCAATCCGCCGAGGACGCCGCGGCGCCTTGAGTACTGGCCCGCGGTTTGTACGTGGGCCAGGCTCACCAGGTGAACCTCGCTGACTATGCCCAGGTGTGCCAGGTGGAGGATGTCGGGAATTGGTTCCTGCGGGCCCTTAAAAACCGCAACCGCGACATCGTCAAACAGGTTGCGCAGCCCGCCCAGGATCCCCGGCCCGGTTTTTTCTGCACCGAACAGGCTGTTTCCTTTTTCTAAAAACCTCTGGAAGGCAGGCTGGGAAACTGCAGTTTCCCCAAGGCGCCGGGTGAGCCGGTCGATTGCGGTTTCAGCTCGCCAGGAGCGCTGCAGCAGCCGGGTTGCCCTGCTGCCGGGGGTCTCGTCAACACCGGAAGTATCCGCGGCCATGCCTTCTGCCAAAAGCGCAAGCCGGTCGATGCGCTCCGCTGCCAGGCCCTCGCCCCGGGATGCCGATCGGACAAAGACATCAATCCAGACATGCTTATCCGTCAGCGGGTTGTCGATGGCAGCCTTGACAATGCTCTCCTTTTGCGGCAGGGGAGTGTTTAATCGGGAAAGCTGCGGACCGACCCGGGAAACCACGCTGGCTGCTATGGGCCGGGCAACTTCTTCAATTGCAGCTTTATTTTGCGGCCCGGCGGCATCGGTTGCGACCGCGACAAGGGAGGCGGCAACATTTGCTGCTGCCTCCTGCGGATTTGCCGACGGGGAGCCGGCAAGGACTTTTTCAACTGCCCTTTTTTGGATTTCATCTTCACCCGAAAGCCGTGTTTTTTTTCTGAGTTCTCGCACATAGTCAGCGACGATCCCGCCAATGTATTCACGCCTTCCGGCTGCAATGGCGTCGGGAAGAGCCTGCAGTTCGGTGTTGAGCCCTTGAATGTTTTCGAGCGGCACGGATGTTTCCAGCCGGTCAGCCGGATCAGCTGCGTCTTTGAGAAACGCGGGAAACGAAGCCGAGAATTCACGGAGAGCCGAGAGAAACCGGGTGTCTGCCGGGTCAAACGGGATGCCCCGGATGTTGAGATTTTTGACAAATTCCGCGTATTTTGCAGGGTAAAATAGTTGGGCGTAAATGAGGTGCCGCAGCGCCTCTTCTGGCGGTACGGGAACGGGTGCTTCTGCCGAACCCCCTGTTTGCGAAGTCAGTGTCGCGGTGTCTGTTGTGGCCATAGGTTACTCTCCCTTCACCGGCTCGACCGTGAAAATCGGCCGGCTGGGCATATTGGGCTTGGTTGGCTGCGGGGGCAGGGGTTGTGTCGCGGGGCCGGCTGTACCGGCTTTCCTTTCCAGCTCCTGCGGCTTGGTGGTCACGAGCCCGTGTTCGTCCGGACTTGCGATGACGCGCATGGCCGCGTGTGCGGGCCCGGCAAAAAACAACCCTTCGCCGATATCAGCAGACAGGAGGAGATGTTTTTCGCCTTCTGAAAGATAGAACACTTCCGCGACCTGTTCAATAGCTGCGGCGGACTGCTTGAGGAGTATCTGAATGCTTGAGTTTTGGATGATGGCCTTTCCCAGTTCCACAGAAAGAAAATCCTCGACATCCTGGGTAATGGTTGTTAGCCCCAGGTAGTACTTGCGGGCCCGCTTGGCGATGGAGTTAAGGAAATTGGCAGAGTCGGGAAACTTCATCATGTACCAGGCCTCGTCAACGACCAGAATTCTTCTTTTTTTGTCGCGCCGGATTTTGGTCCAGATAAAGTCTAAGATGAGGTACATGGCAATCGGCCGCAGCTCTTCCTCCAGGTCACGGATGGAAAAAACCGTGAGCGGATTTCTGATCTCGACATTTGTCTGCTGGTCAAATATTCCCACCATGCTTCCTTTGACAAATTTCTCTATCCGGTCGGCGAGTCCCTTTGCCAACGGCTCCTCCATGCCGACGAGGGTTTTGTAGAGGTCTTCCATAAGCGGTGGTTCAATCGCCTGCGTCGCGGGATCGGGGGTAATGCCTTTTTGTTTGTAGGTGAGGATGAGGCTGCGGTCCAAAAGCGCATCCTCGCTGGGTGTGAGCTTGCCCATGACCACGCGGAAAAATCCGTGCAGGGAGAGGATTTTCTGATTGAGCTCGCTTTCCTCGCCTTTCTCTTTATGCCGCAGGAAAGACAGGTCAAAGGGGTTGATTTTTGTCGTCGTGCCGAAATGGAAGCGGATGTACTCGCCACCCAGGGCGTGGGTGAGCGTTTCATATTCGTTTTCCGGATCAATGACGATAACCTCCGTGTCAAACATCAGTGCGCGCATAATTTCCAGCTTCACCATGTAGCTTTTACCGCCGCCGGATTTGCCGAAAACCACGGCATTGGCGTTTTCGAGCGTAAAGCGGTCAAAAATAATCAGGCTGTCGTTGCCCTCATTGATGCCGTAGAGAATGCCCTCGTTTGCCGTGAGCTCGCTGGTTGTGAACGGGAAGGTGGTCGCCAGAGACGTCGTGTCCATGTTGCGCGAGATCATGAGCCGGTCCTGCCCCATGGGCAGCGTGGTTTTAAATCCTTCCTCCATCTGCAGGACCGCGCGCTTCGTGACGATAAGAAGCGATCCCAGGGTCGCCTCGACCTGCTTGGTGGTTTTGTCCAGGTCTTCTTTGGACACGGCTGGGATCGTCACATACAGGCCAAACTGGAAAAACCGCTCGCTGCCTTTGGCCAGCTCCTGCTGCAGAGACAAAGCGTCCTCGAGCGCTACCTGCACGGACGGCTCGATGACGCGGCCGCGCTTCATATCCGACTGGATGGTTGCCTCCATCTCACCCACTTTGCGCTTGAGCCGATCCAGGACCTCCTCGGAGCGCGTGGGAAATACATACATGGCAATGTCCAGCGTATGGGTGAAGGAGATGAGCGGCTCGAGCCAGTTGGCACTGACAAACCGCGGGTAGCCTGCGACAAAAAGCGTACGGAACCAGCGGTCGCCGATTTTTATGTGATCAAAGTCCACCTCAATTGCCGCGGGTGCGACAATATCGACGACTCCCGCCGGCACCGGTGGGCTTCCTTCTGCCGGAGTTTCCTGCGGCATGGGGTTTACGAGCTTCGTGATGATTTTTTTTATGTCCATATGGTTATGCTGCCGGTCGGCCTTCCGGCGCAATTTGCCCCGGGTTGTACGTGAGAAAGAAAAACTTCACGAGCTGTTCAGTGGTCAGCTGACTTGCGCGCAGCCCGACCCGGCCCAGGAGCCGAATGATGTGGTCGCGTTTGGGCGCAAGTGCGGTCACACTTTTTTCGTAAATGTAATCCAAAGCATACGGCAGGCCCTGTTTTTTGCCGCCGAAAAGCACCTTGGCGCCCACGCCCAGCTCCAGCCGCGAAAACGGGATGACGATGTAAAAGTTTTTGTCCAGGACCTCTTTTTCCTTCACCGTTGCCTCCACAAACAGCCGGTAGGAATGAATGTTTTGCCGCAATTTCGGACTTTTTTGGTTGTCTTCGCGGTCCTGCAGGCTTTTTAGGTAGGCCGTCACATCCTTGTGCTGGGAGCGGATGAGGATCTGTATGGGAAACGAAAGAGAGTTGAGGAGCCCGGCGTACGCATACATAATCGCCTCCTGTTCTTTTTCCGACAGCAGGCCGAAGTTCACGGCAGACGTGGAGAGAACGAGCGCTGCCGAGCCGTCCACAAATACCGCGATGTCGTGGTTTATATCTTCGATTTCGGTGAAGACTTGCGTCGATGAACGGATGGGCACGATGGGCTGCGTCATAGGGCTGGATATATTGGTTTTTTTAGGTATTTCCTCCGCCGAAAATCTGCTGGGCGAGCTTTGCCCGGTCAATTTCCTTCTGGCTCTTGGCAATAATTTCGATAGCCGGAAGCACGGTGTCGTTTACCGTAATTTGCGCGCGGTCAAACGTGTAGCGGCTGCGGGGATCTTCGATTTCCACAATATAGACGCCGGGAGGAAGCGGGGTACTTGCGCCGAACTGGCCGAGCTTGTTGGTTTTAAGCGCCCGAAGCGGCACGTCGTCTTTGTCGCGGACCGTGACGAGGATACCGGGGAGCAGGTTGCCCGCCGGATCCTTGGTTATGCCGGTAATGACATTGGGGAATGTAGTGAGCCGCAGTATTCCCGCCCTGGCTGCAGTTGTGGGGTCCAGTGCTTTGACCGTGGGTTGGCCGGTCTGGGGCGTGGCCGTTCTGGCCGGTAACGGCTGCGGGGCAATGGGTTTTCGTTTGATCGCAACCAGCTCATCCTCCAGCCGGCGCTTTTCCTCAGCCAAATTCGCGAGTTCTTTTTGAAGTTCTGCAAGCTTTCCCGCGGTCAGGTCTTTTTGGGCAAGCTGCTGCTGCAGCTGGGCGACCAGCGTTTCAAGGCCTTGGGTTTGCTGGACTGATGTTGGGCTCGTAAGAATCGTCTGGGAAGCCGATCCGCCGGCTGGTCCAGATTCGGACGGGGCTGGAGGAGACTCCTTTGCAACGTTTGCCGCCTTTGAACCCTGTGCAACCCTCCCCGCCAAAGTAGGGGTGGTTTTTTTGAGGTGCTTTTGCAGCCACGAGCCTGCCTCTTCGACATTTGCCGAGATCACATGCGGCCAGGAAAAGCGGGGGGGCGCGGGAGATGGAGGAATCGCAGGAGCCGCGGGTGCCGGCTTGGGCGCGGCCTTTGTGTCCTGTGCCACCTGTGCAACGTTTGTAACTCTTGAAACCTCTGCGGCCTTCCCCTTCTTGGACCAGATGAATTGCGTCGGACTGTAGATGCTTTTTATAAACGAAAGCACCCAGACATCCATGGGCCGCTCTTCAACCGGGATGAATGCAAAGCCGATCCCGGCGAAAAAAAACAGTCCGGACAGCGGCCAGGTGAAGAAAAACGGCAAGGGGAGCTTGAGCGATATATAGCCCAAAATGGCACCACCGGCCAGGTAGCCAAACTGCTTAATGGTCATGTCGCCGATGAGGCGAAACTGGAAGGTGGTAACGTTTTGTGGGACAGGATGTTGCTCCATTGGGTTTATGCACAAAGGCAATCGGCCGCTATAGAATTATTCTAAAAAGTATTTAAGAGTTGCGCAATAGCACAAAGCGCATCAGAACCGTGAAAACCATCATTTTATCGGTCAGGTTTTCACGGAAAAAATGAAGCTCCACGGGCTAACGCCTGTGGTATCTTCTCCGCGTACTTCGGCGGAGCAAAATCCGCCGAAGCAAAAAACTC
>CAYNWD010000003.1:48582-65103 GCA_964400835.1 uncultured Gammaproteobacteria bacterium | reverse complement strand
TCAACGGGCACTTTCGTAGGACTTGTTCCCTTGATTCTTTCGTTAAGCCCCAGTTCATACACCACACCAGTCGGGTTCCCCAAATCGTCGAGCGCTTCAATCCTTCCGGTCATAGTGATCTCCTTTAAATTAGTACGGATCGTACCCTCTCTCTCTGCCAAAGTCAACCCCGCGGCTTTCCGGGACTTGACCCCGATCCTATCGGGGTTGACTGGGCATTACCAAACCATTATAATGGTAATATATGAATGATCGAGTCGTCCTCCAAATACCCATGAAAAGACAATTGCGCCAAAAGGCGGAAAAAACTGCGCGGGATCAGGGGTTTTCCACACTTCAGGATGCGGTGCGGCTGCTGTTGCAGAAATTCGCAAAAAAAGAAATCCGCGTAGAGATCGCCTCCCGGGAGGAGCGGCTTTCTCCAAAGGCAGAACGCCGGTATGCCAAAATTGTTGAGGAGATAAAAAGCGGAAAAGCAAAAACCGTGACGTTTACTAACGTCGGGGACATGATGAAGTATCTGAACTCATGATACGCTTCATCTTCAAAACCTCCTTTAAACGCGCCTTTAAAAAGCGATTCGGAGGCAATCAAAAAATCCTCTCGCAAGTTCGTGAACGTATTGAGATTTTTCAAGACAACCCTCGCCACCCGTATCTGCATGACCACGCCTTAAAGGGCAAAAGAGAAGGTTTTCGATCCTTTTCCGTAACCGGTGATGTCCGCATTATCTATTATTGGGAAGACAACATTGCCTATTTTGTCGACATCGGGACGCACAACCAGGTGTACTAAAACGCATGGAGGAATCGTGATTAGGTTGGTGTAATCTTTACAGTACCCCTCGGGCTATCCAGCACATGCAAGACGCTTGTGTCTTCTGGAGTTAAAATACTGCCGCTAAATGAATAATTCCCGCTTCTATGCCAAACGCCTTTTCCGGATTCTAGTCCCACCACCACTAATTTCCCCCCAAGAGGGTTCTTTCCTTCGATTCGATCATTACACCCCAGAGGAAACTCTTCACCCGTTGGCTCCAGAAATATTTCCTTTGTGGTTGGATCCCGTTTTGCCCTCAATAATTCAACTCTTCCGGTCATACCGTTCTCCTTTACGTTAGAAGGGATAGTATTCTCTCTCTCTGCCAAAGTCAAGAAACCGGAAACGACCGGCGCACCAATTTAGCTTCGCAAGGCGTCCCCTTGCGAAGCTAAATATTCTGGCGGGACGGATCGCGGCACTGACCTCACAGCCTCACAGCCTTACGGGGTGACGCCCATTCAGGGCTTGGGCTCAGCGATAAAAAGAAGGGTTTTGCCGATCGGCAAAAAGCCCGGAAGTACCCCTGCAGGGAGAACACGAACGACCTTCCACCCGGCCTTTGCCACCAGTTCGATCCATTCCCGCTGCGAACGGAACTGGTACGGCATGGGGATATCTTCTGCGCGCCAACCGTTGCCCATCCGGTCAAAAAGTCGCATTAGCGGCAACTCCAGACGGCTTCTGTACACCGGCTCGACAAACAGAATGCGCTTCCGCGTCACCCGGCCGCTTTCGATAAATGCGGCCAGCGGATCCTGCGTGTGATGAAATACATGATACGCAATGGTCGTGTCAAAGGATTTGCCACCAAACGGCAGTTTCACGCCGCCGTAGCGGACAAACGTTGCCCCGGCCGGCTTTTTGACCGGCTCCACCACATCGACTCCGGTAGTCAAAAATCCGCGGCCGGCAAGGGCTTTCGTCAACGTCATGTTACCGCAGCCAAAGTCCAGGACTTTCTTTCCTGCAATAAACGGAAAAAGCAGCTGCTCCTGCCGAAATACGTACGACATGCGAAATGACGACACGTGAAGCATAGGTCAAACGATACTTTTACTGCACCCGGTAGACCGTAAAGTACGGTCCGGCGTAAAGCTCGGCAAGAAACGGATACGCCTGCCGAAGCTCGGAAACGCCTCCTATCTCCCGCTCCTCGGGCCCAAAAAGAATATACCGTAATCCGCGACGCGCGAGCCACTCACGCGCCGCAGACTGGCTCATAGTTGCGCTGAAAAAGGCTTGTACCTGCCGCTCCTTTTCCTCCAAATTCACCGTTCCCGCGTGGCCGATATACACGGTGTTTCCCGAGTACACCGGCAGATAGTTACCGCTGGTTTTGCCCGATAAAATAACCTCTTCCCTGCTCGTGTGGTCCTGGATAAAAATCATGGCATCCAGCATGTCCCGCAACGGATACATGACGTAGCTGCCGGTCGGAACCAACGGGTAATCCGCAGCCATTTTGTGATCGATAAAATCTCTCTGCCAGAGCCAGGATGAATACATGGTCAGAAGGCCGGAAAGGACAAGCGCGATAAGCAATACGTGAGCCGTGAGACGCAATGCGGATCGTAGAAATCCGCGAAACCGGAAGCCGGATTGCGTCAGCCAAAAAAGAACATACGCGCTAAGAATTCCCAAAGGAATATGCGGCGCCATTTCGGTAAACCGCAGCGGAGACTCCTGGGGAATAAACTGAAAAACGATCATAAGGAATAACCACGCTGCGACCCAGGCGACTGCCGGCTTCAGAGTCTCATCCCGGCGCTTCCAGGCCAAGACAAGCCCCGCGATGCCCAGGGGCAAAACCGGGCCGACGGCTTTGGCGTATTCGATGCTGTTAAACGGCGTGAGCCCCAGGAGCGCGTAGTCAATAAGCCGCTTCCACGGATACACCGCGAGTGTCAACTGCAGATACGCAAGCGCCGGTGCGGAAAGGAGGATCACCCACAGTCGGGGGATGAGTATTGCGCGGATATAGCCGGCCTGGCCGGAGGCGGCCCGGTGCTGCCGAAATAAAAGCACTTCAATGACAGAAAGGCCGGCAAGGACAGTCCAGACAAACACGAGCCCAGGCGGAAATACCAACCCCAAAATGAGCGCAAGGAGTCCCAAAAACACCGGGTTGCCCGGCCGCCTGATGATATCCGGCCGGGAAAGTATACCGACCAAAAACACGATGAAAAGCTGCCCGGCAAGAATGTGCGGGACAAAGGTGATCCGCTGCAGACTGTCCATCACCGACCACCACGGCATGTACCCGCCGAGCCTCCAGCCCGCGCCGACTTTTACGAGAATCGGCCAGGTGCCGGCGGTCATGACCACGACAAAACTGATAATCTGCCGGTGAAAACCCTTGACCAGACTCCGGACAAACCACCAGATGAGTCCGGCCAGGCTAAAAGAAAGCACGATCCGGGCCGCCTGGTAGGCGTCGCCCATCCGCGGCCACGGCACCCTGTTCCACGCTGCCGCCCGGCCGATCAGGAGGTAAAAAATCTGTACCAGCGATCCGGCGTGCGGCTCGGAAGTATATTTTTCCCGGACGAGCAAACCCCCTTCCCTGCCCTGCCTTATGCGGGAAAGGTAAAAATTATAATCCGTATAAAAATTGTGTACAAGTTCGAATGCGCGGACCGGCCTGACGCGATATCGATTCCTCCATTCATACACCGTCGGCCAGAGGGAAAAAACGACAAAGAAGAGTATCAACAAAACCGGTACGTATTCCTTTTTCATGTTCCTTCAACCCGCGTGCGAGCGTCAATGAAAAATTATTCGCTTCTTCTCTGTGCGCTCACCGCCCCTCACACCGTTTATGCTACTATGAAGTGAATGCAACGACAATCCGTGCAAACTGCATCCATGGTACTCATGATTCTGGCGGTCCTCCTCCTGGCGGTTATGGTGGCGGCTGAATGGCGGCGGCCGCGGGACGGCACTATTGTCCTTCCCGCCGGCGGCACCTACCTGGGGCCGAGCGGCCCGCGCTAATATATGCTTCCGCGGAACCCAATCTCGTGAATATAGAGAACACGTTTCGGCGCATCGATTTCATAAATCACCCTCAGTGTACCAATGCGCAGTCTGTAGCTGCGCTTCGTCGTCGCAAGCTTTTTCACGTCCAAAGACGGAGCATCAGTGGGATTGCGGGAAAGAATGGAAAGTTTTTTGACTATTCGTGCAGAATCGGACGGGGGAATTTTTTTGAGAAATTTTGCCGCGCGCGGATGATAGAGCAGCAGGTACATACACGCTTACCGGCGAGCTAACTGTGTACGCAATTTTTTGTCGGAAATCCACGGGATACCCTTTTTTTCTTCCTTTTCATACTCCTGTGCCCGCAGGGAAAGGTAATAATCTTCCAGCGTATCCATAATTTCCTGATACTCTGCCACAGACAGCAGTACCCCCCGTGGCGTACTGCGATGAAACACAAACACCGGCGCTTTGGCAGCACTGGCAAGTACTTGTTTGGTTTTGAACCGGAGGTCAGAGATGGTTGTTATCGTGCCGGGTATCATAATATGTAACAAAATTATAACAAATTATGTATGACATGTCAACCCGTTTTGCGAATTGTAACAAACAAGATTTTTTCTGTATGATGGCCTTATGCCTCAAAAATTTCTGCTCGCGTTTGTTTTTGGAACCGCACTCCTCCTGCGGCTTCTCCTCGTCCCCAATCCCGGCTTTGAGGCGGATGTAAGCTTCTGGAAATCTTGGGGGCTGGCGACCTATGACAAAGGCGTTGTGGAGGGGATAAAGCTGACCAACAACAACTATCCCACTCCCTTTGCCTATACCCTGGGATTTATGGTCCGGCTCTACAGCCTGGTTTCCGACCCGCATAATTTTAAAGAATTTTGGCAAAACACCAACCTCGTCTTTTTGGCTGTCGCCAAAATTTTCCCCATTCTCGCAGATCTGGGAATCGCTTTTCTGCTCTACCACTTCACCCGATTCCTGCGGCTCCCGCAATCGCCGGATTCCGGTCAGCGCGTGGGGTTACTCTTGGCCACTCTCTACCTTTTCAATCCGGTTGCCCTGATCGACGGAGCGTGGTGGGGCCAAGTTGACTCCCTGGGCGTTTTTATTTTTCTCCTTGCCTTCCTGCTGACGCTTAAGCAACGGCCCTTTGCCGCGGGTTTTGTCTTTATGCTCGCCATGATGACGAAACTGCAGAACATGATCTACGGCCCGCTTCTTTTCCTCTTTGTCTGGCAAAGCCTGGGGTGGAACGGACTGATAAAGGCAGTAACCGGCGCTACGGTAGGATTCCTCGGCCTCAATATCGAATTTTTCCTTTCCGCAAACATGGGCCGCGTATTGTCCGCCGTCACCGGCAACTATGACTATTTTCCACTGATGAGCCTCAATGCCTTTAACCTCTGGTGGATTGCGGCAGGCGGGGCCGGCATGGGAATGTCTGACAAAGTGGCGGTCCTGGGTGTTGCAAACGCCAAACAAGTCGGCCTGCTCCTTTTTTCATCCTTCTATCTTTTTACAATCTTAAGACAAGCCTTTTGGCGCGGGGAGCTGTGGGTGACCCGCCGGAAGGGCCCCGTCGATTCGCAGCCTTCCCCTGTACACACATATGGCATGGAGAAAAAAAACGGAATGCGAGAATCGACGGGAGGGAGAGGCGGGGCAGGACCCGCAGGACTCATTCAAACATTCATTGAAGGGCTCATCATCGTCAACGCGTCCTTTTTTCTCTTTATGACCCAGTCCCACGACCGCTACCTGTTTCCCATCATCGTATTTCTCCTCCTGTGGTTTCCATTCGTTTGGAATCATACAGCGGGAATCATGAAGCAGGGACAGAAACATTTTTTCTCCCTTTTCATAATTCTGTATTCATGCTTCTCGCTTCTGTACTTTTACAACCTCCATACTGCACTTGTGTTTAATTATCCGACCAACGGCCTCGCCCTCCTGTCCCGGCTCACAGCTCCCGCAGTAACCATGACCGCCCCTGTTCTCTTTCTCATTGCTTTTGCCTGGTTTCTTTTGTCTCTCGTGCGCTCTTCCGTTGTCTCTTTGTCCCTTTGTCTCTTTTCGCTTCTCCTCCTGGGCATGGGTCTGGCAGCAGTCAACGCGAATCTTTTTACCAAAAAACCGCTTTCCCTTACCACGCTGACCCCCCTCTCCAGCCAGCAGGACTACGGTAGCCGGCAGACAAACCGCAGCGTCAACTCCAGTCTGGGATACAACAACTGGACGCGGCTTTCTGTCCAGTACGCGTTTTATGACCAAGGCATCGGCACGCACGCCAATTCCCGGCACGTCTACGATATAAACAGAAACTTCCGGAGCTTCACGACGGATTTTGGCCTGGACACCGAAACCGGGCTGCGGGCATCTGCGGTATTTGAAATCTGGGGCGACAACCGGCTCCTGTTGCGTTCCGATACGATGAAAAAATTCGACCTGCCCCGTCATGCAGACGTGGACGTCACCGGCATAAAATACCTGACGCTGGTCACGACAGACAGCGGCGACGGGATCACTGACGACCATACGGACTGGCTCCGGCCAACGCTCTGGCCCTAACCAATAAAAAATGATTAAAAATTTCAAATTTCAAATTTCAAATTAGAGACTCTATGAATCTGAAAAAATATCTCGGTATAGCAATGCTCTTTTTAGCCATCGGATTCAACTTATGGATATATCGTGCCGAACCCACGGCTCTGGTGGACCCCAACGACAATACCTTTCAGTTTGCCCTGGTCCACCGGACGAATGAAATCTGGGATTATGCAAACAAGACATGCGCAGGAAACAGAGAAGGATCGCATCCTGCATGGGCTTGGAAGGATGCGATCCTTCCAATGTGTCATTTGTCATTGTTAATTGACCACTGGGTTCCCAACTGGGCCGAAGGGTATAATTTACCCTACTACTACAGTCATATCCCCCAGATAGTAATCGTCGCCTCCTATAAATTCATCAGCGCTGTTTCCGAATTTCTCATTTTTAATTTTCAATTTTTAATGAAAATTTCAAATTTCAAATTTCAAATTAGCTTATTCCAGTACTATCACCTGATTATTTATCTTCTCCTGAGTCTCTTTCCTCTCTCTGTTTTTCTTTCCCTGCGTCTCGTACGGCTTCCGTATCTGACGGCTGCTGCAGGCGCTCTCCTTGCCCCGCTTATCTCCACCGACGGCTTTTACGGCCTGGATGCGTCCTCCTTTGTCTGGCGCGGATACGGGCTTTCCAGTCAGCTCTTTGCCGGTGTGTGGCTCCCTCTGTCAATTGCCTATGCATTCCGCACTTTTGCCGATACCAGCACAAAACCCGAGCGGCGCTCCCTCATCCCTGCTATCCTCTCCCTGGCCGCAGTCACGAGCTCCCACCTGGGCATCGGCGTCATTGCGTTTCTAAGCATTGCGGTCATCGCCATCGCCAATCCTCTCTTTGCATTACTGCAAGGCCAATCTTTTGCGCCTGCGCGCTTTCTTGAAATCTGGCAGCCGTTTTGGATCAACATAAAAAAACTCCTGCTCATTTATGGCGGCGTATTCCTCCTTTTGGGCTACTGGATAATACCGATTGCATTGGGGAGCAATTTCCATAACCTCTCCTACTGGGATCCCATATGGAAATTCGATTCCTACGGAGCGGGGGAAATTCTTACGAGGCTTTTTAACGGAAACCTTTTTGACTTCGACAGATTGCCCCTTCTCACTATTCTCGTATTTGTCGGATTATTTAGGTCAATGTCCGGGACCGTGATCGGACAAAAGCATCATGCGGATCCCTACGTTCCATTCGCCCTGCTCTTTGTTTTCTGGATCCTTCTCTACTTTGGCCGCACCACCTGGGGCTCTTTGATCGACCTTATTCCCGGCATGACTGAGTTTCACCTGTCGCGCATGATCGTGGGTGTGCATTTGGCCGGACTGTTTCTTGTTCCCCTTGGTCTCCACGCAGTGGCTCGTTGGCTCCAGACAGCCATACAGCCATATAGCAGGGCAATTTCGGAAAAATGGTCCTATGGTTTTCTGGTCCTCCTGTTAAGTATTTCCATGGTCCTTTTGGCCTCTCCCCCCCTCTTGCGGTATGCATCCCACAACGGTTTCCTCATCACCCGCGCCAATGCCGGCTACCGGGAAAAAGAGGCAGATTTCCAAAATCTTCTCGCCACGCTCACTACCCGGCTCGCCAAAGTCCCGGGCCGCGTCTACCCCGGCCGCGGCGGCAACTGGGGACGCGACTTCCGCATCGCGGAAACGCCCATGTATCTCTACCTTTCCACCTATGGCATCCCCACGGTCCTCTGGATGCCCCAGACATGGTCTCCCTCCTCCGATGTCGAGCAGTACTTCGACGAAGGGACCAAAAGCCACTACGATCTTTTTGGCGTGCGCTATGTCGTGGCTCCGCCAGCCGTGCAGCCGCAGCCGTTCTGGACCCTTCTTGACGAAGGAACGAACTGGAAATTGTATGGAGTAGAGGGGTCAGAGGTATCACAGGTATCAAATGCCTCCTCTGCTCCTTCTGCCGCCTTCTTCACCGCCGGCATCCGTCCCGCAATCGTAGCCAGCAATAAGGATGATTTTAAAAACCTCGTCCGGCTCTGGATCCAGTCTGACTACCACACCCGCGGCCTTTATCCCCAGCTGATACTTTCCAACAATATAACAATGAAGCAATTGAACAATGCATTGGGTAAAAATATCACCCTCCCCCGTTTCATTATGGAAGATGAGGCTACCTACGAAACACCGGACTTGCCTGCGCAGGCATGGCAAAACATTCACATTCTCTTTGCCGAGCCGCCGCGGTACGTGCAACCTCAGCTCTCCTTCGCCAAGGCTTCGGCGGGTGAAACAATACAACAATATAACAATATAACAATTGAAAACGCATCCGTGGAATCTGACATGGTCTTCAGGGCCCGGGTAAACGTACCGAAGGACTGCACAGAGTGCATTATCATTCTGCGCCAGACCTATCACCCCGGCTGGAGAGCGACAATCGATGGTGAGCCTGCCGAACCATTTGCGGTTTTCCCCTTTTTCACCGCAATCAGCTTGGAGGCTCCCGGCACCTACGAGGTCGTATTCCGCTACGCTGCCTCGCCGCTTAAAATCGGCCTTCTTTATATCAGCCTCGCTACACTCCTCATTCTTCTACTCTCCCTCTGGCGCTCCCCGCTCCGGTCACTTCGGCGAGCGCCAGCCAACAGCCCCCGCAATTGACCCTTTAAAGGTCATACCTTTACCTTAAGGGTGTTGACTTTATGTATGATTATTGCTATTATTCATACATATGAATACAATAAATATTTCCCTACCCAGCCAATTAAAAAATCAAGCAGACGCGCTCATAACCCAGGGCTATTATGCCTCTTTTAGCGATCTGGTCCGTACCGCTATCCGAAGCGTCCTGTCGGACAATAAGTACGATCTGTTGGCCAAACAGGCAAAAGAAGAATATAGACAGGGCAAAGGAACAATTCTCCGATCCAATGAAGATATCGAACGATACGTAAAAGCTATAGCCGATGAAGTCCGCAGACAAAAATGAATCTGTTTACCACGGTTCGCTTTCGTCGAGAACTTAAGGCATTGTTAAAAAACCGGCGTCTTTCGGAGAGTATAATACAAAAAACTCTTAAATTACTGGCAACGAACCCACGCAACCCGACCCTACGCCTTCACAAGCTCACCGGAACGAACAACTTCTCGGTATCTGTTGATAAAGACTTACGAATTATTCTGTCCTGGGAGGATAACAGCGTCTATCTCTTGCGCGTCGGCTCGCACGACGAGGTATATTAATCCCGCAAATTCAAAGCTTCGCTTTGAAATCACTTTAAAGTCACTTTAAAGGTCTGACCTTTAAAGGGGTTACTTGTATATCTCGCGCCGGTGGCCGACTGACAGTATGACGATCACCTGCTCTATAACATCAAAGATTATCCGATAGTCACCGACGCGGAAACGGTAGCTTCCAGCCTTTGTGTCCTTTAGACGATGAGCAAATGACAATGGGGATCCTGACGTACGAAAGTATTCTAGTTTTTGAAGAATTCTATATTGAACATCATGCGGTAGGCCCTTTAAATCTTGTTGTGCTGGCTCCCGAAATCGTATCTCGTACATACATACCTATTCCATGCGCAACATTTTTTTTACTTCATCCATGGAATATGTTTTTTTAGATCGGCGGGCTGCAGCTATTTTTTGCAGATAATTCGGCGAGCTCATCGCTTCGAAGTCCTCCACCAGATCCTCCCACATGTCGTTTGGAATAAGCACTCCCAAAGGCTGGTCATTTTTCATCACACGGTAAAAGCTGGCCGTTTTTTTCGCCTCTTCGAAAAGACGCGTCAAACCGGCCTGTGCCCGCTGGATATTGGTGAATTTTTCATCACGGATCAGTTGTTTCATATGACAGAATTATACAATGATTCTGTAATCTTGTCAAACCCCACAATCAAAGCGTAGATTTGATTTGAAGCCTACTTCTGACACCCGCCATCGGGGATATATTCTTGGCCCTTAAAAACCTCATCGCGGAAATACGCATAGCGCTCCTTAGACTTACTTTTAAGATCACACGCCCGCAGTACATACCACATAGCAGAATCGGCAAAATCTTCTTGGCACGGCAAATTCGGGTGATCATACATACCTCCATAATCAGTAACAGGAGGAAGATCATACTCATACTGAATAAAGCCAGAAGTAGTTTTACTAGCTCTGCACCCAACCAAGCTTGTATAACCCTGTGGGGAAAAGAGTCTGCGGTTAAATCCATCAAGTCCTTCGGGTAATTCTATTGCTGCTTTGGGATGATTTTCTACTTGTTGGTCCGCCCACAGATGAAAGAACTCGTGGATGATATCCTCTTTCTGGTCAGTTTCATTCCCATAGGTGCTTACTTCTATAAAATAGAACTCGTCGTCATCCACAGTTTCCCAGTCTAGGTGCCCCACGACGGCCGATCCAAACTTATACTTCAAAGCTCGCTCTGACCGCACCACTATGGGAGCACGCATTCTCTCAAACATAAAGGCCGGTAATGCTGCAAGGGTCTCAAAGACTATTCGTCTCGACTCGTTATTGTAAGAAAGTGTATCGATGTGACCGCACATCCCAGATTCTTGAATTTTCCCGTCACGGCAGATTAAAGGACATTTTCCGTCTTCACGAGTAAATACTTCTCCCTCCTTGTTACACTGATTTCCCGCCTTTTCCTGACACATTCCCTGCGTGCATCCATTTTGACAGGACTGGACGAGTTGTGCTTGCCTTTCGCTAAAGTAGTCTGGCAAGTCTACTTTGTATACATTCTCACCGGCGCAATACCGATCAATATAGGCAGTGGCTGAAGGAGCACACTCAATTGGAAATTCTATCTCTGCATGAGATCCACTACTACCCACACATCGCATGGTACAGGGATTTTCTTTCGTTTGCTCCAGAAGCGCTCCTGGGGTACACCGTAGCCCTTTCCTTGTGCATTGAAACCCGCCCCGTACGTCTGTCTGATTGACTGAGCAGCCCTTTCTGGAACTGATGCTAACACATTGGGGAAACATCCGGGGATCACAGAGCGAATTTGCGTCACATTGCTCCAAGATCGATCCAGTCTGCTTGTCTATTATGGCGCTTTTATCTTGGCTGCAAGCAAACAGCTTGGCTATTTCATCTATGGGTGGATCCTCCTGTTGCCAGACGTCTTCCCATTTTCCTGACGAATTACATACAAATGCGCTACCTGTCATGAGATCAATTTCGCCGGGCTGATCACATGTATTGGAAACTTCAGCACATCCTGTTTCCGGATCACACACATTGTCTCTACAATACTTTACGATTCCTGCGCTGATATAATCCAGCGCAAGATCCGATTCGAATTGACCGAAATGCTGACTATTGGTTGTTTCTGTATAAAAATTTCCCTTTAAAGAACAGACGCCGACTTTATCTTTGTACTGACAGCACACTCCTCCTGAATCGCACGTTTTGTTTGGGCCGCAACCCACCGCACAGGCCCCGTTCTGACAAAATGGCTGGGAGAATCCGGATCTAAGAGCTTCGTATGGGGGGGGAGGCTCAGGCTCTAAACCGGTAAGAAAAGAAAGATATATTTGAGCTCGCCGCTGTGCCTCCGAAAAAACAAGGGCAACACCCGTGTGCCGCGTAGAATCGGTTAAAATTGATGCAAGAGCTCCTAAAATCGCAGTGCTGCGGATAACCTTCCACGGCGGCCGCAAGTACCACGCACAGCCGCTACCCTCCTCAATGTTGTCCCCTTCATCCGCATAGACGTGCCGTACGAGCGGCCAGTCGGAGGCGAGACAATCTTTCAAATCAGAAGCTGTTTTTGTCGATCCAAAAACCTGAATACGAAAGAATCGTTGCAGTCCCCACGGGTTATCATGATCATTCTTCTCAATAATTGCCTTTCCCAACGCTCTTTCTATGATATCCGCAAGGCCGTTCTGGACAGCAGCTTCTGTAATCACAAATTGGACGCCCTTAGATCGAAGCTCACGCATAAGACGGATAAGGAGGCTTGAAAATGTAAAAATATTTTGCTGAAACTGTGGGTGAATTGCAGTGGAAACAATCTCCATGGTAAGAGGATCGTCTGTTTTTTTTGCATAGATATATCCTACGACTTGTCGTGTTTCAGCATTCTTTGCAACCAGTACGATATTGTCAGAATTGGCAAAATCACTTGCCAGGCGAGCTTCAGAATATCCCTCTCCTGCAAAGGCAGCGCTTTCAATGCCAAGGATATCTTCCCTTACAGAGTTCCACTCATCCGGAAGAACTCGTTCAACGACTGTGCGTACGGTTGCAGCCGCTCCTGCCTGACCAGTCTGTTGAAGCTCAGCCTGCATCCTGACGTATTTTTCTTCAAACATACGTGCTTTTTCAGGAAGAAGACCATGGGCGGTTGTGAGGACATATCCAAAATTCGGATGGAATGGACCTTCTTTCTGAACTGAAATTCCCGCACTGTCTGCATATTGAGCAACTATATAGTCTCCCAAACTGATTTCAGGGCTCAATGAGCGATTCGATAATCCACCTACTTCACTAGGCTCGCCGATCATGAGCTCAAACCCATTGATTCGTGCTACGGCATAAACCCGCTCCATGGCAAGGTCAATAAATTCTTTCTTTTTTTCTGGGGTCAGCTTATTGACAAAGGCTTCATTGGGGTCAAATCCCATAAGGATCATCCTCTGACCCTGAATCGTAAAGAGTATGTCACCGGTAATCTTCCCATCTTCCACAATCCTCATGACGAAGAGATTTTCTTTTTTCGCCAGAAAGTATGGATAATTTCCGAAGCAGGTCCCAGAACACACGCCCTGCCATACATCCAATAAATTCTTCGGTTGAAAAATAAGCTCCATGTTTTTAGTTTTCCGGCCCC
Source organism: uncultured Gammaproteobacteria bacterium (assembly GCA_964400835.1). Taxonomy (GTDB): domain Bacteria; phylum Patescibacteriota; class Microgenomatia; order UBA10105; family UBA927; genus CAYNWD01. The sequence goes on along the minus strand of CAYNWD010000003.1, from coordinate 51,867 downwards.
CTCGTGCTTTTACCTTCGTGACATCATCAATAACCTGCTTCACGATTTTCCATTGGAGGGAACGGATCATACCAGTCTTTGCACCGTCAATCTGAAGCGCTGATAACGTGTCATCTAGATATGTATTAGCTTCAAGCAGCTTATGAACCACTGCTTCCTGCTGTTCAATAGTGGTTGCACCCTTCTCATAGTTTTCAAAAAGGCTACGATCCATGGCGTCAAATATATGACCCAACAGAAAAAGAATGTCAGCTTCTGTAAGTACGTCTTTCAGGAGATAGCTCTTTACATTCTCTATCTTTTGTCCAATGTCCTGGTTGCTTAACACAATACCACGCGGAACTTCTAACTCGTCTATAAGATACCGCTCTGCCTCTTCCCTCTCTATCCCATTTCCAGCAAGGGCACCTATGCGGTCAATATCTACGCCAGAAAGTTTTCCTTTAATTCTTTCCACGCTGATACCGTCAGCGGGCTTGAGAAAGGCATTGCGAATCAGTTGCTTCAGTTGTTCTGAGACAGCATCAGAGATCTGAACCCGTACATCCTCTGCAACAAAAGTAAACCCAAAAGTTGCTGGTTTTATGGGTAAGGAACGAAGCTGACTCTCAATCTCACGAAGAACTTCTGCGCGTGGTCTGCCGGCGGTGGGGATGTCAAAACTCCTTGCGAGCCTCTCATAGCTTCTGTTTCCAGACAGGTAATCTCTGTCTATACTTTGGAGGTAAAAATCATAAAAGCTATATTCAAAAGGTGCAAGCGGCTGCCCGTGGGCAATTTTATACAAAAAACGTCCAAACTGAGCATCTATTTGCTTGATTTCACCGACAAATCTTGTAATTTGCGACTCAATCGTCCCCCCATTAAATACACCCTGCACTCTTGCAAGTGTCAGATACATAGGAAACCTTTTATGAATCGCCAAATCAGGACGCGCGGCGAGAATTTCAAGCGCAATTCGTCGATTTGGGTCAGAAAGTTCCTCAGAAACGGATACAGATACTAATCCCTTCAGGGCTTGAAGAACAAGAATCGCATTATCCGGATCTTGCAAAAGTTTATGTACCCGTGGGCTCTTCAAAACCTTCTCTACTAAATCAAGATTCGGCGCCTGACCCGTTGCTACCGCGGTTTTCAGTATTGAGGTCATGATTATGTCACGCCAATCTTCATCAGCCGAAAAGGAGATAAATACGCCGTTTGGAAACACCCGCGCCGACAAAAAGCCGCGCTGATACTCAGAATAGATTTCCTGTAAAATTTCTCGATGAGCTTCGTCCTTATAATACAAGGAGAATTTCAATCCGGATTCCTTTGAAAAATTGGTGTCGGTCAGAATTTCGAACATCCACGGCGGCAGAATACTCTGAAATAAACTCTGTACTGCTGGTTTTTCCCCTATGGATGAGGATAATTTTGACGCAATATCAACCTTTTCAGCATATGACGTCTGCTCGCGCTCTGCCAAATAATATTTCAGCCCCTGTATTTCTTCTGAATCCGGCGATGTTTGTGGCGTAAGAATGTCAACTAACGCCACCGCGGCGTCTGTGTAATTTCCGGTATTGGTCAAAGTTGAACTGCGCACGATACGAACTAAAGCTCGTATTGCTATGCTTCTTTTTTCCTCAAATGTTGTATCATTTGCTCTTAAAAACTGACGCGCGTATTCCTTTGCCTCCTGAATAAAGGTGGCTATTTCTTGCGTTGCTAAAATCTCATCGACATACTCCTGATATTCCTGCGGGGATATATGGGGCATGTTTCTAGATACCAGTCTCATTCCCGTATGATATGAGAAGCTGTGCGTCTCCCCTAATCGAGCGTAGTAATCCCGCAACCGTTTCGCAAACGCGGGAAGCAGAGGCCCCTCCAGGTCGCCTACTCCTTCAAGAAATCCATCCCTAACGCCTACGAAATCACCAGTCGTAAGAACATCATAGACATAATCAAGGCTCTCTTGTATAAATATTTTTGGACTTTCGCGGAGGAAAAAAAATAATGCAGCATACCGGAGCGCATTGGCCTGCCTGGGCATTGATATAAAGCTTTTTATACTCGATTCAATGCCTTTATAGAGAGACTCGCTTGGATCTTTTATCTGATAGAGCAATAATGCCTTCACAGAATCTGCTACGTCGGGATCATTGATAATCCGTATCACCGTTTCATCTTTTTGAATAAGAAAATCGACCAGCGCGGGTTCCCCGAGCAAGATGAGCCGCCTTTCGGGTGGCGACTGCGCAGTCAACAATTGTAAAATCAGCTCTTCATCAGGAACGTCCCAATTTTGTATATAATCTTTTCCCAGTAAAAGTCCCTCCCATACGGGCAGATCCGGAATTGCAACAATACGCTGCAGTGGATTTCGAAGGTGTTCCGGCCATTGGGTTACCGCCTGCGAAAGATAGGAAATAAGCCAGACATACGCATCCGGTTCATAACGAAAAAGGTTAATTGCCTGACTTATATCAGATCCGAGTGCCGCGTAGATTGATTCATATGTTACCTGCGGGTTTTCACGCGCATCCATGTCGATCTTAAGAATGCTCATAAACCCTAACATGCCAACCGCCTCAGCATCATCCGCTTCTCTTAAACGCATCCATAGCGGCTGAAATTCAGGATTCACCAACAAATAAATATTGGGGTCGCGTACCACAATCCGTTCTTTTGATGTAAGCCATGCTTGGGGAATCACAAAATATTCGCCAATCAATTTACGGTGATTGGTAAGTCCATAAAGATGGTTGAGAAATACGTCAGAAAAATTTGTACCGGTATACGGTACGTTCGTCTCGATAACGTCAGCAAGAAGTCTTACCGTTTCAACCCGAACTCCGCGGGAAAGCGCATCAAAAACGAGCTGTCGGTATCCATTTTTTCCGTCGGAAACAAATAAAAAGTCTGTCACCAATTCCTTCAAGGATTCAAGTGTAACTGTCTCTCCACCACGGAGCCTCTCAAGGATCACATCCCAGGGAAACTGTAGTGCCTCCGTCTTCTCAATATGGATCAAAAACTCGGACAAATCCGTATATCCCAAGTCGGTAACAACATCGCCTTGCCAATTAAGTACGGGTGAAAGACGCAGATAAATTTCAGCGGCCTGAGGATCCATTTGATATAAATCCCAGAATTTCTGAATTACGCTTTGATATGTCCACTCCCACCAGCCTCTATGAATTCTCTTGCTGTGCGCGCCAAAAAGAGCAAGAAACGCGCGTATATCACTATCAGAACGACCCTCAACATGCACGTTCTTATAAAACTCCAGCGCCCCAG
>CAYNWD010000003.1:13551-48572 GCA_964400835.1 uncultured Gammaproteobacteria bacterium | reverse complement strand
GCTGTATCCAGGACCTACATTGGCAATGAATATTAAAAGCTCCGGCTCCAGCACATACTGTTCTGCAGTCTCCAGAATATCTGATGCCAAATAGTTGCGGTTTGCATTCGGGTTTCCCCCTTGCAAAGCAAATTGCAGGGCTTCAGGGTTAGATTTGTAGATACCAAGAAGCCTCTCTGCCGATACTCCCCCGCGCGCGCGTAATGTACGGCGAACAAGCCAGGATCTTTTAATATGTTTGGACATAAACGCAATGTCAAAAGAGGTAAACAGTCCACGGTTGCGAAGCCACTCTTTTCTTTCCTCGGCGATGCGCACGTTATCTGCCTCATTCTCGGTGAGTATTTGTCCTATGGCCTGTTTAACCATGGGTATCGCCGTGGGAAGCCAATATGCGATTGGATAATTAATCAACCTGTCAGAGACATTAGCAATGGCAACATTGCTCTCATTGGCAAAAAACCTTACAGTTTCCGTCTCCCTAAGACCTCTTATTAGTAATTTTGGGATATTTTTGAGTCGTGAGAGGACTGTGTCAGCGGGCACTCTGCTGCCCGCTTCATTCGCCACAGCCTCCGCCCGCTCCTCATCCACTGGGTTCGCCCCGCCGCCGATACCTTCGGAGATCTGGCGATTGAGGGCTAATCCCATGAGCTGATGATCCAAATCTTTTAGCCTCTCCCACCAAAATTTCAGAAATGCCAGGGGCATATTGTGTACTCGTTTGTTCCGTTGCGACTTCCATGTCTCAATCATTCGTTCTCTGTCTCCCGGCCGCTCTCCCGTAAACGTGCTCTGAAAATATCTCAATCTGTATTGAAAGGTATCATTACTCAAGAATATTCTCGCCCGCGCAGATCGCCACTGCGAATTCGATTCTGTCCAAAATCTGCGTATTTTTGACACATATCCCTCATCCAAACCTGCTTCAGAAACCAAGTCGCTATTTTTTTTCTTTTGAAAGGCAGCATTGAGTGCTTCCTGGGCGATACCTCCCACGATCTGTGCCCGCGCGAGAAGAGTGGCACCAAATAGTCCCACAACGTTCGTATCGACAGAGGATTGTTCGTTGCCACCGGCAAGATCAAAAAAGAGCCGCCGGAGAGAATCGTAGTACGTACGCATGCGCTCCGGACTTCCTTCGTCAAATTGAGTTGCCCCTTCTGGAACATAAAACCCTGGATTCTCATATCCCTCGATATATCCTGCTGAAGTTAGGACTTCTGCAAAACGGAAGTCAATTCCGACAGCTTGCAGAGCTACCTCGGCCACTTTAAGCACAGACCAAGTATCGCTCTGTCCTTCGTAAACAATCGCTGAAAATTCGGAATCGTTAACCAAAATATTCAAAAAATCTGTTTTTTCTTGTGACGAAATACTTGGATTTTGTAAAACATGATTGATCCGCTCGATCAGTGCACGCACGTCATACTCTGAACTTAAATCTCCCGTCGAAAAAATGTCTGCGTCTGTGGGATTACTAATAAATTCTCCGATCATGCTCAATCTCTCTGGCAAAACATCCGGATTCTTCATCAATTCAAGCATTGCGAAAGCGAAAACATTCACCGCCTTTAGCATACGCTCAGCTTCAACACTGGTGTGCCTCATTGATATGTACCAATAGATACCTTCTCCATCTAAATTATTCCATCCCCTAGAGGTAAGCTGCTGTGCCCTTGGATTCACTATGTTGCCATCGTCGTCATACTCGGGAAACCAAACTTCATCCCAGGAAAATATGTTCAAACCGTTTGGGAAGAGTTGGTCAATCAATTCCCGAATCACTCCCCTCTCAGTTACTACCAGGGTATCGATTGGTTTTCCCACTAACCAGCCAAGCCTGTCTTGTGCTTGGCTTAGCGATTCCAAACCGCTTAGCTGTGTGTTCTCTTGTGAAGAATGGAGGACAGTATTAATCAATGTGCCATCCGAAAGAAGCATGTTTCTTGTAAACATAGTGGTTGAAATTTGGCCTGTCTGAGTATTTATTTGAATGATTACAGTGGCATCATTGCGTTGATTTTGTAAAGTGTCTAAGTCAAGCCCCACGCGAGTATCGGCAAACAATAATGCCACGTGCACAATGGGGTTGTTTATTACTGCCTCGGCAATTTCCTGCTTTTCTGCCAGACTGAGCTGCCCGATGTCAGCTCCAGGGTCTGCAAAGCGCAGCATAAACTCATCTAAGCCTATCTCCTCCAATAGCGCACGCCTATCTGCCTTCGCAGACTCATACCATGGCGTCCATACAAATGATTGATTTGAGTCACTCTGTAAACGCATTTGCTCCAGTTGCTCTTGCCGAGTCAAGGGTATACTTACCGCGGGAATTGACGCAGACACATCCTGAGTGCTCACCTCAGTGCTCACCTCGGCGGTTATTGGCGCAGGAGCATAACTCTGCGGAACTGTTACCGGTTGGGAGTTAAAGGCGAAAGTCAAAAACCAGGGAAGCAGCGCAAGGCCAATCCGTGGCGCGGCAATAATCCCCGCAATTCCAACTGTTCCAACTGTGGCAATTTTTTTCCATTGGCGTAATAAAATATTTTGGGGGGTAACCGCAACAATATCATTTATTTGACGAGTAATGACGTTGTTTTTTTGACCTCCAAATCGAATTTCTATAATATATACATCTGCTTGTTTTCTCACCTGCGCATATAACATTTCTGCCGATGCAGCTTTGGGAACAGACAGATACGTTTTTCCGGTTATGAGCGATACCCAGCGGCCGGATGATGTCAGCCTGGGAATTGGAACGGCGATCGCCGCTTCCTCGCCCACGGCAACCATCAGAGATCTACCGTCCCGCTCCACAATGTGTATATCCGATACTCTGTTTTTTAGTATGGAAAGAAACGCCTGTGCTTCCTCGATCTTCCCCAATTCAGGCGGCGCGCCCTGTCGAACAAAATTCTGATACAGGAAGGCCATGGGTTCGCCAAACGTCTGCCCATCGATACGCCAACCCCGATAGTCTTCCGATCGCTCCAGTAGGCCGCGTATCTCTTCTGCCACGCTTCTTGCGAGCCCACGGCGCGATTGGGTTATCAGGGATGGCATGATATGTAAAACAAGCTCCTCGTACACGTGCGCCCGCAGCGCCGCGTCGGGAATCAATGCAAAGGCGTTTTGGTCAGACAAATCATCCATGATCCGTTGTTCTGCTCCCGCTTCGTCTCCGGCATTGAGCTTTGACACTGCTTCTTTGGCAACCGAACTCTTCCCGCCGGTATAGAAGACAATCTTTCGTTCCACCTGCCGTGCAACGTCCAGGAGATCATCCAGAGTCATGAAATCCATCATCTGTCCCACGGGATGCGTGCGTATCTCCTGCCCGACCGGCACGAGCGTCACAAGCGGTGATAACGTTTTGACATATTGGCGGATTTGCCGCTGCGCCCGGGCAAATGCTTCAGCAACTTCCTTTTCGCTCAAACCAGTTGCTGCAGATTCCGGCCGGAGAGAAAGAAACCGCCGGGCAATTTCATCTGCAAGCAGCTTATTGGCACTGCCTGTGGTAGTTTCGCGTGCACGCTGCAATAAAACGGGATCTAGGCTCAATGTACGAATTGCCTGTCCTACCGCGTCGTAAAACGCAAGCCCCGCGGAGGCTGAAACGATTTGTGCTTCCGCTGCCCCTGCGTTATAGTTTTCTGCGAACCACTGCACATATGTATTCATGAAAATACTGAGGCTTTCCGGTGAAAGACTAAGCGATCTTTCTTCAATGGTTCGCCTCAGTTGATCACTCAATTCTCTGTCTCCTGCCGTCCTATAAGCAGATTGAAACGCCGCCTGGTATGTATCAGGAAGGGTACGCAGCGCAATTACCGCTTGTTGAACCTGCAAAATGTCTGAAGTGATGATCGCATAAAGTGATTGGGCTCGACTTGTGAGGAATTCTTCGGAGAAAACACCAAGGGGCGTCAGTTTCCCATCTTCCAGAAGTTTTTGTTTCACACGGTCAAAGGTAACTTTTTCGCGATCGGTAATCGTTGCGCGGATCGCCGTCTGCCGAATCGCATCCAGGGTTTCCAGTTCCCATGACCCAAGCATGCGGCTCAAATCCCGCGATGTTACTACAGCAAACGCTGCAATAAGTGATGGAGAAGGAGAAATCTCCTTTAGCGTGGAATCCGCTGAAAGGCTCGTCTTTATGGCCTCCGTAAGCGCTTGGGAAAGTGATAGGGTTTGTTCTGTATCTTTTGCCCAGCTATCCAAGCTCTTCGTTATCTGAGGTAACGCACGAGCATACGCTGCGCGAATTTCATCTTTGGCTGTATTGCGGTTTGCAATTCGACCCGTCATTCCGGCTACAACATCGCCTAGGACAACCGGCAAAAGTGCCCCCGGCGCATCCAAGAAATCCGGCGCATCCAAGAAAAGAGATGCCGCACCGGCACTGTCTTCAGGCTTCGAATCTTGCTCCAATCCGTCTGATTGACCCCCAGCACCCGGCGGAATTCCGCCTCCCGGCGTACCGGAACCCGGGTCTCCCGCCTTTGGCGGGCGTGTGTTCAAATGCTCATCTATCGATTCAAACAAGGGCGCAGTAAGAACCACATGCTCGAATAAATCTTTATTGAAATCGGGCAACTGGTACTTGTTCTGTATGTGCTCAATAATCGGCCCTATTGATTGCATTATGTCATCACGATCTCCGTATCTTGCATTAGAAACTGCATCTTTGTATTGACTCCAAAAACCGTCCCTGACGATAGCGCCAATTTTATCTGCAAGCAAAAAATAAGCAACGATCCTGTTGTCAGAAATTTCATGTAACAGTTTTTTACTCAACGCTCTTTCAAACTTCGCTGTCGCATCGGCTTTGGATATAAGCATGCTATCAAGACTTGATGCATTCCTGTTTACTCCGTAGACTTGATTGTCAATCCTGACAGACTGCGCGTCTGTTTCAATAATTTGAGCCCGTTCATCTTCAGCATTCAGGGAAATTATCCAAATCTCACCATCAGCCGTTCTTCCCAAAACAACTCCATCCGCACGTCTATGGGTTTCAGTAAATAGCCAAACACCGTTTATAACTCCTGCCTCTCCCGGCCCTGAATATCCAAATTTAGGCGCCAAAAATACGAATGTATTACCTCCCGGGAGGGTAACGGTGCCAGTTGTCTTGTCATACGGTATCACCTGTGAACCACCATAAAGGATATAACCTGTTCCCGTAGCTGCCTCATACATGGAAATGAATTCGGGGTGAGAAAAATTCTTCTGATAAAGCTTCAGTTCTCCGCCAACTATGACATAGTATCTATCTTTATCTCCCTCTTTCCTCGAGAATATTTCCACGTCTTTCGGTGATCGAATCAGGCCATTTTCCCATACAAAATACCTATCATCCTTTTGAAGAAGCTCTGTGCCTGTGCCTGTGCCTGTGCCTATTTATACATATGTTTCTGTTATTCTTCCGTCATGGATATTGTAATAAGTATTACGCTGTATACTGATTACGCCATCTGGTACGTAGGTTGCACGGTTCCCATCAACCATATATAAGCGACCATCGACCTCGTATATCGGCTCTCCTGTTGTATCGACAATAGTATTCCCTCTCACCTGCGCCTTCCTTATGTCCCCGTCTGCTACCCCGATAAATACACCATCACGCGTTCGAAGCACCGTGCCCTGCGCCGCCGCCGCTACTTTGAAGCCATCGGAATCGTAGAGTGCATACTTTTTTCCCGTATTTGTTGTTCCGATTTGAAAAATATCTTGCGTTGGTTTACCAGCCACTTTCTTCATATACGCTTCAGTCCCCAATGAAGCGATCGTGCCAAACATTTCTATCTGTGCTTCTGTCAAAAACGGAAATACTATCAACTCCGGCACTTCCGCATCCGGGCTATATACATAATATTGACCGTAATTATCATGTAATAAACTAGGTGCGGATACATCTCCCAACAGCACATGAATGATGTGCGTATTGTCTCCTAGCGCAAATTCACCCTTATGAAGGGTGCCGTCTATCATCATGCCAAGCCCACTCAACCTGGCAATATAGCGCACGCCCCCTTTCTCATAAACAATATAATCGGAGTCTCCCAGAATGGAGATATTCTGCGCATCACTCAAACGCTCTTTGTCAAATTTTTTCTCAGACGTCTCATTCAAAATGAACAGAGTACGCCAATCAAGATAATCAAAAATAGCCATCTTCCCCCCATATAACCCGATGTTCCCTTTATGAGGATCTACAAGTCCTAGCGCGCTGACTGTATCGTAAAATATTTTTGCCCCGTTCTCTGCATCGCCTCCTCCAATTATCGCAAAGTCCGCTTCCAAAAATTCACCCTGTCCGCTTGTATCAACAAATGGATCAGCTTTGGGATAGATGACATACTGAAAACTGGATGCTCCCGTCGTTCCGCCAAATCCTAATGGCTGCAAAAGATATTCACGAACACTCTCAGACGCACTGTAATATGCAGATATCTCCCCTGCGGATGGCTGCACTCCATACAAACTCAACCCGTGCTCCCTGCTATATTTCTCGTGGAGGATACTTCTTGCTGTAGCAGGGGTTCCGTAAAATTTATCCTGTTTGTCTACTTTTATAACCAGCTCTGTCCCCGGGATGGCAAACGCGACCCTATTCAAGCCGAGTCCCAAAAATTCACCTGTTCTCCCATCGGATAGTGTGAGGATATATTTATCTTTTGCTGCGAGACCCTCGCCTTCACGAATTTCAAATGAAAAAGTAATTCCTTTGAGATTGTCCGGAACCTCTGGCACACTCTCTAGGGCTGTCCCAAAACCCTCTTCAAGCTTTTGCCTTGCGTATGTGTTTCGAATCAGCAATGGGTCCACGTCAATCTCTCCATTGATTGCACCTACTATAGCCTGCTGATAACCGAATTTTTGGAGTGTTCTCTCGGGAGCCAACGCCGCCGTTTCTTCACTAATATCCTCAATTCTTCTCTGAATATCGTCAATAATTTCCTGAATGTCTTTCGTTGCCCCGAATGCGCTTACCGCAGGTAGGACGCCTTTGGTGAGGGCTTCCCGTAGCGCCGCCAGAGACACGGGGTTGCGAAGCCTGTCTGCTTTTGCCTGTATCGCAGGTATCACTGCATTTCTGACTAGCTCCTGTGCCTTCTCTATGTTTTGAGCACTAAATCTTATATTGGCAAGACTCACTCCTGCATCCTTCAGTCCCTTTTTTAGAACATTCAATTGTTTTCGAAGTTCTCCTGTAACTGCCGCAGATGGCTCCTCCGTGGGCTCAACTACCTGCGCGCTATCCGCCTCTTGGGCAAGTCGTAGCACTTCCTCGGCCGCTGAAGCGGCAATCCATGTGTCCAAATCCATTGCTAACTGAGTCAAAATGATAGAAACCTGATCAAGTTTTTGGGGATCCGGTATTCGCTGCTTCAATGAACGCTGCACAAGCATCGCCTGCAATGCAGAGATAAAAGCTGAAGGTGTGCGTGGAATACCATTATCGGCCGTCCGCACATCTAATCCTTGTGCCTCCAGCGCCTGCCGCGCGGCAGTCACCGCAGAGCGTGCATTGTTTGCAGCAGGGATCTGCGCAGAATTTTGCACCAGGGCCAACGCTGCATTCACTGCCTGTGCCGCAGCATCCCTGGCCAGCTTCTGGCGCGCCTGTTCTTCTTTTTTCCTTGCCAGTGCCTGCTCCGCGTCGTGCCGAAGCGTTTCCAAACGCAGTGCCTCTGCGACCTTTGTCTCCTGGATATAGCCCGTAAGTACGCTCTCAAACGCTATCAACGATCCCCGTACCTGTTCCAGATTTTCAAGCGGTATCCCTTTCAAAAGAACCGGGGTTGCCGTCATTTTATCTATCTTCGTCACAAGGCCTGCCAGTGTTTTCGGTGCCGATTTTCCGACCGGCAAACCAAGCGCGAGTAATTCCGCATGCACCGTTTCAGCTAAAGCGTGTACCTGTGAGACATCTGCACCTTTAAGATCCGCTATCTCGCTATTCCTCTGGCGCAGTGCTGCCGCCAGCTTTGTAATTTCTTTTACTTTTGCGTTTCTTGCTTTGGTTGAGCCCCGAGCCAATGCCCGCTTCGCTCCCGCGAGTTCCGCGTCGCTAAGGAGCTGATTATCTTTCAAAAAATCAATAAACGACTGCACCTGAAACTCGACCGGCAAAAACGGATCTACCATGTGGTAGAACCCGGAGCTCTCATCGTTGAATTGCTTCAGGGCTTTTTCCAGTGCAACCCGTGTCGAATCTTCCTTGCGCGTGAGGGAAACAACGACCTCTGCCTGTATCCGCCTAAATATTGCATCGAGTCCTCCATGGGTATCAATAAGCAAATTTTTTAACTCTTCTACTACTATCTCCTCGTATCTCAAGCCCTGATCTGTTCCCTGTCCCCGTTCACCCATGATCATTTTTTCAAAAAGATTCCCTGTATATACGCCTAACTCTGTTGCGAGCACACCCAGTACCCGACCCACGTCATAGCCCCGCTCGCCCAGGTATGTTTCAAACTGAATCTGTGCGCGGGCTGCGTTGTCAGCTGAATCTCCCGGGCCTTTGGTGAAAACCCGCGCATCCCGCATAATACTGGTCAATACATTCACAACATCGTACGGCGTCTGATATAAAACAGCTGTCCAGTTGGTACTCGGGCGGCCCTCCAGTATATTGGAAATAATTCCACTCAATTCAGATTGGTTCAGTAAATAGAACGGATGAGTAGTCGTAGACTGAAATTTCAGCTTGTAATTGATTACCTCTAGTCCCACCAGTTCCGCGACATGGTCAGTCGTGGTTTTTCGTACAGTATCCGTACTGCTCTGTTTGGAAAGCTCAACTATCTGCTCCCGCAGCCCGTCAGAAATACCTGCCAGCAAAAACGCCCGCTCGGCTATTTTGCCTCCCCAGCCCCCGGCAATTCGTCCTGCCAGATCCTCTGCGGTAACGACCCGCAGATTAAGATATTCAACCAGAGCGGCGGGCGGGTATGCATGTGCGTTTCCATCACGCGCAAAGCCTCTCCCCGCCGAGTGATATTGTGGCGCAAACTTCTCCGCAGCCAAAGAAACGATGGCATTTCTCGTCTCGTCTGCCTCGTTATACACGTCTATTGCCAGTGCGCGGTCAAGCTCCTCCTCAAACTGCTTTATCAGTCTGTTCCATGTTAATCCTCCAAACTGTTCAACGATGCTGTCCAGTTCATCTTTTCCAAGCGTACTGCTTTTGAGTTTCAACTCCCGCACGATGCGATCGCGCTGAGCCAAGATAAACTCATCTGCTGTTTTCGGCAGCTGCCCCCAGGACTGATCATTTACCGTTCCCAGATTCTGTGCAAAGGTGACGTACATGGTAAGTATTTTTGTAATGCTCGCAGGGGTTATTTTTTCCGTTGCCAGAATAGTGCGCGTTGCCAGGGCCAAAAGCTGCGGATAATCATCTGCATCCTGCAGTGCGCTCCGCAGCGCATCCATTGCGGCTATGACTTGCGGCTTGCGAAGCGCTTCCAACAAACCGGCTGGAGGCAAAACTCCCGTGAGGACGCGTTCCACCGCGGCCTGCGCCGCGGGCTTTATATTGTCCGGAAGACTATCTGTAAGCCTACGCACAATCGACGCCCGCTCCATCCCGCGCACAAATGGTGACTCTACGATAGTCCCTGTCGTGCCACCGGGAATCACCTTTGTCTGTTTCAATATGGGTACATCTGCTGCTGGTGCAGCGGGAGGAGCCGCTGGTGCATCTTGCGGCGCAGGAGGAGCTGGCGGTTGTTGAGGTCGCAAATTTGTCGGTTCCAATTTTTGCCATACTTCGATAGCAAATGATGCGTTCTGAACATACCCCCTGCCTGGAACTCCTGCCATGACGACATCTGAAACCGTTATCCTGCTTACGAGCGTCGCGGATTCAAGTACATAGCTCGCACCATTCGTGAGGTTCTGGATTTCACCGTCATCTGACTTTTGTTGAAGGTTCGCCTTCACATTTTCAGGCACGTTTCTGTCCGCGAGTACCATGCTAACGGTCTGTATATCATTTTTGTCAAACATCCAGAAATCAAAACCCAGGACATTTTTCCCGTCTTCGGTCTTTGCCGCGACCCCGATGCCCACCTCGCCCAAAAATTCGCCATTAGCGGCGTCGATGGATGCAGACTCATCAAAAAGAAGAAAATCTTGTTCGCCGGTACTAAAATTCCATCCTTTAATTGTTACCATATTCTGCACCCCGTCCGGAGGTTTACCGGAAATACGCACAATACGGGGTTTCCCGCTGTTTGTGGTTTCGCCCGGATCTATGTTTGTACGGGTGCCGTTTTCGAGTGTCAATAAAATTCGCCCTTTTTGATTAAATCCAGTTACCTGAGCATAATTCTGAGCTCCTGTGTCAACAGAGGTTATGAGCACCCAATCTCCTTCTTTGAGAATATTGCCCACGCTGTCAGTTCTCGAACCTGGCTGTACCGCCGGCTGATCTGGCAATGGTGCCGGCAAACCAGCGGCTATATCCCCGACCACCGCTGCCTCCCCTGCTGCTGCAGGTATGGCCCTGAGCGTTTCTGCAAACTGCCCAAGGAAAATTCCAATCTGCGCCACCTGTACCTCGGTCAGATTTTCCCATGCGCGGGGATTGTTGAGGGTATGCTCAAGGGCAGTTATGAAGCCGTCGAGCGATCGGGGTATGCCGTTTCTCTCCGTCCGCACAGACAGGCCTTGCGCTTGAAGCCTGGCCAATACCAGCGAAACTGCTTCTGTCACCGCAGGAGTTCTTTCACCCGGAATATCCCGAAGTTCACCGACAAAATGTATCAAACTATCTCTAAACCCTGCAACAATATCCGGCCGGCCATTGAGTTCGGCAAGTTGTGCCGTATTTTCCCGGAGTGCTTGGTTTAGCACATCCAATGCCGCAACCGTATCCACGCTGTTGAGCCGGGTCTGTTGCCGTATATTCGCAATCAATGCAGTTCGCAGTGCTGCCGGGTTCTTGATGTTCGCGGATATACCGGTAAATCCCGCTAGCCGAAGACTTGCGACAACCCCTGCGACAATTTCCTGTGCCTGATCGTTGCGCAGGCTTCCATTGTTCACCAGTGCAATCGTTTTCCCAAGTGTTGTCTTCATTTCCCCCACCGCCAGCCACGCTCTCGCTTTTGCGTCCACAAAATTTTGATCGACAACTGGAGCGGGTGCTGTTTTGGGCGCTGCTGCCGGGGCAGCAGGAGGAGCCGCTGGAGGAGCTTGCGGCGCGGGTGGCACAGCAGGACCGGATGGAGTTGCCGGGGGCGGCGCTTCATCCGATGTCGGGAAACTAGATTCGGTAATTTTTGTTTGCACTTGTGCAAAAATCTTTGCCGCCTCCTGACCGATAAACTCCCGGTATATTTGATCCGCGATATCTGCGGGTTTGGGAACAAACGCTTCCAGCCGCTGCCTGATAGTCGCTTCTGCATCTCCTCCCGAAAGCAGAGTAAGGGCGGCCTCACGGATGACCTCGTCCCGTTTTGCCTGATCTACTTCTGCCACAAGTAACGTTTCGAGTATCTCAGTCTGGCCGCGGGCTGCCGCTTCCTGACGAAGAACCGCACGGATCTGGGGGTTAAATGCAGCTGCCATGGACAAAAGCACCCTCGGGAATCCGGGTGCGGCAGGCAGCACGCGCTCTCCCACCGGTGCGTCCGGCGTACCCAGGGAGGTAAGCGCTTCCCGCCGGGACTTGGCCGCGGCATAGGTAGCCTTACGCAAGGATTCGATGCGACGCAAAGCCGCCCCTGCAATCCGTATCTCTGCCCTGGCTTCCGCCAGAGCCGCGTCGACGGCCGTGTAATATCCACGCAGAAGAACCGTCAGGTCCACACTCGGACCGAATCGCAGATAGCCACCTAGCTGCACAAGCCGATTTTCCAAAACTTCCACAAGAAGCGTCCGGCGATAGGTCTCTACCTCCTCAACTGTATCCACTTCTCCCTGTATCGGGTGCTCTGCAATGAACTGATTATGTTCAATAAGCTCAAGTCTTATGCCATCAAACTCTTCCTGCCAGTACGCCTGAAGAGCGGGTGCGAGCTCAGCAATGTTTTTATGAAGATTTCGAAACTCTTCAAATTTTGCCCGGCTTTCCTCAAGCCATGTCAGGCGGCCTTCGGCAACCGAAAGCCACGCCCGATCGGTGCGGTACAACCACACCGCCTCCCGGTAGAGCGCCTCGACGGCAATTTTGCTTGTCTCAAACACGGCTTTTTTGGTTTCATACGCGGCCCGCAGCACAGGCTCCAGGACGGGATCGACCAGGCCACCGGCATAGTAGCCCAAAATTCGAAAAGTCCAGCCGGCAACATCGCCTCTGTACGCACTGCTCAATCCCACAAACGATGCCAGCCGTTCCAGCGTTTCACCGACCCCGGGACGAGGAGAAATACCGGCAAATTCTGTCTGTTTTATGGAATTAGCCAGAATTTCGGCCCTGTTGGCGGATAACTTTCTCCCGACTTTTTGCACATCGCCTCGAAGAACAGTGCGATCATGCTGGGCCGCGGCAAGTTCCAATAAAAGCACTTCATAGCGCTTCTCGCTCGCGCTTGCGTCACTCGGGGACGATAATAAGCGATTGATCCTGTCGATTTCCACTGCCAATTCCGCCTTTTTCTCCTCGTCAGCCAGGTTGCCTTTCACTACTTCGGCGTTAAGTTCCGTCTCAAGCTCGATGAGACGGCCAAAATTCGTCTGCCTCACGATTTTTGTCTCGGCAATACTCTCTGCCAGTAACGCGGCTTCGTTCTCGAGTGCCGCGATATCTTGGTTTGCTTCTGCCAGGTCCTTTTTGTATTGCGCCTGTTCTTTTTCGAACTCCGCCAGGCTGCGATTTAGTCTGCGCTGCTCCCGAGTGAGGCTACGAAGCTCCCGGCGCTGTAGGTGATACGGGTCCACGACCACGGACCACACCGCATCAAACCCTCCTGCAAAGCCCGGCCGGTCGCTGGCGCGCAGTGCCGTCCAGGCAAGGGAAAGCTGATCCTGTCTTTCGCCGACAGATTCTGCAACTTCCTCCTCCCACGCGTTCATGGCGGCAACAACACTGTCGCCGTATGTCACAAGGCCCGTTGTTCTGGACTGAAATGCACGGATCGGCCCGTTAATCCTTTCGGGAACCGACGCAAGCCCATCCAAAATTTTCAAAAACGAAGATGTTTGCGCACGCAGGACGAGTTGGGAAAATAATTGCGCAATTTGCCGGTCGATAAGAAGCACTGCGCCCCGTGCCCGTCCGACTTCGGTCAGCTTGCCGCTCGTGCGGTTTGTATCGGCCAGGTTTTCCGGATCTGTCCGGTACCGCACCGCAAGATCATTGACACGCTGCTGCGCCAGCCGCTTTGCCCGCTGAAGCTGCTGAATCTGCAAAACCGTTGCCCGCACCTGGCTCCTGTCCGTCTGTGCAAACGCCCAGCCGGTCCAGATATTGGTTCGAAGCCTTCCTATAATATAGGCAACGTTTGCTTTCCCGTCGGTTATTCTCTGGCTGACGGCGTCCGGAACCAGGGGAATTCTCCGGGTAATCCGGGCCGGAAGAGTCGTGACGCTACGCAGCCCGGTTGAGAGCCAGCGAACCGGTACAATCGCCGTCTGATAAACTCTCCAGGACGTCCGCTCGATCGTCAAGCGCGCGATGTCACCGGCTGCGACAAACCACTCGTACCCTCGCGGATCAAGCGTTTTCCATATCCCGCGCCAAAGTTCTGTCGCAAGGTCAAGCTCCTCGGGCTGGGCATCATCCGGCTCCGGCTGAGAAGTGACCGGCGCGGCCTGTGCAATCGGTGCGACAGGAACAGCCGGAGACGCTGGAATCGCAGGATCTGCAGGAGACGCTGGAATCGCTTGAGCCGCGGGCGCTACTGCTTGGGGTTCTGCGGCCGGAGCTGGCGGTTGAGCTGCCGGAGGCTGCACGACTACCGGTGCGGCAGGTTGCACCGGAGAAGGCTGCTTTTTCTCAATAATCAACGCCGCTTCTGATGGTTTCATTTGAGCAATCTGTGCAGGCGTGTATCCCAATCTTCTAAGCTCTGCGCGCATCGCGCTGGTGATTAAAAGCTGAAGACGTACGCCTTTGTCGGAGTCCTGGACCGGGGCAACTGTGGTTTCCGGAACGACAGGTTGTTGACGTACAGGCGCCACCGGTGCCGCCGGCGGTTGCGCAGGAGGCGCGGGCGCATCTGGTGCCGGAGCCGCAGGAGGGGCTGGCGGCGCGGGAGGAACTTGCTGCGCCGGTGGTTCCTCTTCCTCTTTTGCCTCCTGTGCAGCCTGTGTCACCTCTGTAACCTTCTTCGCCACCCAGGCGTCATAAATATCCTGCGCCGTGGCATCCGGTTTCACGACCCTCTCGGTCAATGCGGTTTTGATCGCTGCTTCCACATTTTCCCCTGCATCGAGTGCCGCTCGGCCGACGGTAAGAACTGCAGTCCTGAAATCTTCGTTGAATCCTACATCAAGTTGCGCAATCGCTTCCCCTACCTCGAGCACGATGGGGTGAATCTGACTCTGGGCTTGGGAAACAAGCGCAGCAAATAACCCTGTCAAGGCATCATTCTGCGGTGCAAATCCGCCGGTCAACCCCGTCACCAGCGCTCTCGTATATTTTTCAGCAACATCTCCCGGCTCCTGGCCGGCCAAAAGGTCTGCAATCATGGCCGCTCTCGCAGCTGTTGCCGCCTCGGAGAGTGTCGCGGGATTTGCCAACGCAGCAGTCAGAGCCTGCTGCTGTTCCCCGGCTGACGGTGCGCGCTGGATGCTTTTTGCATCTATCCAGTAAAATTCATCCGTTTCTTTTCCGTTTGCATCCAAAAGCACTGCCGCGACCACATCTATCGGCCACCAGTTGGTCCCAAGGAAACCGGTGGTGCTAAGACCCGGCAACATGTACAACACCGCTTGCCTTTCTTCTGCGCCAATCTTGCTAGGTGACTGGAGTTCAGACGTGTGCTCTTCCGATCTGCGCCAATCTGAATAGTCCCCTCTGCTTTTTGACCACGCTTCGTCAGGCTCTCATTCGGTGCTTTCGCCGTTATGTCTGTCCGCACTAAAGATGCACGGTTTTTCTTAAGTCTCCCCCGGATAGCTGCCTTGTAGAGTTTGGCCCCCGTGCCGCTAAACGGGCCCAATGCCCACAATTTATCTCTGCTCTCTATTCTCTGCAGCCGGTCACTGCTGGCTGCTGCTTCCGGCGCGGCGGCTGGCGCTGTGGCTTGAGCCGTACCGGGAGGAGCCTGCGCCACGGCCTCCTGTTCTTGTGCCTGCGCGATGGCTGCATTCACGATATCTACGACTTTAGCCGCCTCCAAAGCCTGCTGAACTATACTTCCTGCCGGCAAGACGCCGGACATGAGTGCATCTCGAAGCTTGGTTAATGCAGACACGTCCGCCTGCCGCTCGACAACGACAGACTGAACGAGCCGGGAAAATTCCGCAGCCAGCCTGCCGCTCTCGGACAGTATTTGGGGCGTCAGCTGCAAGCCCGCTACTCGGATTCCCTGCTCTCTAATCTTGGCGAGAAGAGTATTAAGCATCTTCTGCGCCCCAATGATTTTCTGGACTGCTTCTTCTTCGCTTTGGGCCCGTGTCAACCTTTGGAGGATATCGGCCAATTGTGCCTCCGTCTGTTGCTTCTCTTCACTCAATGACACCAGAGAGGAACCGGCCGCCTCCAGATCTGCAATTCTTTGCCGAGCCTGTGCAAGCGCCTTGCTGATGCGGGTCTCCTCTGCAAGCTGCTGCTGTAATTCTTGGCTTTGCCCCTGCTGACCGGCTGCAACGCCAGAATCCTGATCAACGGCGCGGCCGTCAACAAAACGGAGATACTCCTGGATGACGGGAATCTTTGAGAGGTAATTTTCGAACATGTCGATATAATTCCCACTTGTTATTTTTTTGTTTCCATAACCCGCAACCTGTGAGGCGTATTCCATAATCGGCACGTCCAAAGAAAAAGTCCGGACCCAATTTTTCCGTATTCCCTGCGATACAATCGGAGAATTCGCGTTTTCCACGTGAGCGATTCCTGCTCTCCCTTGAGTATCGCGATAAAATACGTAGAAATATTTGCCGTTTTTCGATCTAAAAACGTCTTTGACAATCCTTCCGTAGAGCTTCGTCTCCTCTGTCCATGTTCTCAGAAGAGAGGAAAAATCCGGGGCGTCTTCTTCATTTTCAAATCGTATACTCTCGGGCACGGGGAGCTGTTTCGTTTCATCACTTTCGCTTTGCAGGCGAATAATTTCTGGTTTTTGATCTACGTTTTGAAAGAATGTGTCCGTCATGCTTCTTCCCGTGGCGGTACCGCCAAAGAAGAATTCGTGATTATTTAGTGTTTTCGGATTCACCCGCTGGAGAATATTCGCCAAGGTAATCTGCAAAAATGCCGGCGCATTAATACCCTCTTCGCTAAATCCCTTGGAATACCAACTAATATGCCCATCATCGTCGAGCGTGTATCCGGGGAGATACCGCCAGCTGGTGGCGCTGTTACTTCGATAAAACGTGCGCGCTACAAAACTGCTTCCCTCCTGCACATAAACAACAAATGCAACCCTGCCACCGACTATGCTATACGGGTCGGAGATGTAAAATTGCGTACTTTCACGGCGAATTTTATACTTTGGCTCAAGTCCTGCCCTATATAAGGCGTCAACAGTAAGCTTTTGACCTAAAAGCGTGCCCCCGTGAATTTCAATATTCCCACGAAGTTGTTCTGCCTGTTTTTGGGCTATGGTTGTGTATTTTTCCGTGCCAATAAGACTCCCTATATCACTGTCCGATGAGGGCTTCACCTGAAGTTTCTGAACGAGCGCGCCAAGCACAATCTGATTTTTTGCAGTAACGATCTCCATCTGTCCGTTTCTATTCTGGACCTTCAGAACGTGACCTTTTTCGCTGGAGCCCAAACGAACTTCATCACCTTCCTTCAGATCTTGGTACGCAAAAATTTCCCGGCCGTTCACATAGGTTCCGCTTGTCGAATTGTTATCCGCAATGCCTATAACACCGGTCGTTTGATTTCTGTAAATAAGCGCGTGATTTCGAGAAACTGACCTTCCAGAAATACCACCATAAATATTTGCCCTCCCTATGAGCTCTACAGTGATTGTTTGATCCACAACACCCGCGCCCGCCCGCAGATTTGCAAGATTTTCCTGCACTTGCGCAAGTTGATTTTGCAGCGAATCCGCTTCCTTCCGGGCTTCTGAAAGCAGCTCTCCTGTGTTTGCTCCCTGTGCCTGCTGCAGGATAGCTATGCGGCTTGCGATATCTTGAAGCTTTTGCGTTATGCTGTCACGCTCGCCGGTAAGCTGGTCGATACTTAGTTGTGCCTGCTCTGCCTTAGCCCCCAGTTCATCCAAGTACGATTGGTCCTGCTGTTGGGCCCTTCCAAATCGGTCCGTCAGGGCTGCCCACTGTTTTTTCACCCAGGCCCAGACGCGGCCGGGGCGGCCCGCGGGTGCTGCTTCTTCTGCCGCCTGTGGAGACGCGGGAGACGCGGGAATCGCTTGAGTTGCTGAAGATATGGAAGTCTTCGCTGCCGCAATGACCGGGCCGGTCAGCTTTTCCAAAATTTCATTTGCATACGCTTCACTGGTCAAAAACTGATTTTCTATGTCGCGGCCGGCGTTAATAGCATTGAGCAAGCTGACTATCGCACCGGTAACCTCCGGACCAGCCTGCGGTAGCGGGGCATTGGTGAGGCCGGCTGCGTGCACTTTTGCCAAATAGCTTACGATCTGGTCCACCTGGCTTTCGTCAAGAAGTGCCGAAAGCTCACTCACAGAAAGACTCACCCCTGTGGCATCTTTGATCTGCCCTGCAATTTCCGCCACTGCCACCTGCTGCACTGCCTGCTGCTGACGGACCAGGTTATCATGCGCTGCCTGCAATCGAGCTACTTCTGTCTGTAATTCCGCTCCCGCCGCAGCTTCTGTCGCATATGTTCGGATGGTCGTTGAACCATCGCCAAACTCAAAGCCTCCCTGTGTTAAAAGGGTATTTTTATTTGGCAATGCTCCTGTAATATTAAGCGGAACCAGAACATACGAATTATTTTCCGTATCAAACTCTACTTCTCGAACGGAAAGGATTTCCCTGGTACTGCCATCGTTCGGATATCGCACCACCTGCTGATCCGGGCTTTGGATAGTTGCGGTTTGATTGGGGTCTGTCGGGCTGGTCAACACGTCGCCCGGCTGAAGTGTCCTCAATACCCGTTGACTCGTAACTGTTCTTGTTGCTCCGGTTGTCCGGGCAAGTGTTTCTCTTGCTTCCTCAAATGCGGACAGCGCCTGACCTACGGCGATACTCAGTGCATCCAATCCGCTCCAGAGCTGGCCGCGCTGACCAGAAGAAAGAGTCGTGGTCGTGTAGGTCCCGCTCTCCACCGCCTCCCGCACGCCTTGCGCCACTGCCACCGCCGCCTCTGCCCGCTGCTGCAGAATTTCGGCCTCTGCCACCAGTCGACCCGCGCCGGCTGCTTCGCTCACCTGCGCTTGCGTCCGGGCCGCAACTTGGGCCACGTCGGGCTGTGTACGATTGCTCCACGCGGCTTGTGGTATCGTATCCGGCGAATTCATTTCTGCCCAGTACCGAGCATATGCAGTCGGGCCAATGGGATTCTGATTGGTCGGCCGGGCGAGCGATGGAGAGGCAAAAAGACTGTCAAACTCTGCCCTGCTCATAAAAGGCCCATCGACGCCAAAGCCTTGCCGAAGCGATGTGACCTGATCATTGGAAAGATTAAACTGCTGTTGCAGGCTCGTAACTGTCGCTTCGAGCTGGGCATGGCTTGCCGCGGCGCGATTATAAATTTCCGTCGGAATCTCTGCTGCGGTCAGCGGTTTGGTTTGAATTTCAGAAAAAATCGCGCGCTCGACGCGTTGCGCATCGGCGATTAACCGGTCAAATGTCGCGCGCACCCCTCCCTGTTGATCTGCCGGTGTCGTTGCCAAGAGCGCATCGCGCGCAGCGACCAGGGAGCGCTCGGGCGCTTTGGCAATGCCGGAAATCGCCGCATCAAAACGGGCTGTCGCAAGCTGTTCTGCCAGCACGTTCTGATAGTGGCCGACAATCGTGTCTTTGGTAAACGCCTGGTCGGTGCGCACCCATAGGTGATACTGCTTCGCCGCATCTATCTCATCCTGCGTCCAGCCAGCCGCCAGAAGATCTACCTCCAGAGCCGCGACGCGGTTCCTTTTCCACGATTGTGTAATGTCTTCCACAGTATTTTGATCGCTTGCGACAATGGTCCAGCGGATGTCTTTGTTATTTGGCTCGACACGGAAGTCAACGGCGCGCGTGCGGCCTTCGTAAATAATGGCGAGTTTAGAGCGGCCATCGGGACCCAGTTCGGTAAGTTTCGCGTGAATTGCCGCACTCCACTCCTCGCTCGTCACCGGTCGTTGTTCCGGGGTTCGACTGATGCTCCCATCAAGATTTCGTGTAACTTTCTCTATAAAATATTCTGTTCTAGTACCACCGTCCGGCTCGGTGATAAGTTTTGTCCGGGCGACAAATTCTACGTCTCCGTGAGCAGCCACCACTGCGTCTGTTTGTTTACTAAACGGCCCGCCGCGGTCGTCTGCCAATATAAACGCAACCGTTTTTTCTTTTGTGTAAGCCCTGTATTCATCTGTAGTCGAGGCATCGCGTATGAGAGCAAGTGTGTCTTTATTTTGCGCATATCCCGCTGGCGGCGGCGGAATTTCTGACTTCCCCGTGGCGTCTATGCCCAAGATATTACTTGCACTATCGGGTGTGGCATCATATCCCTTGAGCTTGCCGCGGCTGGCCTTGTAGCGCATGATCTCGACATTGGAAATCTGATCCGAGTCGGGCGTAATACCGATTTTGCCGGTGGCCGGAAGATTTTGCGAATCAACGGGCTGCCCGGCTGCGCGAAGCATTTCAACACCTTCTGTATGCAATGCCAATTTTTGTACTGCGGCAGAATACTGCTCGCCGGTCGTGCCGCCGGACTTTCGAAGGACCAGGTCGCCGGACCGAGTCTCCGCGGCTTGCAGTAGACGGGTTTCGATGTCGGCAATTTTTGCGGCCGCAGCTTGCTTGCCTGCATCATCCGTTGCAGATCTTAACTCCTGATTCGCCTGTGCCAGGTCGATCTCCAGCTGACGTTCAGCGTTAGATTTGGGAAGTTCATAGCCGAAATCGTTTCCCGGAACCCGGGAAAGCACAAACCAGCGCGCCTGGGCATCCGACGTCATATATGCAATCTGTGTCAAAAGAGATCGGTCAGCATCGGTAAGCCCGCCGGTACGCTTGGTAATGGCCTCATATTCTGCACGGAGAGATTCATTCCCGGGATCCAGCCGCAACCGGTCTCGAAGGCCGGCAAGCTCGGTAACTATCCGCGCATCGCCGAGCTCTGTTGTTCGATTAAGGACTATGTCGATAATATCTGCGTACGTTTTGCCAATGACTGTCTGGTCGGCCGGATACGGCCTCACCACTTTGTAGCCTTTAGTATCCCGATAGCTAAAGAACAGTCCCTCCGCTGCGGTTCCGTCCCGGAGCGCGGTAAGCACCGCTTCCCGGAATTCAGCCACCGCAGCACTTGTGCGCACGCTTTCGGAAAGATCCTGCATTTCCGCGCTGTTGCGCAGTCCTTGCAAGGACCTTGGATCAGTCAGCGTCTCAAGCGTTACCGGCTCGCCGCGGGTTTGGGAAAAATGCCCACCTGCCACAGCACCGATCTCGTCGTAAATGAGAGAATAGTCATACTTCCCCATTACCATGTCATACATGAGGGTCGATGCCGGAGTATCGGCGTATTTACCGCCGATTTGAGCCCACGCATTATCCGCCGACTCGGTGATAATCATAAGACCGTTTTGAGAAGGATCCGAGGCGGCCAAATCCGCTGCCGCGCGTACTGCTATCGGGTCGGCAACCGCAGCGGTCGCGCGGTCAAAATTCGGCCCGACCTCCAGGAATCCCCGCTGCTGGTCATAAAAGTAAATTTTTATCCCGAGCTCATCAAAAAATTGCCTTCGTGCGACAATATCATTGACGTAACCCACTGCATCGGTCGAGGTCGGAAGCGCAGTCACGGTGGTGCGCTCCATGGCTGCCAAAAGCGGTCCGATGACAGATGTTTTTCCTCCGCCTGCCTGAAGCTGTAATATGGCTTCCGGTGCAACCAATAATGTTACTTGCTCCGGGCGCAGGGTAAATCCTGCTTTTGCTTCAAAGGTATTCAAAAGATTATTATATGTATCAATCTGACTCCGAAGCCTGCGGGAAGCACCATCAGGATATTCCAACCTGGGCTTACCCACGGCATTCTCAACGACAGGGAATCGCTTCCCTTCACTCGCTAACCGGCGCGCCATCGTGAAAATCTCTGCAAAAGGAATCTTTGAGGGCGGCTCAACGGAAAAACCAAATCGCTCAAAGACTTTTCCCAACGCACTCGGATTGTCTCCTGTGCCTAAAATTCGCTGCCGAAACGTCCTTTGGCCTTCTGCTTGTACGCCCCGTTCTCGTGTAATAACCGTTGGCTGATCAGGTGCCTGGGCACGGGCCAGGCTGACCCGGACAGACTCCACGGTCGTACCGCGGCCAAAGGCCGCGGCCACACGGTCGGTCATCGTCCCGGCTTTGTTGCGCGCCAGGACATACGCCTGGGTTTCAATCTGCAGGCCTCGCGCCTGACTCTCGAGTGATGCAAGAAGCGTCCTCCTCTGACCAAAAGCCGCAGCTACCGCATCATCACCGCTATTGTGAATCGCGACAATATCGTTAAGCTTCGTCACCTTTGCCGCAATATCGGCTAGGTCAGCCTGGGCGATCGTCCGAAGCCGGGCAACTTCCGCGTTGACTGCGTCTCGAACCACAGACTCGGCAACGCTGGTTCCCGCAGAATCCTGCCAGATAACTCTTGCAGTATCTGTCGGATCGGCAAATTCACGATAAGGAACGTTGGTGCCTTCGCCGAAAGGAATGATGTCTCCATCTGCAGTCCTCCATGCACGAAACGCCGTATCAAAACTTGCAGCATCTTCAGCCAATAAGCTGTGGTATTGGTATTGCAAAGCACCCTTAAGGTCCTCATTCAACGCGTTTAACTGCTCGGTCGCGGCGTCTTTGTTTGCCAGAAGCTCAATTTCATCGTAGACCGGGCGGATTTCACCGTTCAACGCATCGAGCCTGGTTATTCTCTCATCAATGACGCCCTGAAGAGCTTTCTGACGCTCGTTGTAAATAAGGTTATACGAGAGTGCTTTTTGTGCATTCAAAAGCTCGGCCTGAGCGGCAACGTATTCACCGGAGCCCACACGGTTCGGATCCCCGGCAACTTCCAGAAACCTCTCCCGCGCCCTCTGATAGGCCGTCACCTCTGCCGCAGGCGAGTACCCCGGAAGCCTGGATCGGACCGCATCTATGACGCCCGCCAAACCAGTACGTTTGGGTTGGGTAACCGCCGCCACTTCTGCCGCGACAAAATTGCGCAGGTTGGTAACTTCGTTAATGACATTTTGCCTTCTGACAGAAAGCCCGGGGTCCTCGCCGACGGTGTAGCGGGGTATGCCGTCGTAGGCGAGAAGTGCACTCTTCAGTCTCTGCTGGAGCGCAGTCACCGGTTCACCGGGGACAAGATTCCGCGCAAGCTCAACCTGGGCAAATTCTCTCGCCGCAATATCCCCCGCTGTTTCCAGTACGCGGTTTGCCTGATTCACCTGGTCCGGGGTCACTCCGGGGAGGAGATTGCCATTCGCATCATACAGGACAAGCTTGGCGGTTATTGCATCCTGGATGGGGCGCACGGTCGTATTGTTCACGTCCACGTTCGTCGGCCGCCAAGTGGCAATCTCCCCCGCACCCTGGAGAACTAATCCTGCTGCATTCTGCGCACAATTTGCAATATCCCCTTGGCCTCCCTGAAGAAGCGACGTACAGGCAGCCAATGCATTGACTAAGTTTTGTCCTGTGTCTATCCCGCCCACGGTGCGCTGCACGCCCACGCTTTGGATGTTGCCGGTCGCAAGCCGCAACGCGGAAACCGCGGTCAGTGCACCGGTCGAGAAGCAACTGAAGGCGCTGGATGTTTCCTTACCTTGAAGCCAATTGGAACACTCATAGACTGCCTGCGGACCAAATACGCCGATACCTGCAAGGGAAACACCGCGGTTGAGAGCTTGCAAACTCGCTCCCGCCGGGGCAATTTTTTGTGCACTGATACCTGCCTTAAGCGCATTGGAGACGCTGCTACCGGCGGCCTCTGCGGTCGCAGCAGTTGAGAGCCCTTGCCGGGCAATATTTGATGCCTGGTTTACGATGGATACGTTGCCCGCCAGAGCACCCACTCCGGTCGAAAATGCAGAAAACAAACTGGTACCTACGGCAAATCCGCAGCGCCAGCGTTCTTCAACTGTCATGCGTCCGGAGAGCGTACATGTCTCGGCAGTATGCTGCAGCGACCACGTGGTACCGATGACGCCAAGCGCAGTACCTCCGACACCGACAGCGCCTGCGGTTGTGGGGAGCACAGCGAGTGTCAGCGCGGTACCTGCGGAGGTGCCAAGCCAGGTGGAAAGCGCCCCGGCTGCCGGCACCGCAGGAAGTGCTGCGATCGCGACTCCGGCAGCTGCCGGTGCGGCGCCCTGGATGAGTGCGCCGCGGGCCGCATCGAACTGAAGCCGAAGCTCCATTTGCGCCTGTTCATTGCCGGTGATCGCAGACACTACTCTCGGAAGTGTCGTTCGGCCCATGTGAATATATGCTGCCTTGTAATCGTTGGCGATCAGGTCGTTGTCCGCGTTGAGCTTTTGATACGCATTGATGCTATTTGTAAGTAATTGATTTCCCCGGTATGTGGCGCCTGAAGTGATATTGTTGAAAAATAACAGCGTACCCGCCCATGGCGTATTCTCTTTTGCACTCTCAAAACCTGCCAGAGCGTCGGTTGCGACAATCTGTCCCGACTGAAGCTTCTGGGCAAACGCTGCCGTATCCATGCCCAGGTTTTGCATCTGCGGTAACAACTCTTCCAGCGCTTCCTGCTGGACCGCCAAAAAGTCATCATAGGTTCCTCCGGGATTCTGAGCTTTGTATGTGTTCCATGCCTTTTGATATTGATCAGACGTATTTTGGGCAATATAGCTTTCGATCGCCCTTGCCCTGGCGATTTCAAATTTCTGTTCTTCTGCCGGATTGCTCCAGACGTTGGTCGTCTCATATGCTGTTTCGCCATCTTTTCCACCTCCGTGACCGTCTGCGTTACCTGAATACCGGTGAACTGATCGACGGTTTTGCACGTCTCGCCGACGCCGCACAGCCGCGCGGTTCCGGATGAAGCATCCACGACAAGCCTACCGGCGACGCATTCCCCGGCGCTGCAGATGCCCGAAG
Organism: uncultured Gammaproteobacteria bacterium; assembly: GCA_964400835.1. GTDB lineage: Bacteria > Patescibacteriota > Microgenomatia > UBA10105 > UBA927 > CAYNWD01. The sequence continues at coordinate 24,194 of CAYNWD010000003.1, read as the reverse complement.
CGCAGGCAGTGACCGACCGCGGTTTTGTCGCAGAAGCGCCGGCATAGGTTTCAACCGCGCCTCCGCTTGCTGAACATTTCATGACCGATCCGGCATACGGCGCACCGGGAGGCGCGGGAATCACGATGGACCCGCTGTCCGGACCAATCACCGCACACTCGCTCGGACAGGAAAACGCATAGGTACTTCCTTCGCCCGTTGCCGTTACTGGAATTTTCACGAGCTTACCGTTGTCTATGCGTCCGGCAACACAACCCTCAGCAGAACATACTGGCCGGTCAGGAGTGAGCGGGCCGGGGAGTATTTGTGTGTATTGAGGATCGTAAATAACCTCAAAAGTGCCAAAGCCTGGCTTGTCTGTCGCAACCACTCCGCACTGCGTTTTGGTATTGACGCGAAAACTTGACTCACCACCGCCTACATATCTGCCATCCTTGGTCAGTGTGCCCGTCGTAAGAGTAAGTGACTCTGCGACAATAGTGCCATTGCCGCTATCGTCTATGACACAGGTTCTACAGTACCCGGCATCCACCCAGCTCTCCCACTCGTCACGGTTGCCGCAGGCGTTTTTTTTGCCGTCGGGGATGGCGACGTCCAAGCCCGCAACCGGCCGCTGTGTGGCCTGGTATTGGGCAAGAGCCACTGCAACCGCGTCGGGCACTTTGCCGCACTCTGACGGACTGTTTACCTTGGTCGGCACCGGGAAACGGTACCCGCGGTTGGCGTCGCAGATACACGTGTAGGTATTGCCGCCCGGGCCGGAGCTGCACTGGCCGTACGTTTCTCCGGTGAAACAGCCGATGCCGTTTATGGCATTGTTCTGGCAGGCAATGTAGTCGTTATATCCCGGCGGCTCGACCCCCAGCTGCACCGGTAGGACAATCTGTTCTCCGTTTACGTTAACTGCATATTGCACAATAGGACTGCAGGTGGGGTCGTCACGCAGCACCGGATAGTTTTTCCCGTCCTCCTCGATACAGCGCACCCAGCGGTTACTTCCGGCCCGCACACACTCGCCGCGGCGGTATATGTCGCCGCAGAGTAACCCGCCCTCGGCAATAGTCGGCGTGGGCACGGCCTGGGGAGCCGCCGGAGGAGCCTGTGCAACCTCTCCTCCCGCCTCTGCCACATCTGTCCCTTCTGCCCCCTCTGCCACCTGTGTTCCCTGTGCCCCCTGTGCCACTTCTGACGCGCTTGTTTGCTCCTGGTCCAAACTGCCAAATCCGGTTGCTGGCCTGCTGGTGGATTTGGGCACGCATGTCGCATCTGCCGATGCAGTTCCTAGAAATCCGGCTTTGTATGTCCCTGGTTCACACACATCATCACATGATGGCTGCCCCGGGTTTCCGCATCGGGCAGGCTGTCTGACCCCCGGGACAGCAGGCGAGGTTGTGCGCGTCGGTGTTGCCGCTGTCGTACGGGAAGACGGCGGTTTGCCGCACACCGTCACGTCACGGCTCGCACGTGTCGTTCGGTAGGCCGACCCGCTTCGGCAATCCGCACAGCTTCTGCCGCCTGATCCGCACGTCTCGCCGTCGGCAAGAAGGGTTGAAGGCGCCCGGGTCGGCGCGGCAGTCACCCGCGCCTGCACATCGGTTTTGCATGCCTGCTGTTCTGCCGCCGGAAGATACGTACAGGCCAATCCGGCATACCGGGCACTGTCTGCAGAAATTTTTACTTCTCCTGTTGGCCGCGGCTGCGACGGCGTGGTAGTCGTGCCGTAAATCTGGTTACGGCAGGTCGTCGCGTCCGTGCCGCTGTTGACGCAATTTTGAAATGCCGCAAGATTTCCGGGAAGGCTGTCCGACGGCGCAAGGGTCGTGGTCGGGGTGGTTGTGAGCGTGCCGCAGACTTTCTGGGAAATTTTGCCGCTGCAGCAGTAGGTTCCGTTGGCCAGTTTGGTACCCTGCGGCTGGGTGCAGCTGGGAGCTGGCGTCGGCGTGGCAGCTGCGGTCACGCAGGTCCCGGTTTCGTAGCACGGCTTTTGGCCGCAGAGCTTTAAAGCCTGCGCGTTGCAGCCGCCGGTCCCGCCGTCGCCGCAAAATCCTCCGCATCCCGCGCACCAGTTGGTACATTTACTGCCGCCGCATTTACTCCATGCCTGTGCCTCGCATGATACGGTAAGACGCAGTTTGTCATCTTCCTCTACTGCCTTGCTGTCTCCGCAGAAGCCGGTCCCGCAGCCCCCGCACCAAAACGTACATCCTTTGCGGGAACCGGCTGACGTGTCCTTATCCGCATCGGTTTTCTTTTTTTCCGCTTCGCTGTTGGCCCGGCGCCGCGCCCGTGCTTCGGCCTCGGTTTCTTCTTTGGTATCTTTGGGCTTGGCTGCCTGGCTGCGGGTGTCAGCGATCTGCGTCCTTTTACCCACCTCGCGCACGATGGCAAAGGTGGTGACGGAAAGCTCCGCCAGTAAAAGAAGCGGCAGAAGGTGGATAAACCCGTTCGGCTGATTGCGGCGGTTACTGCGCATACGGCTCCAGTCGGATTGTTTGTGCTACCCCATCCAGAATCTCCAGCGGTTGGGGCAAAACTACCCAACCGTCTTCTGCCCAGACACTAAGCTCCACATCCAGGCCGCTCCAACCGGAGGGAACCGCCAACCGGAAATTACCAGCCCCGTCCGCATTCGTTATTTTTGTCAGGCCGGCCTGTGACAGGAGGATTGCTGCAGCACCTGCCGGGGTGGCATCGGAAGAAATGACTGTACCGAGGATTGTAATTGTACTCTTTATATCTCTTTCGTCTTCTATTGATCCGGTCACAAGATCCGGAACCCAAGCATAGGGAAGTGATTTTTCTGCAAGAATTCCGGCAACCGGCACCGCAGACCTCCTCCACCAATGCAACCCGTATCCCAATGCAAGCCTATAAACCGATTGCGGCCGGAGGGAAGAAAAACGTAAAGAGTGAACACGCTGCACCGTAGAATCGCAACGAATCAAAACAAAGGGAAATGCCCGGCCATACGCCACCCCGCACAGCCGCATGGGTACGGGTGTCAACGCAACGACTGACGCACTGCGAACATCGGAAGAAACCGTAACCGCAGCAGGCAGGGGAAGCACCCGGAAGAAAATATCATATACAATCCATATAAAAGTGGTGCATAGGAGGAGGAATATGAGGAGTCGGACAAACCGACGGGGCGACCGGACGCGTGCTCGTGTATCAGGTTGTTCAATCACGCTCTTACTTTTTCTGCGCGATTGTCCCCAAACCCGGGGGGGCTTCCCTCCCCCACAATCAGTGCGAAACGACAAATCAAACAGTGTGAAAACTGTCTTATTATTATAATGAGCGACCCGGGATCACGCTGTCAAGCATGAAAATTGGGGTATTGACAAGCGGACAAAAAGTTTTCACACTGGGAGTAGTACCATGAAAAAGCGACGCAGCAAATCACACAGAAGTACACACCGGAGAGCGAGAACTTCCCGTAGGCCGTCAGAATCATATCTGGTCGTGGTCCGAAGCTGGATGCTGGTCGTGCTTTTTGCCATTATGCTCGGCGTGGGCGCGGTCGTGGGTACCTTCCTCAACAGCCAAATGAACGAATCCAGCCCCCAGGTCGCGGGCTACACGATCGAAGCGGAGTAACTTCTCAAATTAGTCAAATTGGACCAATGAGACTCATTAGACCAATTTTCCTTTTTTAAATTCAGCTCGTTTTTTGAAAAGATTTTCCCGAAACCCGCCGCCGGTAACAAAGGAACGTTCCTGCGCCCGAAGAAGCTGATCCAGTAAATACGTTTCCTTAAAAATCAAACAGCGCATGAGATTGGCAAACTGCTCCGGATTATTCCTGCCGATTCCGGTTGCAGCACAAAGTTCCTCAAGAGTTGTTTCCCTATCCGTCGCTTCACGAAAATTCCTCACTTTGAGAACGCGCGGGTCGTTTTTGCCCCATACCGGCAGATTATTGAGTCGGAGAAAGTCCTCGTAATCCTCCAAAAGCTCTCCGAAACTTGCCCGGCTGACGCTCGTCAGGTGCATATTCGACGCGGTACTTTTTTCCAGCGATCCTTCCACAATGTTCTGTTTGCCGCTCCTTGCTGCCTGGTGCATTTGCTCAACCGTCCGGCGGTGGTGTGGCTGCGGGAGAAAGGATGCGGCAAAAATGGCGTTGAAGCGAAAAATGGTTGAGGCCAGTCGATAAACCAGGAGCGATCGGTAGCCACCGGGCATAGGCAGATTTTTTTCTATTCTTTTTCCAAATTGGACAAATTCGTCCAATTGGACCAATTTGTTTTGTCGGTGGACCCGAGGGGAATCGAACCCCTTTCCCTTCCATGCCATGGAAGTATACTACCGGTGTACTACGGGCCCAGTCGGTGGACCCGAGGGGAATCGAACCCCTCACCTCTGCAATGCGAATGCAGCGCTCTACCAGATGAGCTACGGGCCCAGCACACGCATTATACCAAAGCAAGCTTACCTGAGGAATGGCAAAGGGTTAACGATAACGCCGTTTTTACGCACTTCAAAATGCAGATGCGGTCCGGTCGACCGGCCCGTATTGCCCATTTTCCCGATAATCTGGCCGCGGCCCACGCGGTCGCCGGGCGTGACGTATATCTCGCTCATGTGCGCATAGAGCGTGGACAGCCCGTTGCCATGATCCACAATCGCATGAAAACCGTAGCCGTAGCGCAAGTACTCAACGAGCGTCACCACTCCCTCGTCTGCAGAAGCGATTCCCGGCAAACCCGGATTGGCTATATCAAGCGCATTGTGGTACCAGACCGGATACTGGGTTATGATCCCGCCGGCCGGCCAGAGAAACTGACCCGTCCCGCCGGCTGCGATAGGCGGCAGCGGCCGGATGATGGCCGGAGCGGAAACCTGGACGCCGTCCGGAACGACCAAGGTCTGGCCGACGGCAAGCGCAAACGTGTCCAGGTCCGTAAAGTCGTTGAACGGAAAGTTTACGATATTTTGCGCTTCGGTTTTATACTTTTTGGCTATACTGTAAATCGTCTCGCCTTCACGCACTTTGTGGACGACGCCCGTCACCGGCGGAATTTTCAGTTCCTGGCCTATACTCAAACTATCTCGTTTTAGATCATTTGACCACTTTATCGTATCAATGGAAACGCCGAATTTTTCCGCTATTTTCCCCAAAGTGTCGCCCTGACCCACGGTATAGGTGACGACCTGATCCCTGGGCTTTTCCGATATCTGCGTCTGGACCCCGTACTCGGTCGAGTCCAAAGACGCCACCACAGAGGACGGCGGGGTGTAGTCGCCCAAAGACTGCGGCAGAGCGCCCGGATAGGCGTTGGCCAAAATAGGCGCGCCCAAAATCCCGACGGCAAAAAGTACACTCAAGGAAAAATATAAAAAATGACGCTGATAGGTGCCGCGGCGCGCCATGAGAATATCGACCAGGATATCTTTGTTGCGCTCAAACCACGATCCGAACCGCCGCAGCTTGCGCTCGGCAAACCGGGACCATCCCCTGCTCCAGCTCCTGATGTCATCGACAAAAAGAAACCACTGTTTGCGCATATTCGGAGAGTTAGCGTACCAGAGGCGGATTCATAAATCAACGAATAATGTGGTTGCGGGCCTTACGTGTTTTCCGCGTCTTGCGAGTGTTGCAAGTTTTCCGTATCCTGCGCTCTTATCCCTTACCCAGGCTTTCGAGGAATTCTTCGTTGGCTTTGGTCTTGTTTAACCGTTCCACAAGCATCATGGTCCGCTCTTCGTCTCCCAAAAGACTGAGCATGTGCCGCAATGTGGTAATTCGCTTCATCGCCTCCTCGCCAAGCAGCAGTTCGTCGTGCCTAGTACCGGACCGGCCGATATCAATGGCCGGGAACACGCGGCGCTCCTGCAGGCTCCGGGAAAGATGAAGCTCCATATTGCCGGTTCCTTTGAATTCTTCATAAATGAGGTCATCCATGCGGCTTCCCGTGTCGACCAGTGCGGTCCCGATGACGGTAAGCGACCCGCCGGTTACCGACAGCGCGCCCTCCCCGCTCTTTTCTTCCTTCGCTTCGTGCGCTTCCTGCGTTCCTTCGACACACCGCGCCGCTCCCAAAAAGCGCTTCGCCGGGTACAGGGCGGCCGGATCAAATCCGCCGGACAGTGTGCGTCCGGAAGGATTGACGACCAGGTTGTACGCGCGGGCAAGCCGCGTAATGGAATCCAGCAGGATGACGACATCACGGCCCATCTCGACCAGCCTCTTGGCCCGGTCGAGAGCGACTTCCGCAATTCTGGTCTGCTCGGGAGGCGATTCGTCAAAATTACTTGCAAACACTTCTCCTTTTACGCTCCGGGAAATGTCCGTCACTTCTTCCGGCCGCTCGCCGATCAGAGCCGCCATGAGGTGCACATCCGGATAGTTGGCCGAAATCCCTGCGGCGATTTCTTTGAGGATCGTGGTTTTGCCTGCTTTCGGCGGGCTGACGACCAAGCCCCGCTGGCCAAACCCAATCGGCGCCACCAGATCAATAATGCGCGTGGACAAAGGCGTCTGGCCGGTTTCGAGTTTCAGGAGTTTATTGGGGTACACCGGGGTCAAATCTTCAAATTTCGGCCGCTTGGCCACCGCGTCTGCCGTCAGCTCGTTGACCTTTTCGACACGCAACAGTCCCCAGTAGCGCTCGTTGTCCTTGGGCTCCCGCGCCTGGCCTTCGACCATATCGCCGTTTCGCAGCAAAAACCGCCGGATCTGCGACTGGGAAATATAGATATCGCGCTCGCTTGGTGTGTATTTGGGCCGCAAAAATCCGTGGCCTTCGGGCATGGTATCCAGAACCCCCCGCACGGTTTCCGTCGGCACGTCAATGTCCTGCGTGAAGCCGTTGTTGCCGCCGCCATTTCCAAACCGCGGCCCTGCCGGTCGCGTCGTATAGCTGGGGCGAAAGCTTCCTCGGCCAGAGTCGCGGTTGTGGGTTTGGCCGCGCGGCCCGCCAAAATCACGGTCGCGCCTGCGGAAGCCGAACGAACGGTTAAACCGCTGCGGAAAACGCGAAAATGTCGCCCCCCGCTCGTCTCCCTGAACGGTCGGGCTACCGGAAGACGACTCCGGTACCTCGCGGCCGTCTTGCGTCTCTTTCGTCATGCGGACTGCCGTGTGTTGCGAGTCTTCCAAACCTTGCTTTTCTTGAGGCGCTTCCTGCGTTGCTCGTACTTCTTGTGTTTTTTGTCTTTCCTGCTTCTCCCGCGCGTCTTGCGTGTCTTGCGTCTCCCCCGGTCCTCCCACAAGATCCTCGACACTCATTGCAGGCGTGTCCTGTACAGGGATAGGCGGGGTGCCGGTATCTTTGGTCTGTGTCGCTGAAGCTTTGCGACTTGCGCGGAAAGCCATAGAATAAAATTGGGTTAGGAAATACGAAAATGACGCGAACGTTTATGCAAGGGAAATCATGCGATCGAGATTGACTGTCGTTTTGAATACGGAGGAATACGTCGATCTAAATGTTCATTAAACCACGTTCCGGTTCAATTGTCAACAGGAAATTCATAGACGACGGTATTCCCGGATGTAAAAACCGGCTCACCCAGGTGGGCAAATTTTTCGCTTCGAAGATCCGGGTACTTTTCCCGTTCCAAAGTCCCGACCACGACGTAACGCACAGAGTATTTTCGCAGAATATCCAAAGCCAGATCCTCGTCGCCGGTTTCGTAGAGCGTTTGCACGTCCTGCCGTCGTGGCGACACCGGGTCGTAGCTGCCGCGCCAGAGCCATTCGTGCACCGGCCAGCCGATTACTGCCGGAAGACCGGTAAACGCGCTTATCCGTCCGTAATCAGTGTAACTTTCGCCGTCCGCCTCTATTACGACGGGTAATCCCGTTGTCATCGCCCCACGAAGCCCTTCCTTGCCGCCGGGCAGACTTGGCGAAGTGGGGCTACCTTGTTTCTTATTGAAATTGAGCCATTCTATAGCCGCATAATCATCCGGGTACTCCCGCCTGAGCCAGCCCAGCCCGAAGATGCCCTCGTAATGGCGCAGGCTGTTAAAGTAACTGCGCACGCTGAAAATCGGATAGATCGACACGAGAAATAGTTGCGGCAGCAAAAGAATGACAAAAAGCTTCTGTATGGAGAATGACGCATGTGTTTTACGTATCATGTGTTTCGCATCGCGTATCGCCTGTACGATCGCATAGCCTGAAACAATGCTCAGCAGAATAAACGCCTGATATCCCAGCTTGAACATGGTGTTACTGCGAAAATGCGCCGGGTATATGTCCTTAAAGTACAAAAACTCCGGAAAAATAATGAGGAAAACCGAGAAAACAAAAAAGACTGTGAGCAGTAGGTTCAAAGGAGTAACTTTTGTGTTCCATTGCAGAAAAAATGCTCTCTGCCTCTTGGTAAACAAGAGCTTCATATTAAAGATTCTGAGAACCAAAAATGCCCCGCAGTAGATAAAAAATCCCCACAAAAGCCACAGCATCCAGAGGGCTGAATGCTGGCACTTCTCCACTCCCTCAAATAAAAGCGGGCCGATCTGCCGGTTTGCCAGAAACTCCGGGGCGCAGTTGACCGCGATACCGGCGACAAAAGACTTGAAATGAGAAAGAAACGGCAGACTCGTTACGCCGGCCGCCACGATAACTACCACAATGCTCAACCAATGAGTCCAATGTGTTAAATGCCTCCAATGCGTGACCGCCCACGCTGCAGCAAATAATCCGAAGTATATCGGCCCGTCTATGGCATTGGTCATGAGAAGAACGCCAACGAGAAAACCGTAGAATCCAATGGTAAACGGCGTGAGTGACTCCTGCCAAAAAGTCGTGTTGGTACGACCGGCTCTTTTGGTCAGCGAGTCACGAGCGCCTGAAAAAATTTTTATGAGCAGTGCTATTGCCAAAAGAACAAAAGGGAGCGACAACACGTGTCCGTGGACGTCTGACACGACAAAGGAATAGCTGGGAAATTCGTGAATGGTAAAGGGGATAAAACGCGTCGCGTTGGGATACCAGTACCGTTCCAGGCCTTCCGGCAACCGCCGGAAAAATTCACCAGCACCCCACAGGAGCTTCCAAAACGGCACTGCTCCAGCCTCCGGCGGATCCCCGGTATACCCTCTCGTAAAGGCGTAAACAGTCTGCATGTTGCCGGCCAAAGTGACAAGCCATGCCGTGAGAACTCCCCCAAGTATTTGTCCAATTCGACCAATTCGTCCAATGTGACTAATCTGCTTTCCAATAGAAAACGACATGGTAAGTGTCAGTGCAAATATGGTCGCCAGCATGAGGTTAAAGGTATAAGAAAGATCCAGCCCGGAAAGCCGGGTCAGGACCGCCGTCACCAGGTGGCCGAAGTAATAGTAATTTATGCTGCTGCCGGACAGCCACATATCAGCCGGCGGAAAAAAGCGGCTATTGAGAATTGACTGCATGAAGCCGTAGTCCATGAATTTTTCCAGTCCCCGGATAGAAGGTTCATGCGCCTTCACCCAGCTCCAGAAGAGTAACAGGATCAAGAAAAACAACTCCTCCAGCAAAATAATGTTCCAGCCCCGTACCCGTCTCTTCCTCGAATTTGTAATTTGAAATGCTCGAGATTTGCTCGAGAATTTCTCGCCAAAGGCGAGCAATTTGAAATTTTTAGTGAATTGAGAAATTGATTGAAAAGGAAAAAAAGAAAATTGTAAATGAGAGAACATACCAAAAACGAAAAGTATGCTCAGTGAGACCACAATTGTGGTTGTGGTAAACGGAAGAATGCGAAGAGTACCCAGGACATAGACGATCCAGGACACGACTGCCATGCCGACGGCTTTGGAGAAAAGATAGCCGCGATCATACCAGGCCGGGGTCTGACCTTTCTTAAGGTCTGACCCCAATCCCGAAAAAAGTGTTTTTGTCAGGGGAAACGCAGCCGCGCCCACGAGAAACAGGGTCCCCCACCACTGCAGCACGACAAAAAAATCCGCACCCATGGGAGACAGTATACACTACCAGCCAACGCTGCCACTCACTGCGCTCAAGCACTGCGCTCAAGGGCGGGCCTTGAATTCAGAGCTCGGAAAACGGCAGACAAGAAGGCATCTGTGACGCATGCTACAATGGGGTCATGAAAATGGCCAGGAAGCTGCCTATCATTCTTTTGTTTGCGCTCCTTTTCCTCTTTTCTTTCTTTCTCATGCGGCATACGTTTTCCTACAACGCAAGCGAACACACGATGCGCATCGGCCGCAAAGTATGGAGCGACTTTGGCCAGCACATTCCGGTGATCCGTTCTTTTTCCCTGGGCGGCAATTTTGACCGCATAGCAGCAGGCAGGATGCCGGAATTTCCTCTCTACCCGGGGGAACCCATGCGCTACCACTTCCTCTTTTATGCCCTGGTCGGCGGGCTGGAAAAAGCAGGACTCCCGATCGACTGGGCGCTCAATATCCCAAGTAGCCTGGGGTTTTTTCTCCTGCTTTTCTTTCTGTTTCTCCTCTCGCGTGAGCTTTTGGGCAATACCGGCATTTCCGTCCTGACGCTCGTCCTGTTTCTTTTCAACGGGTCGCTTTCGTTTCTGCGGTTTTTTGAAAAATTTCCGCTCTCGGCGCGTTCCCTGCAAGACGTGGCCGGGGTCGTTGACTTTCCCTCGTTTGCGCCGTGGGGGCCTTGGGATTTTTCGGCGACGGGGACCACCGAGATCTACACGAACCAGCGCCACCTGGGA
>CAYNWD010000003.1:0-13541 GCA_964400835.1 uncultured Gammaproteobacteria bacterium | reverse complement strand
ACCTGGGACTGGCGTTTGGCATCTGCCTGGCTCTCGTCTGGCTCCTCCTTCGGCTGGAACGCGTATCCTTGGTCCGGCAGAAAAAATGGATCATCCCGGTGAGCGTGACTATCGGCATCTACCCGTTTTTTCACCAGCCCACGCTCCTAATTTTTGCCGTGATTATCGCAACATACTTTGCCGTATTTCCAAAATTGCGCACATTTTTATTGCATGTCGGCATCCTCACCTCTTTTTTGGTCATTCCCCAACTTTTTCTTCTGAGCAACGGATCCAAAAATATCCGCTGGTATCCGGGATACCTCATCCGCGACGCACTCTCCCTGCCGCGCTTTATCCTCTACTGGTGGAATAATCTGGGCCTACACAGTGTACTCGTCCCGATCGGATTTGTCCTGGCGCCGGGGCGGGTCCGCAGGGCGCTCCTGCCGGCTGTTTTTATTTTTATCATTGCGAACCTTTTTGCGTTTTCCGTCGAACCGGCGGCAAACCACAAATTTTTTAACTTTGCCCTGCTTTTGGGAAATATAATCTCTGCCTTTGTGGTCGTCCGGCTCCTTGGGCAATACAACCATGTAACCATAAAATACTTACGAAAACCCTTGCAAATAGTCGCGGGTGCAGGACTCGTCGGCATACTCACCTTGTCCGGTATCATTGATTTTTTTGCTGTATACAACGATACGGCCGGCGATCTGCGCGATATCCCGGCAAACGAGGCCGCAACCTGGATCAGGGATCACACGCCGAAAGATGCGGTATTTTTAAACAGCAGTTACTTTTTTCACCCGGCGTCTCTGTCTGGCCGGCCGATTTTTCTGGGCTGGCCGTACTTTGCCTGGAGCCACGGCTACACGGAAAACCGCATGCCCGTTATGGATACCATCTATGAAACTCGCGATACAAACGAGCGCTGCCTGCTATTGCGGAAATACAGCATCTCTTTCGTCACTGTGGAAAATGTAAAAAACGATACCAACCTTCCGGACATTGATCTTTCTCAATTTCTCGCCTCCTATCCCCCGGCCTACCGATCGGAGGACGGAAATTACGCGATCTTTACGACCAAAACATTGTGCGAAGAAAAGTAAGTATCCCCTACCTCGGCCGTGATATCATCACTGTATGCTTCGCGGAACAAATTCCATAGGAAAAAATCTTATGAATATAGCCATCGTCGGCGGGGGGTTTACCGGGCTTACGGCGGCGTATGAACTGGGCAAACGCGGTCACCGGGTCAGCGTATTTGAAAAAGAAAAAACCCTTGGCGGGCTTGCGTACGGGTTTCGTGAGCCCCGCTGGGATTGGCATTTGGAAGGAGCATACCACCACTGGTTTACCAACGACCGTGCCGTGTTTCATTTGATAAGCGAATTAGGGCTCAAGGACAAAGTTATTATCAAGCGGCCGGTGACGGCAAGTTACATACCCGCATCCGTACCAAAGCTTTCAATTTCAAAGCTAAGCTTTGATCCTCGGAAGGCCGGCAATATCTTCCCGCTTGATACCCCTCTGCATCTTTTTACCTTTCCGTTTTTATCTGCAGCCGACAAACTGCGCACCACACTCCTTTTGGCTTTTTGCAAACTGAGTCCTTTTTGGAAACCGCTGGAGTCGGTCACGGCGAAAAACTTCTTCATTCGCCTCGGAGGAATACGCGCGTGGAAAGTGTTGTGGGAGCCGCTCATGGTCGGAAAATTCGGCGAGTACGCCGACACCGTCGCCGCAAGCTGGCTGTGGGCGCGCATCAAAAAGCGCACGCCCCGCCTGGCCTACATCGAGGGCGGCTTTCACACGGTCGTTGCTGCACTGGAACAAGCAATCAGAAAGCAAGGCGGCAAAATACACACCGGAAAACCGTTACACGCTCTTCCAAAAGGCTTTGATCGCACCCTCCTCACTATCCCAACCCCCGCTGCATTAAAAATTTCAAATTGCTCGCCTTTGGCGAGAAATTCTCGAGCAAAGCTCGAGCATTTCAAATTTCAAATTGAAAAAATCCCCCACCTCCACGCGCAAACACTCATTCTCGAAACCCGAAACCCGATACTCGATTCCGTCTACTGGCTCAATATCACCGACCGCTCGTTCCCGTTTCTGGCGGTGGTCGCGCATACAAATTTCATGGATAAAAAACATTATGCAGGCCGGCACCTCACGTACTTTGGCAACTATCTCCCGCCCGGCCATCCCTATCTCTCTCTGACCAAAGAGCAACTGCTCAAAAAGTTCATGCCGTACATCAAAAAAATTTCATCCGTCCAGTCGGCGGATCAAATTTCAAATTTAAAATTGTTTGTCGGTCCCTATGCCCAACCCATCCACGAGCTCCACTACTCGAAAAAAATTCCGGAGATTGCCACGCCAGGCCGGGGTGTGTATCTGGCCAACATGGATTTCATCGTGCCGTGGGATCGCGGCACCAACTACGCAGTGGAACTTGGCCAAAAAGCAGCCAGGGAGATGCTTCGTTAGCTTGCTGGCCCCGCAAAACCCCAAAACAAAAACGTAAAAGTCACGCTGCTCCTGCTCTCTAAGGGAAGTTGACAGCCTGCCCAACTATCAACTCCCCATTATAAAGTAGGAACCCGCGTGACTTAACGTTTCAAGCCTGCTTTACCCCGCTAAGCACTCTTCGCGAGCGCGAGGCTGGAAGCCTCCGGCGCGAAGTAAGCTTTTGTGGGGCCAACTATCAACTCCCCATACAAAACACCTCTGGCGCTTTCACGTTGTAAACCTGCCCAACCCTGCCCCGTAGACTCGCCCTTGCGAGGCGATCCGTCAGCCGACGGACTCGCGAGCAAGTAAGAGTTCTACTGGGGTCAACCCTCCACCCAAGACACTCATGCCCGATTTTTTACAGTGTAAACCTCTCCTTCTCCTTTTACCGCACAACTTTTCTACTCAAAAAATTCTCTTTGGCTTGTCTTTGAAAGGATTGTAGCGCGGGAATTATGGCTTGTCAACTCTTTTGGAGCAACAAAAAAATTGCCGGAATCAAAAACATGGAGGAGAACAAAAACAATATGGGAAAAAGAAGAATAAAACAGCCTAAACCCGCTTCCGTAGCTTCAAAAAAATATTTGACAAAGGACGGATGCGGTTGATAAGGTGATCACTTAGGTATCGTACTCTTTTGCCCAATAGAGTTGATACCGATTATAAAAAGCATTACTATTCGTAGCTCTTGGACCCCAAACCCAAAGTCTAGCGGTAGTGATGCTTTTTTGTGGCTGTACCTTCCGACGCTATAGCGTCATGATCGGCAGGCTGATGCCCTTTTCCTTGAGCTTCACGAGCTGCCGCCTGACATCCTTTTCAAATGCCCTGCGCTCGGCCTCAAACGGGCTTACGCGGGCTTTTTTGGACCTGCCCAATATCTTTTCGACCCCCAAACCCAAAATGTCTAACAGTTTCATGACTAGTAATTATTTGAACACGTCCGAAACCCTTTGTCAAGTCCCATAGGAATTTTACTTCATAAAATCGCTAGGCTTATAGTTTTATTTCCTTCATTTAGAGCGTTTTTATGCTCTGCTTTTAATATAAAGTGTTTTTGTGGATAACTTGTGGATTGCGGAAAACGCCAAAATCCGCAATACTATTGAAGAAGGCTTCCTAGGCATAATCCCTATGACCGCACTATTGCTTGCTCTGGAACTTACTCTCCTCTATTTCCTCTCCCGCAGCCTGACGACCCGCCTGTTTGCCGCAATCCACCGGCTTTCCAGCAACAGGCCGTGGGCCATTAGCATGGTGTCGCTCATCCTCTTCCCCGGCACCGTGGTCCACGAACTGTCACACCTTTTTACTGCGGAAGTTTTGGGCGTGCGCACCGGCAAGCTCTCCCTTGCTCCGGAAGTATTGCGGGAGCGGGGCGATATCCAGGTGGGAAGTCTCATGATCGCCAAAACCGGCCCGTTCCGCCGCGCTGTCATAGGCCTGGCGCCGCTTTTTTGGGGGCTTGCTGCATACACCATGGTCGCGTCCTGGCTGCCTGTGGTCTGGGAGACACTCGCGGACCTGCCGGTGCAACAATGGCCGTCATCCGGCCCGTTCTATCTTTTGCTCCTTCTTCTGTATCTTCTTTTTAGTATCTCCAACACCCTTTTCCCCTCCCCCCAGGACATGAAAGGCATGCCGGCAACGCTTATAGCCGTCGGCCTCCTGGTTGCCGCAAGCTACAGCGTAGGCATACAATTCACGCTCTCCGGCCGGGCCTTTGTCTTTGCGAAAACTATGTTCACAAACCTCCTGCGCAGCACATCCGTGGTTCTCCTCCTCAATAGTATCGGCCTGCTTCTCGTCTCCATTCCTCTCCGCCGGAAAAAGCATTAATTCCTCCCCCTTTAAAGGTTCAACCCTTAAAGGGTGCTACTCTCGGCGGAGCACTTCAAAAAATGCCGACTGGGGAATCTCAACCCGGCCAATGAGCTTCATTTTTGCCTTGCCTTTTGCCTGCTTTTTAAGAAGCTTGTCCTTCCTGGTTCGGTCACCGCCGTAGAGCTTTTTGGTGACGTCTTTGCGGAATGCTTTGACGTTGCTGCGCGCCACGATCTGGCCGCCGATAGCCGCCTGGATGGGAATTTCAAACTGCTGCCGCGGGATAACCTGCGCCAGACGATCCACAATAGCAATCCCCCGGGAGTGCGCCTGCGTGCGGACGGCGAGAAATGACAGCGCGTCAACGCTGACTTTATTTACCAGAATATCAATCCGAACGACATCCACAGACTGGAAATCAAAAAATGCGTAGTCGAGACTCGCGTACCCTTCCGAAATGCTCTTCAGGCGGTCAAAAAAATCCACGATCATCTCGGCAAGCGGCATAAGGTAGGTAAATTCCGCCTGCTCGCCCACGTAGCGAAGGTCTATGTACTCTCCCCGCTTTTCCACCGAGAGCTGCATCACGGCGCCGACGTATGGCTTGGGAGTAAAAATTTTGACCTCCATCACCGGCTCTTTTACCTCTTCAATAATGGAGGGATCGGGGTATTCAGACGCGGACTGAATCACCACCACGGCCCCTCCCGCACCGCTTTCTTCTGTGGGTTTGAGCCCATGCTTTGCAGGAGAAACACCGGCCTTGAGCCGCACGCGGTACTCCACAGACGGCGCGGTAGCGAGCATATGGAGGTCAAATTCTCGGCTGAGTCGCTCCTGCACAATCTCCGCATGCAAAAGCCCCAAAAACCCGCAGTGAAACCCGTTGCCCAACGCCAGGGACGAAATCGGCCGAAACGTAAACGCGCTGTCAGAGAGCCGCAGTTTCTCCATGGCTTCCCGCGCCTGGGTAAATTCATCGCTGACAATCGGAAAAAGGCTCAAAAACACCATGGACTTGGGTTCGCGGTACCCCGGGAGGGGGGAGAGAGAGGCGGCAGGAGGGTCAGAGGTGGCAGAGGCGTCAAAAGTGTCAAAAGCTGCAGAGGCTGCAGAGGAGTCAGAGGTTTTTTCCTTTGCCACCTTTGCCACATGTGCCACCTTTTCCCGCTTACCTACCGTAATCGTGTCCCCGACTTTGGCGAGCTTGGCATTTTTGAGACCGGTTGCGATATAGCCGACCTCGCCGGCGGAAAGGGTCGCGGCCGGGGTCATTTTCGGCGTAAAGTACCCGATCTCTATCGGCGTAACCACGGTGCCGGAGGCCATAAAACAAAGATTTTCCCCTCCTTTGCCGCTTGGGTGAGGGCGAGCATTTTGAGGAGCACTGAAGCCCGACCTGTGCACACCGATCCGCTGATCTGCGCCATCTGGTGGTCGGGCTTCAATGAGTGAGGATGGAAATTTCGGCGTGGCATGAGGAAAGTCTTTCCGAACGTCTCCGAAAAATGACTCGCCCGCACCCACCCTTCCGTCCACCACCCGCACAAAAACCACAACGCCTTTGTGCGCATCATACTGGGAAGAAAACACCAGCGCCCGGAGGATACCGGACGGTATCCCCTGGGGTGGCGGGATACGCGTAACAATCGCCTGAAGGAGGGCGCCGACGTTTTCCCCGGTTTTGGCTGAAATACGAAGCACTTCTTCCTCCCCAAATCCGAGCTCCTGAAGCTCACTGGTGACTTCCCGGATTCGCGCGTTGGGAAGATCAATTTTGTTAATGACCGGGATAATGGTGAGGTTGTTGGCGCGGGCCTGGTGAAGGTTCGCTAACGTCTGCGCCTGGACGCCCTGGGACGCATCTACCACCAAAACCGCGCCCTCGCAGGCTGCAAGCGACCGGCTCACCTCGTAACCAAAGTCCACGTGCCCGGGCGTGTCGATGAGATTAAGAATGAAGGTGTCAGAAGCTGCAGAGGTGTCAAAGGTGTCAGAGGCTTTTTTATTTGACGCCGGTCCATCTTTTGACACCTGTGCCCCATTCTTGTATTCCATCCGCACCGGAGCCAGCTTAATCGTAATCCCCCGCTCGCGCTCTATGGGATTGCTGTCAAGTATCTGTTCCTGCATCGCGCGTTTTGCCACAGTCCCGGTCATCTCCAGCAGCCGGTCGGCAAGGGTGGATTTCCCGTGGTCAATATGGGCAATAATTGCAAAATTACGGATGAAGCGTTGGTTCATATATTTCTCAAAGCGCAGTCCGGCTGCCACCGCCCCTCGCGGGCATCCCGCCAAAAAAGAACACACCGGTAAGGATGGAACGCGAGGTACGGTTGGCGCTGGGCAAGGGTGGATTTCCCGTGGTCAATATGGGCAATAATTGCAAAATTTCGTATATGATCCTGCGCGTTCATTGCAGTATTGTACCAAAGCAGGAAGCGTTCGTGTTGTTTTGCTGCTTGCAAAAGCATAACAGCCGGGTCTACCATAAGGGGATATGAATGGTCCGAATCAGAATCCTGCTATCCGGCGCACGACCCGGCAGATTATTCGCAGCTTCCATGCGAAATCGCTGAAACGGCGCTCTATTCCCTCGCGCATCGCCGACTGGGCCACCAACTACTTCGGCACACTCGAGTTTCTCATTGTCAACGGCATTTTCTTTACTGTCTGGATTCTGGTCAACATGGGATACTTTCCCGGGGTGGTGCCTTTCGATCCTTTCCCGTTTATTCTCCTAACGATGATCGTCTCTCTGGAGGCTATTTTTCTCACGACTATCGTACTTATGAGCCAAAGCCGCGAAGCACGCATCGCGACCCTGCGAGATGAGCTCGAACTTCAGGTCAATCTGTTGGCAGAGCGCGAAATTACCAAGGCACTCAAAATGCTCGACGCCATCCACGATCATCTCAAGATAAAAGAACCGACTGATCCGGAGCTTGAATCCATGTTGCGCGCGACCAATCTTTCCTACATCGAACGCAAACTCGAGGAACAGCTTCACACCGACCACCCCAAAACACCGCTGCAGGTTGTGACCAAGCCCATGCAGAAGATGGGAGAAGCAGTCAAAACCTTCAAGCCCGGCCACAAATCGGGCCCACAAACATCCAAGTAGTACCGCCTAAGGGGAAAACCAGACCCCAAGAAGAAAACCCCTGCCGTCGGCCGCGTATTTTTTTGTGACCGCGCTCCTATTAAAATCAGGCGAGCCGGGCAAAAAACAACTGACCCGCCGGCGTCTGGTGAACTTTGGTGACGACCACCGCCACGGTTGCGCCGACTTTATCCTGGCCGTTATCCACGACCACCATCGTGCCGTCGGGCATATAGCCCACGCCCTGGCCGGCCTGGCTGCCTGCGTGCGTCAGGGTCAGCGACAATTGCTCGCCGGGAACGAGTGCAATGCGCATGGCCTGCGCTAGAGTGTGAACATTGAGAACCCGAATCCCCTGGGCACGCGCCAGTTGCGCCAGATTAAAGTCAACCGTCAAAATAGCCGCCTTTTCCTGCTTTGCCAAATGCACCAGCTTGTGATCCGCTTCAGAAACACCCACCGCATCGATATCCATAACCTTTGCCTTGAGGTTCGGATTGGCCTTTTGCCCGACCAAACGGTTGGCCACGTCCAGCCCCCGACGTCCTTTGGTACGGCGCAAACTGTCACTGCTGTCGGCGATGTGCTGCACTTCAGCCAGAATAAACCTCGGCAGGATAAGGGTACCGGTGAGAAATCCGCTTTGGGCGACAGGCAAAATCCGGCCGTCAACCAAAACGCTCGTGTCCACGAGAATCGCGTATTTGTCCAATACCGACGGGGTCTTTTTGCCTGCGGAAACCCGACGGAACGGCGCCGAAGTCATCTGGCCGAGCGTCGTAAGGTTGCGGACAATTTCTGCTGCCAAAGCCCGCGTGAATCCCTTGGTCGGCTGCGGCAGCGGGGCGCTGACTCCGGCTGTGGCCGGTTTGGATGCTTTTTTCGGACGTTTCTTTGCCATAATCCGGGCTTCATTGTACCATGAAAAACGCCTGCGTTGGAGAAAAATGTAGCCTGCTCGGCTAGAGGCTCAAGAAGATGAAGCTCCCCCGATCGTACGACCAGGGGACCTTTTCCCCACGCTTGGCAGGGAGCAAAATCCCTCCGAGGCTCCAATTTAATCGGAGCGAAGGGGGTAATCGCGGCACTGGATGCGTCGCGACGGGTCAAAACCGCATTTCCTAACCCAAAAGCTGCGAAATTTGTTTGAGATTACGCACTGCCGGCGCACAAATCACCTGGCTAAAACCCAGCCGCTTTGCTTCTTTGGTCCGGCGCTCGAGGCTGCCGACCGCGCGGACTTCGCCGAGCAATCCGACTTCGCCAAACAACGCGATTTTGGAATCCAGCGGCTTATTGGTGACCGAAGACAGAATCGCCGCAGCCACCGCCAGATCCGCGGCCGGCTCGCGGACCTTCAGGCCGCCGCTGACATTGACAAATACATCAAATCCGGCCAAAGGAACCGACAGCCGTTTCTGAAGAATGGCAACCAGCAGTTGGAGCCGGTTGTAATCGATGCCGTTGCCGACCCTTCTGGGCATACTCAGCTGGGAGGAAACCGCCAGCGCCTGAATTTCCACGAGAAGCGGCCGCGTTCCCTCCAAGATAACCGCCACTGCAGACCCGGGAACATTTTTTACCCGATCCTGCAAAAACAGAGCGGAGGGATTGCCTACTTCCTTTAGTCCTTCTTCCTTCATTTCAAAAATTCCGACCTCTTCTATTGCCCCAAACCGGTTTTTGAGAGTGCGCAGTATGCGCGCATTGGCAAACCGTTCACCCTCCAGATACAGCACCGTATCCACCATGTGCTCCAGTACTTTGGGACCTGCGATCATGCCCTCTTTTGTGACGTGCCCGATGATAAAAACCGGTACACCGCTTTCCTTGGCAGCATCGATAAGAACCTCGGCACTGCGCCGGATCTGCCCGACGGAGCCGGCCATGCCGTCAAGGTCGCCGGAAGAAAGGGTTTGGATGGAGTCAATAATAACGAGCGGCAATATGGGATAAGTGACACGTGATAAGTCAGGATGTTTATCCTTGTCTGTTTTACCTGTCACTTCTCGCATATCGCGTATCGCCTGGACGATTGCCTCGACATTAGTTTCGGACAGAACCGCAATATTGTTTCCCTCTATCCCCAGTCTCTTGGCCCGCAGTTTAATTTGCTCTGCAGATTCTTCCCCGGAAACATACAGTCCCCCGATTTTTGCCAGCACATGAAGAAGGAGCGTTGATTTACCAATCCCGGGATCACCCGCAAGGAGCGTGACTGCGCCCGGCACGATGCCGCCGCCCATCACCCGGTCAAATTCCCCAAACCCGCTCTTGAGTCTATTTTTCTCAATATGTCTTACGTCTGAAAGTTTTTGCGGCTTAGTGTGTTGCGCAATTCTATGTGTAGATTTGTCATTTGCAGATTTGTAGATTTCTTTGGTCGTTTCGACCAAAGAATTCCACTCCCCGCAATTCGGGCACTTCCCGTACCACTGGGGCGTTTCATACCCGCACTGCTGACAGACGAATGAAGATTTTACCTTCATAAAATACTACCAATAGTCAAATACTACCAATATCCAATAATACAAATGAAATTACTTGTTTCTCGTATTTATGATAATTTTACTTATAATTTTGATGAGTTCCTCACTCTCTTGAATCAAGCTTGAAAGCCGAGTGCCTATTTTGGGATACAGCGCGCATATAATACGCATCCAATATCGAGCTTCCTTTAATTCTTTTCTTACAATTGTGTAAACATGAAGAAAATCGTTTCGCGTTGAGGTTCCATCTGCTTCATTGTCATTTGCTCCAACCGAGGTAAGTGAACGAGCATATTGATCTATGATAATCCGCGCTTCGGTTGTTTTGGGTAAAACCGAAATTACTTTTAAGCCCCGTGAAACAAAAGAAAAAATGCGCTCATGAATATCAATCGACTTATGCATCCAGATGATTATACCCCAAACATATTTATTGGTAGTATTGGATTATTTGATTATTTGACTATTTGTTTATTGGATTATTGGTAGTATTTCTATCGGTATCCGATCGGCTTTTCCTTGAGCGCCAGGGAGAGGCTCATTTTGCGCTCCGCGGGCTTTATATCTTCGATGATGCAGGTGATTTCCTGGCCGGATTTCGGCTCCTCGCCCGGCGTCAGTTTGCTCATGTGAATCAGGCCCTCGATGCCCGGAGAAACCGTCACAAAGATGCCATACGGTGACACCCGCGCCACCGTGCCCTTGACCTGAGTATCTTTTTCGAACATATCCAGGACATGTTCCCACGGGTCGGGCAGAAGCTGCTTGAGGGACAAAGTGAGCTTGCCGGTTTTCGGGTCCACGCCAATGACTTTGACTTTTACCGTCTCCCCTGCTTTGAGGTACTGGTTGGGATCATCCACTTTTTCCCACGCGATTTCCGATATATGGATAAGGCCCTCGACCGTATGCGCTTCTCCGTCCTTTTCCACGCTGAACTTCGCAAATGCGCCAAACGGCACGACGCTGGTCACTGTTGCCGGCACCGTCGCATCCACCGTCACCGCAGACAAAAGATCCTTTTGCTTGGCAAGCGCCTCGCCTTCGGCAATGGCGCGCTGGGAAAAGACCAGCCGGTTGGTTTCTTTATCTGCCTCAACCACCTTGGCGAGCGTCTTGCGGCCGGTCAGCTTATCCAGTTGTCGGGACAGGGTGCTGTCTATTTGAGACTGCGGCACATACCCGCGCAGGCCGCCGAAGTCCACCAAAATCCCGCCGCGCACCGGCTCTTTGAATATAATCTCCACCGCCTCCCCGCTCTTTTGATACTCGGCAAGGAGCGTCCAGCGCTTGTCAAAAATAAAACGCCGCAACGACAGCACGGACTGGCCGCGGTCGTTTTCAGCAACGATCACTTGAGCGACCACCGTGTCCCCGGGGGAAAGCGAGAGCAGCGTCTCGCGGTAGTTCTCCAGCTCCCGGTCGATAACGACGCCTTCGGTTTTTCCGCCGATATCCACGGTCACTTCGCTTCTGCCGACACGCATGACCGTCCCTTCCACGACATCGCCTTTTTTCACGCCCTTCAGGGTATACCCCGTCGATGCGAGGAGGTCTTCCATGGTCTGGGGAGATTTTTTGGAAGACTTAGAATCCGGGGAATGGGATTTTACCGAAGACGTCTCTTCGTTTTCTGTTTTTTCTTTTTTACTTTTTCCTTGCAGTGCCGTCATTCATGATTTCCGCCTTTCGTTTGAGATAGTGGATATTATACACGCTCACTTGCCATATGACAAGACAGCGTAGTACCATAGCACCCATGAAGCCGGATTTGCACATGGTGCCCCTTTCTGACATTGATATTCAGGAAGAAGGCGATACCGGCCGCATCGAGCGCCTCGCAGCCGGTATGGCAACATCCGGCGTCGTCCGCGATCCCCCGATTGTCGCATCCGGCTTAAACGGCAAAAAATTTATCCAGCTTGACGGCGTCACCCGGCTTTCGGTGCTCCGGCGGCTCGGCGCAAGCCACGCCGTGGTGCAGTACGTGGATTATATGGATTCCTCCCAGGTCCTCATAAAAAGCTGGGTCCATGTATCGCGCGTCAATAGAGCGGCTTTTGTACGCCGCGTCCGTTCGCTCCAGGGAGTCACCATCGAGGAGTTTAAACTCGGCCTGGGACTTACCCTCACCGGCCATCCGCTGGCAGCCGTGACCATCATTTTTCGAAACGGCAGGGGATTTTCCGTCATCGGCAACGGTACCTTGGCGGAAAAAGTGCGGACCATGAAGCGTGTGGTCGACCTCTATGCGTCGCTTATCGAACGCAACCGGGAAGAATCCATCGAAAGCATGCACGATTTAGAAGAATTTTTTGCCGGCCACCCGGAAAAAAACGTTGCCTTGTTTTTCCCCTCCTTTGCCGCGCATGAAATCTACAGCCTCATGAAGCAGGGATTCACCCTGCCCCAAGGCGTCACCCGCCATATTATTCACAGCCGGATTCTGGGTATAAATTACCCAATTAAAATGCTTCACAAGGATACGCCGATGTCAGAAAAAAACGCGTTTTTTGAAAACTTTCTTACAAACCTTCAGCTGCGCTTCTACGAAGAGTCCACCCTGGTCGTGGAGTGAAGCTCCCACGACCGTACGGTCGGGGTATCTTCGCGAAGGGGGATGAAAACGCCACAAAAAATCCCGCTCTTCGTCATCTGACGAATCAAGCGGGAATGAAGGCGCGAAACTGCACTCCGCCCAAAAAGTTTTGCGCTGGGATTCCCCGGCCTCGACCTATCTTCCCGGTTCCTTGCGGAACAGGTATTGTCGGCGCTGACGTGTTTCACTGCCCAGTTCGCAATGGTATAGTGTGGTTCCACGTCACTCACGAGACCGACGGATCTCAACACAAAAAATTTTTTCTCGATTTACGTGTGTTTCTTACACTACTGGTCTTCCTCTCACCTATGTAGTTGTGCGTAAGGGGTAATCCAACACTCCCTTTACGGACTTTATATTTCTCGCAAAGAAGAACATAGCGGGAAAGCAATGCGCTCTCCATACCTTTGTTCTCCACAACTTCGACCGATTAGGACGAGTAAGCTAAACTCGTTACCGAGCGTACACTCCTCGCCTATATACCCCGTCTTCTTCGGGGGGTCTATAACGATTCCTCATCTTGGGGTGGGCTTGGCGCTTGAGATGCTTTCAGCGCTTATCCCGACCAGATATAGCTACCCTGCGATGCCCCACCAGCTGGCGGAACAACAGGCACACCAGGGATCTGTCCTTCCGGGTCCTCTCGTACTACGGAAAGCTCCCCTCAAGAATCAAACGCTCGCACTGGATAGAGACCGAACTGTCTTACGCATAATAGATCAACTATTACTAGTTGTATGGACTATATCTTCACCCCGCAATGCGGGGGTCGACGTATTAGCCGCAGCCTTGCGGCTCTGCTCCTTGCGGAACAAGTCTCTACGGGATCTCCGATTTAATCGGAGCTTACCCTCGGTATTGTCCACCACTATTGTTCGGAAAATAACAATGGATTTTACCGATTTTAGTCGAATTTCTCTGTCTTTTCCTCGTTGGGTGACAGATCCGCTATTACTAGCGGAGAACGCAATAAGATTTACGTTCTGAACCCAGCTCGCGTACCCTTTTAACCGGCGAACAGCCGGAC
>CAYNWD010000002.1:77620-81704 GCA_964400835.1 uncultured Gammaproteobacteria bacterium | reverse complement strand
TTGTTGCTGCAGGAATAGGAAAAGAAAGTACGCGGACTGATAATTTTGTTGTGACCATTATGGAACACCACTCGAATTTTGTACCGTGGCAACAACGGGCACTGAAAAAAGGTATCGGGTTTACGGTGTGGAACATGGAAAAAGATTACACACTGGACCTGGAGAAGCTCGAGAAACTCATTACCCGAAAAACAAAAGTACTCGCCGTCACCGCCGTATCCAATGTATTGGGCACCATAAATCCGATACGAGAGATTGTAAGAAAAGTAAAAAGACTGAATCCCCGGTGTCTGGTTATTGTCGACGCCGCACAGGCAGTGCCTCATATGCCGGTTGATGTGAAAGATTGGAATGCTGATGCGGTAGCCTTTTCCGGTCACAAGATGTTGGGGCCGACCGGCGTGGGGGTGCTTTGGGCAAAAATGGACTTGCTTGAGCAGTTGAGCCCGTATCAATACGGCGGCGAGATGATCAGCGAGGTGCACCTTGACCGGACGGTTTTTAAGAAGCCGCCGCACAAGTTCGAGGCGGGAACGCCGCACATTGCAGGCGTCATCGGTCTGGGGGCTGCGGTTGATTACCTGACTACTTTGGACATGGCTTCCGTGCGAAAGCATGAGGAGCAGCTGGTCAGCTACGCCGTGGGCCGGTTTGGTGAGGAGAAGGGTCTGCGATATATCGGTCCAAAAAATCCGGCCGGCCGCGCCGGTGTCTTTGCCTTCACCCTGGAAGGCGTCCATCCGCATGACATAGCGCAGCTTCTCAACGAAGAAAACATTTTTGTGCGCGCGGGCAATCATTGCGCCATGCCCCTCCATGAGAGCCTGGGTATTCCGGCCACGGCCCGGGCGTCGTTTTACGTCTATACGACAAAGGAGGATATTGATGCGTTGGTGAAAGCCTTGGAGAAAATAAAGAAAATTTTCCGCTGAAAAAAAATTCGTGCTCCTTTTATGGATCTGTACCGCGCAAATATTTTGGACCACTACAAGCATCCCAGAAATTTCGGGCAGCTGCCCGGTGCGGATGTTACGTCCGAGGAAGTGAATGTCAGCTGCGGCGACCGGGTCAGCATCATGATAAAACTGGATACGGCAAAACATTCTTCCTCAAAAAAAATTGCGGATATCCGGTTTGCGGGGCAGGGATGCGCGGTAAATCAGGCAAGCGCATCGATGCTGACGACGAAAGTAAAGGGCATGGCGCCGGCGGAAGTCATGAAGCTGACGAGAAAAGATGTTGAGGAGCTTTTGGGAACGACCCTGTCCCCTTCGCGGGTGCGGTGCGCGCTCCTGCCGCTTGAGGCTATTCAAAAGGCACTTGCCTCCGTGATACAATGAAGCTCCACGGGCTGACGCCCGTGATAGCTTGTCCTCATTCGGCGGAGCGAAATCCGCCGAAGCAAGAGATTCGCATGCATCCACGACCTTACGGTTGTGTTATTGCGCGAAGGCGGATAAAATCTGCATTATGGACGACAACGATCCAAAAGTTATTCGAAAAATACGAAATCTTTCGATGCGCATCGACCGAAATCTGTGCATCGGCGCAGCGACATGCGTCGCGCTTGCGCCGAAAGCGTGGGCACTGGATGATGAGGCAAAAGCGATTATTCTGGATACGGCAGCGGAGGAGAGTGATGATATTTTACTTGAAGCGGCAAAGGGATGCCCGGTTATGGCGATTATTATTACCGATGAGACCGGAAAACAAGTATACCCTTAATTTTTCTTCTGAACTTTTTCCAAAAGATACTGCCGGAACCCCGACGGCCGGGAAAAGGCAATGACATTGCCGAGCCCCATCTTTTTGGCAAATAGAAGCGCGTGTTCTATAAGAAGGAAGCTCGGTGAGGCGGATCGCGAGCGGACAATTTTGGTCGTTTCGGAAAGAGCAGGATATTTCATAAGGACGTTGTATCCCATGGATTCCCTGTCTTCGGGCCGTCCGTTTGCCAGTATTTTCCACACTGTGGCGCCCCGGATGCCGGCTTTGGGCTGCGTATGGAACTGCAGGACATGGTCTTTTCCCGAGGTGACGTAGTCATGAATCATTTTTTGGGCGGCCTGCCGCATGGCGGATTCCACCGCAGGGCTTCGTTGTTTTTTGTCCGCAGAGCGTGCGCGGGACCGGGAGGCGACGGAGATAGCGACGCAAAGAATCGTATCCCCGTGCGGGTCGTCATTTGAAAGCGTGCCCTCGGCAGTGGCCTCGTCCCAGGTGCGGAGTTTTTGGATTTCCTGGAGGGAAAGCCGGACGCAGGACAGGCTGCCGACGAGTCCGGCAGACTCCTCAAACGCTCCCCAGAGAATTCCGTTTGTGGCGCGGCTTCGAAATTGCGAAAGTGTTGCAGGAAGACCGGTCCAGCGGTCATTGTTGATTTTCACCGCGGCGCGCAGGATGTCCGTTTCCGTTGGTTTAATACGGCGGACGTAGAAATGTTTTTCCTGTTCTTTTTCCGTTTTCTGGCGTACCATTTTTTTCACCTCCACGCGCTGAATTTTGCCGGTTGATGTTTTGGGAAGTGATTCTACTATAAAGATTTTTTTGGGGTATTCATAGTTGGAAAGGCCGCGCACCTGCCCTTTGGCAAATGCGCCCAGAATATCCTCCGGCTTGGTGGATTTGGATTTGGGGACGATGACGGCGGCAATTTCTTCACCCATGCGCACATCGGGGTACCCCACGACGCTGACTTCGGCTATAGCGGGAAAGGCCGAGAGGAGCGCGTCTTCTATAGCGGACGGAGAGATATTGACCCCGCCTTTGATGATAATTTCCTTCAGTCTGCCGATAATGAAGAAAAATTTCTTGCCGTCTATCTTTTTCCAGTATCCTAAATCTCCGGAGTGAAACCAGCCGTGAACAAATGCCTTCTGTGTTTCCTCTTTATTATTGAGGTACCCGTCTGCCAAAACCGGTCCGCTGATGCAGATTTCTCCGTGTTCGCCTTCCTTTTTTTCCCGGTTCGCTGCGTCCATGATCGCCAGTCGATTGTTGGTAAGCGCCATGCCGATCGTGTTACTGCGCACGAGGTTCTGGTACGTTTTCTCATCCGTATCCACCGGGACGCCTGCAACGCGAAGCGCCGTTTCGGTCTGGCCATAGCCCTGCACCACGCGCACGCCGAATGCTTTGTAAAACCGCAATGTTTCTTCCGGTAAAACAGGTGCGGAGCCGATGCAAAGACGCTTGAGACTTCCTATGTCAAGTTTCTTTTGAGCGAATTCTTCTTTGCGGACCAGGAGGTCGTGGAGGATGGTCGGGACTATACTCGTGTTGGTTGCCTGGTATCGGCTGACGACATCCCAGAACGTGCTTGCCGAATACCGGTTGTTGAGAATAATGGTTCCGCCAACGAAAAGCATTGCCAGGCAAAATTGCGTTGAATTTATGTGGTGGAGAGGAAGCACAATGTTGAAGCGGTCCGATGAGGTAAACTTTTGCCACGCCACGATGCCCATGGCGTTTGCCAGGCACGCGCGGGTAGACAGAAGCGTACCTTTGGGAAGCGCAGTCGTGCCGGAGGTGTAGAGAATGACGTAATAATTTTCGAGAAGGCGGGAAATTTTATCTGGGGAAACAGAGTCGTCGGGAAGCATTGTTTCAAATTGAGGCAGGCTGCGCCAGCTCATAAGCTTTAGGGAGGGACAGGCAGCGAGGAGCTTTTTGTTGTCAGCCGCCTGCTCATCGTATTCGTTTTTGCTCATAAGTAGCACACTTCGGGTATCCTGCAGTTTAAATATTTTTCGCTCCAGCGTATCGCGTTTAAAGTCCAATGGCACGGTCGTCGCGCCGATCAGCCCTGCCGCAAGTTCACTAATGATGACCTCCGGTGCATTGTGCATGAGGATTGCGATACGGTCACCGCGACGGATACCCCGGTTTAGGAGAAGCTGGGCAGTCCGGCGGCTGAGATTGTTGAGTTTGGCAAAGCTAATATGTTCTGTTTGGTTTGTGTCCGGATCGATCGCGACGATGGCATCTTTTGCAGCGTAGTCGGTGCTGTTTCGGACAAGCAATGCATCGATGGAATCGACTGGAGGGGGAGTTTTGGGGATGTTTTGATCCATATCGTATTAGT
>CAYNWD010000002.1:25603-77610 GCA_964400835.1 uncultured Gammaproteobacteria bacterium | reverse complement strand
GTGAATCGATGGAATGGGCAGGAGAGGGAGGTAGGCGCAGGTGTTAATCAGTCTCGGATTAACCGGAAGTACTTAAACAAACCAAGCGGCTGTGAGAGCCTCAAAGCAAGATTCAAAGCGTGCCGTGGAAAATAGGCGGTGAAGCGGGCTTTGGCATTATGTCCGCCGGCACCATGTTATGCCGCACGTTTTCGCGCATGGGGTACTGTAGCTTGGCGACGAATGATTACCCTTCTCTTATCCGCGGCGGGCACAACGTCGTGACGGTGCGGATTGCCACAGAGCAGGTTTTTGCGATGAATAAAGACGTCCATATTCTCGTTTGCCTCAACAAAGCAGCTTTTGACAAACATAAAAGTGAACTTTCGGAAGGGTCTCTGGTAGTTTTTGACCCCAAGGATTACGAGGTACAGCAGGCGGATGTGCAAAGCGGGGTCACTCTTTTGCCGGTGCCTCTGAAAGACACGGTGGGCAAGATGAGTGCGGACAGCCTCATGCGCAATACCATGGCACTTGGGTTGACGGTCGCGCTTTTGGGTGCGCCGTTTGACCGCTTGGCATCGGTAATCGCCGATCAGTTCAGGAAAAAAGGGGAAGAAATTGTCAAGCAAAATACCCTGATTGCGCGATCGGGCTTTGACTATGTGCAGGAACATTTTGCCAAAATAGACGCGATGCACCTTGCCCCGCCGATCAATCCGGAAAAACTTCTGGTTATGAACGGGAGCGAAGCGCTGGGCGTCGGTGCGGTACGCGCAGGCCTCAAGTTTGCGGCGATTTACCCCATGACGCCGATTAACTCGCTCATTACGTTTTTAGCGGATCACGCTGCGAGTCTGAAGCTCGTCTATAAGCAGCCGGAGGACGAAATAGCCGGAATAAACATGGCCATTGGTGCCTCTGTTGCGGGGGTAAGGAGCATGGTCGCTACTTCCGGCGGTGGATTTGCGCTTATGGTAGAAGGCTTGTCTCTGGCCGGCATGGTTGAGGCGCCATTGGTTATTGATCTGGGGATGCGCGCCGGGCCTGCAACCGGCATGCCGACGTATACGGAAGCCTCAGAGCTGCGTTTTGCCATCCACGCGGGTCATGGAGAGTTTCCGCGGATTGTGCTTGCGCCCAGCGACATAACTGAGGCGTACACGCTCGCGGTTGATGCATTTCATCTGGCAGATAAATTTCAGGTACCGGTTTTTTTGCTCACGGACAAATACCTCAATGAGAGCCAGTGGAGCATAGGAGAATCGGTTTTTGCAACGCCGGTTTCAATCCGGCGCGGAAAACGTCTCGACAATTCGTCACAGGCGGCAGGCGATCCGTTTCGACGCTATGCAGCCGATACCCCGGACGGCGTTTCGACCATGAGTACACCTGGAACAAAAAACGGAGTCTATTGGGCAAATTCTTATGAGCACGACGAAACAGGCCATGTCACCGAGGATGCGGCCGGCCGCTCACTTCAAGTGCAAAAACGCCTGCGAAAAGCTGCTGCGATCGAGAAAGCGAGCCTTCCGCCGTTTGTCTATGGGGATGAGGATGCCCAGATAACGTTCGTTTCCTGGGGGACGACCAAAGGGCCCATCCGGGAAGCCATGCGGATTCTCACTAGCCAAGGCAAAAAATCAAGGCTCATCCACTTTTCCTGGCTGTTTCCGTTTCCTTCCCAGAAAGTAACGGAATTACTCTCACCGGTCACAAGACTCGTCTGTGTCGAGCAAAACGCCACGGGCCAGCTCGCCGGGCTTATCCGCGAACACACCGGGATATTGATGAAGGAAAAAATTCTGAAATTTGACGGCCGGCCTTTGTATCCTGAAGAAATCGTTGAAAAAGTTAGTTAGCGCAGCACGTTTTTGTGGTTCCTTTGTCGTTCTGAAGGAACCAACGGATCACCTTACTTACATACCTATGACGATAACCGCAGATTCTCTCAAAACGCACTTTCTCCCGACGTGGTGTCCGGGGTGCGGTGATTTTGGCATCTGGATGGCGCTGCGAAATGCTTTGGCGACGTTGGGGATAGACAGCGACAACGGACTCATTGTCTACGGCATCGGCTGCCACGGCAATATGTATGACTGGATGAATATGTATTCGTTTGCCGGGCTTCACGGGAGGGCACTTCCCGTGGCCCAGGGAGCCAAGTTAGCCAACCACAAACTGCCGGTTATCGTCGTTTCCGGCGACGGCGACTGTCTGGGCGAGGGCGGCAATCATTTTATCCACGCGGCCAAGAGGAACCCGGACATAACCGTCCTCATCCACAACAATGAGGTCTACGGACTCACGACCGGTCAGGCATCCCCAACTGCGCAAAAAGGCTTTAAGACCAAGTCAACGCCCGACGGAGCGCTGGACGAGCCTGTAAATCCTCTGGCCCTGGCACTGACGAGCGGTGCCACGTTTGCCGCCAGGGCGTTTGCCGGAGATATCCCGGGACTCACGGATCTGATCGTGCAGGCGATCCGACACAGGGGATTTTCCGTCTTGGATATTCTCCAGCCGTGCGTCACGTTTGACAAAGTCCATACGTATGCCTGGTACCGGCAGCGGGTGTACAAACTGGAAAGCGAAGCGTACGTGCCGGACAACAGGATGAAGGCCATAGAAAAAGCAGTGGAGTGGGGAGACCGGATCCCTCTGGGCGTGTTTTACAAAGAAGAGAGGCCCACAAGCGAAGACCGCGAACCGGCGCTCCGTGAATCCGCGCTGGTTGACCTTTCCCCAGAGGTTCCCGATATGTCACCCATACTGAATGAATTTCGGTAGGCCAGAATGCTCTCTTGACACGATCTTTAGCAGTTGTTATACTTGAGTGCTAAATACACTATATGGAATCCAATCCTCTTCAACATATTCTGCCGGTCGTTCCCATCCGCGACGGCATCGTATTCCCCGGGACAGAGATGATTTTGACGTTCGGCAGGGCCCGTTCCGTGGCGGCGATTGACGCAGCCCAAACATCGGGAAAGCGCGTTGTTCTCCTCATGCAAAAAAACCCCACGATCAATGATCCGACGCCGTCAGATCTCTACCAGCTGGGGACCGTCGGCGAAATCGTGCAGATGATGCGCAATGAAGGGGAAATCAATGCCCTGGTGCGCGGGATTGCGAAAGTAAATATCCTTTCCTACGAATCCGTCGAGCCGTACTTTGTGGCGACGGTTGCGGAGACGACCGATGTCGAGGAAACAGACGATGAAACCAAAGCGTTCTTCAATTTTTTGACCAACGAGTTGCGGCGCGCGGTGAAACTCGGGAAAACCATGGATTTTCTGACGTTTATGAATATTATGTCCGGCATCACCCCGCTTGCATTGTCTCATCAGATCGCGGGAGTTTTGGATATAAAACCGCACGAGCGCCAGGCGCTGTTGGAAGTTTCTTCGGTGAAACAGAGGCTGGAGATGGAAATTTCCTTCATTGCCCGCGAGATTAAAATATTGGAAATAGAGAAAAAGATCGCCAACAAAACACAGGAAAAATTTGAAAAAAACATGCGCGAGCAGGTCCTGCGGGAACGCATGAAAACCATAGAAAAAGAGCTGGGTGAAAACGATGAGAACAAAGAAGTAAAGGAGCTCGCCGACAAGATCAAAAAAGCCGGCATGCCCAAAGAAGTGCAGATAAAGGCGGAAAAAGAACTCTCTCGGCTCGCCGGAATGTCTCAGTATAACCCGGAGGCCTCCTATGTGCGCACGTACCTGGATTGGCTCGTGGAACTGCCGTGGGCCATAACGAGTCCCAATAACGTCAACATGAAGGACGCGCAGAAAGTCCTCAACGAGGATCACTACGGATTAAATAAAATCAAAGAGCGCATTACCGAATTTTTGGCGGTTATGAAACTGCGAAGCCACATGGCAGATGAGGCCGGTCAGGCGGAAACCAAAGATACCGCAAAGAAAAAGGAAAAATCCGGCGGCAAATCAGCACCGACGATTTTGTGTTTTGTGGGGCCGCCCGGGGTCGGGAAAACGTCGATCGGAAAATCCATCGCGCGGTCTTTGGGCCGCAAGTTTGTCAAAATGTCTTTGGGAGGCATCCGCGATGAGGCGGAAATCCGCGGGCACCGGCGCACGTATGTCGGCGCCATGCCCGGCCGCATTATCCAGGGCGTCAAGCAAGCCGGGACGAGAAATCCGGTCTTTATGCTCGATGAAATCGATAAAGTGGGGACGGATTTTCGCGGCGATCCTTCGGCAGCGTTACTTGAGGCATTGGACCCGGAGCAAAACTACGCGTTTTCTGATCATTATCTGGAAGCGCCGTTTGATTTATCCGAAGTGTTCTTTATCACGACCTGCAATATTCTAGACACGATCCCGCCGGCTCTGCGGGACCGACTGGAAGTTATTCATTTCCCGGGATATACCGAGGAAGAGAAGTTTCATATCGGCCGGGATTTCCTTTTGGAAAAACAGCGGGAGTTTCACGGTGTCCCTAAAGGCGTGGTGGGCGTCTCCGATCAGGCTATACGGCAGATAATCCGCCGTTATACCCGGGAGGCAGGGGTGCGGAACCTGGAGCGGCAAATCGCCACACTCTTCCGTAAAGTTGCCAAAAAGCTCGCCGAAGCGGATCTAAAAAAACCAAAAAAGTTCCACGTTGGAACCAATGATCTGCACCCACACCTGGGGCCGTACAAGTATTCTTCTTATCTCGCCGAGAAAAAAGACGAAGTGGGTATGTCTACCGGCCTCGCGTGGACCGAGGCAGGCGGGGATATTCTTTTTATCGAGGTCGCTCTTATGCCGGGCCGCGGGACGCTGACCCTTACCGGTCAATTAGGCGATGTCATGAAGGAATCCGGCCAGGCGGCCTTGTCGTATGCCAGGAGCAAGTGGCGTCAGCTTGGGTTGGGAGAGAAGTTTTATCAAAAACTGGATATTCACGTCCATGTGCCCGAGGGTGCGGTTCCCAAGGACGGACCGTCTGCGGGTGCGGCCATTGCAACGGCTATTGTATCGGCGTTGACCAGAATTCCGGTTCGCCGCACGGTGGCCATGACCGGCGAGGTGACCCTGCGGGGGAGAGTGCTCGAGATAGGCGGCGTGAAAGAGAAGGTGATTGCGGCACACCGGGCGGGGACAAAGACCGTTATTCTCCCCAAAAGCAACAAAAAGGACCTTGAGGATATTCCCAAAAATGTATTACAGGACCTGACGTTCCATTTCGTGGAGCATATGGACGAAGTTCTGAAAGTTGCCTTGACGAAATTACTCCCCTTTGAAGCGCGGACCTCCGTCAGGGTGCCGCAGCAGCATGCACACCTCACTGCGTAACCAGGTAGTCGTACACGAGTTTTGAGATCCGCCCTGCCAGAATGTCTGCTTCCTCCTCGCTGGGTACGTCCGAGGAGAGAATACCGATGTAGTAGGCCGTGTTGCCCTGGGTGACAATACCCACGTCATGGACGACAGCCGTTTCATTTCCGATTTTGTGGTATACCGTGGTGCCCGCAGGCAGCAGAGCGGGCAGCCGGGTTTCAAAGTCGGTATCTTTAAAAAACGAAAGCATTTCAAGGGTTTGCGCCTGGTTGGTGATAGACCCGTTAAATATCTTTTCAAAAATGATAGCCATATCACTATTGGATGTTTTGTTATTTGCCATATCGGTTTGCGTCATACCCCATGATGCGAGGTATTGGCCGATGCGCGTGTACCCGACGATCTGCTGGCCCAACATAAAGCCGGCGGTATTGTCAGACTGACTGATCATGAGTTTGGCAAGTGTTTTGAGCGAATAGATAGATCCCGGCGGATCATAGCGGATAGATCCGGTGCCGAAGTCCTGGATGTCTTTTTGCTGCAGCGTGATCCGATTATCCAGGTCGATGGTTCCTTTTTGTGCTTCGCTGTAGAGTGCCGCAATGACCGGGACTTTATACAGAGACGCTGCGGTATAGATGACATTTTCATTTATTCCCATGGCAAAGCCGCCCCGCAGGTCTTTTACAAAGACCGAGTAGTTTTTCCAATTCGTGCCGACAAGCTCCCGGATGCGGCGCTTTAGTTCATCGGGAGTTTTTTTCTTTGCAAAGAGCGAGAAAAACCCGGTTGCAGGTTGCGGGTCATCCGGGATGGGAGAGATGATCCGGTCGGGCCGCAGGCTGCGCGTGAGCATAAAACCGATAGTTACCAGAAGCCCAAGCCCAAAAAAGAAGCGGGGCCAACGACGTTTCCGGGCAGGACTCGTGCGTGAATAGAAATCCATGAAATGGTAGGAGAAAAGTATAGAGATTGCACTAAATCTTTTGTGCCCCACGTTATTGAGAATTGGAACCCGCTTCTAGCTTCATATAGGCAGTGGGCGTTTGTATCTAGCTACGTGCCTAACTAGTCAACCAAAGTATTACCATTCTTTATTCTAATACGAATCCTGTTTAAAGGCACCTAGGGGAGGAGTAGTTCAATTTTCACAGCGAGATTTATCATTGAGGTTAACACGTACGCACAGCGCGGACGTGTTTGGTATATGTGTGTACGCAAGTGTTACATGATTGTTACGTGTAGTTGCGTGCAAGTGGGTGTAGAATTGAAGCTAAACATACAGAAAAGTGTGTAATCCTCATACACACAAATAAAAAGTGCTTTATTTTCTTTAGTCTTAACCCTTCTTTATTTCCAGGTTGGATTAGAAAAAAATTCAATTAACTTGAAATCTTCTGTAGTAATACATCTTCCATTAGGAGCTTCAACACTACGGGAAATGACGTTTTGTAGGTTCATACTTACTGTTGAACGCACATTGTTATCACCCCACGCCCAACCTAAAAACGCAGCAATCGCTGCCACAAGAATGTACTTAGCGTATTTCATCATGTAGCCTCACCCCCTCTCTGACGGGATTTATGCCACTCATTAACTGTCAAATACGCGAAAGTAAAAATAGAACCCAAAAAACCGCTGAATACACTAATCCTGAATGGCTCATATTTATCAGTCACATAAGCAAACGCATCTTTATTAAACAAACCCACGATAAATTCAATTGCACTTAAAAGAGGAAATGAAGAGAGACTAGTTATCACAGAGACGGCACTAGCTATAAGAAGGATATTAAAAATATTCTCAAATAAGCTGTCCTCAAAATTGTATTCTAGTTTTTTCATCATTTTATATTGTCGTAGCAGTATTTTTATCAATAAATCTGGAATATATTTCCTGTTCGTAGTCTGGCATATACGCCATATTTGAGTCAATATGGCAAGTTACAAAAAGCTTGGTGAAAGAATTCGGAACCTTCGTAGGCAAAAAGGCCTAACTCAAGAAAAGTTAGCGGAATTTTCCAAAGTGGATCCTAAGTCTGTTATCTCAATTGAACTGGGCAAGCGCAATCCTACCATTAAGACATTAACCAAGATCGCTAAGGCTCTCAATACTGCTTTAGAAACCTTAATAAAATAGAGCACTGATATTTTGGTAGAGTTTTCTTGAATACTAAGTCTTAGAGGTATATAATCAGACTGATGAAACGAATCGTTGTGGAGCTTGTCATAAAGCCCAATCTGCTATTCTACCGATTCAAAGATGAAATAGGGGCTGAAATCAATAAAACGCTTCCCGACTGGGAAACGAATGCTCTTAAGATAGATCTCTTTGACAAGAAAGAAAAACTCGCATGCTTTCTTGAACACAAAAGATTAGCAGTTATTTGTGACGATGTTAAAGATGAGGATAAATTTTTCGCTTTTCTTGAATTCGTTATCACCACTTATACTTCAAAACTCCCACTTACCGATATTTTGAGGGTAGGTATAAGACACACTCTTTTGAATAAAACTGCACTAAAATATCCAGAATTGGTTTCTTTATTTCAAGAAAAGTTTTATCCAAAAGATAAGGAAATTGAGGCTATAGTTGGTCAGAAAATCTCTGACGCTGTTTTTAGTGCAGATTTTGAAAGAGAGAACTATAAGTTTCATTATTTATTCGGACCAGTTTCAAAAGATGAGGGCCTCGCTAAATTTGGCCCAAATACAAAGTTTGAGTTAGATTCTGAAGGCCTTTCAGAAGTTATGACTTATTTGGATGTTGATGGATATAAAGATAAAGATTGTAGAGCTAGGGATCTTAATAGATACATAACAGAAATAAGGAAATTAGTTAGTTCAACAGTTCAAGAATCTTTAAAACTGATTCCCTCAAAAGCATGAGCACCGTACCAATTCATTACCACTTAAATCAAGACTTTACTTATGCGGCTTCGTTAAAAGTAGCTGAATATTCAGGTCACTCAAGAACTTCAATTGTGTTTGGTGATAATGTATACCCTTTACACCAAGAGGAAACCCCGAAAATCTCATCTGCAGAATGGATGCCAATAGGCACTTATAGTGAGCCAGTTGTTATTAAAACGGAAAAACCACAAACCCTGGCAAGTCAGATGCAAATTGACGAACCAGCAACTGCGCAGCCAGCCGATGTACGCCAATCTTTGGCATATAGGAAAATAAAAAGACAACCTCTTCTTCAGACGATGTTTGAGGAATTGAATAAATTCGCGACTAATTTAGGCCAGCCAGAAAGCGCAATGTATTATTCTAAAGTTAAAGATTTAATTAATGAAATTTGGAATTATACTGGTAATGATGAACATTTCTCAATGTTGGTGAGCACTGTTGATTCAATAATGAGATTTAATTTATGGCGTAATATAGACGTCCAACAAGCGAAGGCGTTGGTTTCAGTCACTGCATTGCTATTGAGTAATGACATTGAATTGAAAGACGTTAAAATCGCCACGATCAGCCTTCAAAAAACCGGATTAAACTTATTTCCGTACGAAGAGCATTATGAAGAAGAAAAGAAAACCACATGAAGCGAGTCCTAAAGACCAGTATTATCTTGAGACTTCAATTCAAATAAAGCGATTGCTGGGTCACCCTTCACAGAAACAGCTCATAGAAAGTATTTTAGTTAATTCAAAGAAATTTTCTTCCCTTTTTATTTTTCGCGAGTTTAAGGAGGCACTCATTGTTCCATTAATCAATTTCTATTTTATATTACGCGAAGAAGCATCACTTTCTGACGCAATTAATGTGTTTAGTAACGTAAGTCGTTCTACAAGAGATTTAAAAGAAATTCTGTTATTTCTTAGCGAACTTATTAAGAACAAAGAGGCAATTGATAACAAAGATAAGGCACTTGCTATTGTTTACAGCTATATCTTGCAATTCTACTGGTTATTTGAAGAAATAATTGATGGATATGTGGCTAACAACTCTGGTTTCAAAACTAACAAGGTAGACCTTGAATTCACCGAAGATGGATTCCATAAGTTCACTGAAGATATTCGTTGTGTTGGTCAATGTGGTCAAGAGAAATTTTGGATAAAACAGAGCGCTATTCTTGATATGTTTTTGGATAAAAATGTTAACGGTAAATACGGTACTCATAGAGATTTTAAAAATCACCTAAGTATCTTTTCTGAAATAAAAGCTGACTATAAACGATCAGATATGAAAACAAGATGCTTAAAACTTGGAGACGCGGTTATAGCTTTGGAGTGTCCGCAATACTTTACACTTTTATCTTTTGACAGTGTTTTTGAAATATACTGCTCAATTCTAAAAAAAGATTATCTCATATTTCCGTCACTCACTGGACTAAAAAAAGGAGAGAAACCAAGATCAAATAAACCACTTGTTACCCAATAGAGGCATATCCCCTTTATAAAATTGACAACTTTTAAATGACGCGGTAGTATTGATTTCATACAGTAATAGGGGCATTGAGCCACCGTGCCGCGAGGCATTACTTTTCCCTGACCTGGATTGGTCTGGAAAGGTAGTGCTTTTTTTATGGCGGTTACTGTAAGCAAAGCAAGAAAAATATTAGGGGGTGAGTATAGGAGCATGTCGGACAGAGATGTTCAAGATTTATTGGCTCAATTTTACTCTTTAGCAGAAATAATATCTTCAGTTGTAGGCTCAAAAGGTTCCAATAAACAACTTGGGGTTATTGACTCCCCACCCAAGAACACCCAATATGAAAAGTGATCCTCAACCCATGAAAGTTGTTATTTATACCCGCGTATCAACAAAAGAACAAGTTGAAGGGTATAGCTTAACTTATCAGGAAAATATTTGTAGAGAGTACGCCAATAAACAAGGCTGGGAAGTTGTTGGAGTCTTTCAAGAGCAAGGAGAATCAGCGAAAAGCGCAAACAGAACACAATTACTTAAGCTTCTTGAATTTTGCAATAAACATAGAAAAGAAACTGACGTTGTTTTAGTTCATAAAATTGATCGCGTTTCTCGTATAGCTGCAGACTATCTTGCAATCAAGACCACCTTAATAGCGCATAATATTATTCTTAGATCCGTTACAGAGCCAATAGACGATACTTCCCAGGGCAATTTTATGGGGACTATTTATGCAGCGGTTGCACAGCTAGATAACGATATTAGAGCGGAGCGAACAAAAGAAGGATTAAAGGAAAGGGTCAACCAAGGGTTATGGGCATGGGGTGCTCCCTTGGGTTACAAGAATACAAAGGCAGGTTTAGTTATTGATAAACAGACAGCACCGTATATCAAAAAGGCATTTGAAGTGTACGCTCAAGGGGGTCATAGATTAAAAGATATAGCATCTAAGCTGAACTCATGGGGTGTCAGAACAAAAAACGGTAACCGAATATCTACTCAAGCGGTCGCTAATATGCTTCAAAATAAGCTCTACATTGGCCGTCTTACGGTCAAAGACTGGGGAGTGGATATAGATGGCCTTCATTCAAAACTCATAAGCCCAGAATTATTCTACAAAGTCCAACAAATACGAGAAGGCGTATCTTTTACTGCTGTTCCTAGATTATTAAATAATCCTGATTTTCCTTTGAAGAATATTGCTAAATGTGAACACTGTGGTAAAGGTTTAACTGCTAGCCGATCTAGAGGAAGGAATAAACGATATGCGTATTATCATTGCTTGTGTGGCAAAACCAGAGTCTCCAAAGAACTGTTTGAACAAGTTTTCTTTGATGCTTTAAAGAGAATTCAACCAAACAAGCAGTTTCAACGATTGTTTCAAGAGGTTCTATATGACGTTTGGAAGCAGAAACAAAGCGAGGCTATTGATTCGGTGAAACGCATAGATGGAAATATCGCTGTGCTAAAAGAGCTACAAACAAAGCTGGTTCGCAAAAATCTAGAGGGCATTATTAGTGATGACGATTACAGAGAGCAGAATCAGGCTATTAAAGAAGAGCTTGTTATCAAGGAAGTTGAGCGATCAGAAGCAAGGACTGAAGAGACTGATATAGATTATTTAGTTGCCTTTTCCGAGAGCCTATTTAATAACGTAGCCTCAATTTGGTTAGAAGCAACCTTTGGACACAAACAGATGTTCCAAGCCTTATTGTTTCCAAAGGGTATTGTCTATAAGGACGGACTTATTGGAACCGAGCAATTAGGCCTTCCTTTTGCTCTAATACAGAAGTCATTGGATCAAAAATCAACTTTGGTACCGCGTACCGGATTCGAACCGGTGATTTACAGGTTGAGAACCTGTCGTCCTGGGCCTCTAGACGAACGCGGCGCGGATTTGATTCTATCAGCTTGGCCTTGACAGGGCAAGGGAAGTTGGGTACAATATATACAGCCTAAGCTCCCGAACAAAACGTCTTGCGGGGAGTTTTTTTTAGGCCCCGAAGGGAATTACCATGGATGCAAACCACAAAGTACTCATGACCAAGCAGGGCTTGGATGAGCTCAAATCCGAATACGAAGAGCTGACCGCTACCAAACGGCCGGCGGTCGTCAAGCGGCTTTCCGACGCCCGCGACCTGGGCGATCTTTCGGAAAACAGCGAATACGCGGCAGCCAAACAGGATCTTTCGTTCATAGACGGCAGAATACTGGAGTTGGAGGAGATTTTGCATGCGGCAAAAATCATTACCTCGCACAAAAAAGGCAGTGTAGACGTGGGCTGCAAAGTGACCTTGCATATAAACGGCAAAAAAGATGTGTTCACCGTGGTCGGCGAATGGGAAGCAGATCCCGCGGAGAAGAAAATTTCTCACGAATCCCCCCTGGGGAAGGCGCTCATGGGCAAAAAGGTGGGGGAGAAAGTGGAAGTGGCGGCTCCGGCGGGCAAAATACTTTACAAAATTCTGCATATTGAATAACGCAATCATTACGAAGACCGGAAAACCCGCCACCCGGCGGGTTTTTTCATTGTTCTATTGACAAGGCAGAAATATACGTGTATATATGGGAACTTGTAGTATGAATAGCTCAGTAGTGCAAACCATTGCCAAGAAGGAGAAGAAACAAACCCATCGTATGAGGGGGGGCCTTCTCGTGTAAAAGTTACGTTTTTTTGTATTTTCGAGCAAAGCCCCTCACCAAGAGGGGTTTTTTGATGGTTAGTTTATGAGCAGATTCCGAGAAGCGAGTTTACTAACCATCAATCCCGCTTCGAGCGGGGTTAT
Organism: uncultured Gammaproteobacteria bacterium; assembly: GCA_964400835.1. Lineage (GTDB taxonomy): Bacteria > Patescibacteriota > Microgenomatia > UBA10105 > UBA927 > CAYNWD01. The sequence continues at coordinate 65,175 of CAYNWD010000002.1, read as the reverse complement.
GGAAAAACCTATGACAGAGAAAGAAATTCTTACAAGTACGGGCAGTTTAGGATTGGAGCATCGTTCACACGACAGGCTTTATCTCAATGCGCGGTTTGGACTCGTTGGCGATGTGGCTTTTTTGGGCCGTCAACATAGGTACGCACAAGATGCTCTTGGGAGGGGTCTTGCGACGCGTTGCGTCGGGCGATATCTGGTGACACCGGAGGTATATGAGGGGGTTTTGGGAAACGAGAAACTGAATCAATACCTGGAAGCCGGTACACACGTTGTTAATTGGCAAGGGGAGATTCAGGCTCACTTGGTGATGTTTGGTATGAATCACACAGACAGACGGGCCTTAGAGGGTATTCAGGTGATGGTCGCACACACCTCCCAACGGCCAACCAGTACAATTGGACCTCAGGAAAGAATCCGTAGGCTTAGACACGATGGCATCGTTTTTGCAGACAGGATAGCGGATTGGATGATTCCTCAGATAGATGCATTATGGGTTGAGACGTTTGGATGGGAGCCCGGTCAGGTGGGCAATTTGCAAACAGGATTGGGGATGCGGACGAAATGGTTCAGCGCAGCGGTCTCGGGCGACACTGTTTTTTCCATAGCTATGGCAGAGCGGCTGGACATACCGTTGGGGGACGGTAGAGCGATCCCGATCGTTGAGAGCACCGAGTGGCGTACGCGCCCGGGTAACGAGCGCCGGGGGCTCATGGCTGGTGCGGTCGCGTACCTCAATGAGCAGATCGTGAGAGATTTGCAGGATAGTGAGTTGCCACCGCTTATCGTCGCGGAGACGAACTACCGTTCGGGTGCGCACCATGTGGGGTGGGCGACACATATGGAAGTTCCTGATCGGGAAGGCGGGAGAGGACCGAGACAAATACTGGTTCAAAATGTGGAAGTCGTCGACGGACTTGAGCCCCGCGGACTGAGAGATTTCACCTTCATGCATCTTCCGTTTTCCATCCTGACCAATCATTACAGTTACGCGATGAAAGGAGGCATATGATTATCGTTTATCCATCGCACCACGTACGCCACCATCCGCCGAACGAAATTTTTGACGGCAAAAGAGATCCACATGCTGAAGTGCCGGAGCGGATTGAGAACATCAAGAGGGCGCTTGAAGAATTGCCCGGTAACAGGTTTATCCTGCCCAGGAGATTTCCCCGGTCGTGGATTGAGCGCGTGCACGACCGCGCGTACATAGATTACCTTGCAACTGCCGGAAGGGAAGCTGGGAGTGCCTATGTATATCCATCAGTTTTTCCCTTTAGGGAAGGGCAGGAAACTACTAATACCGTTGGTCTTCGTGGAAAATACACGTTTGACATGTATACACCGGTAAATAACACTACGTATGCGGCCGCCCACGGATCTGCCATGGTTGCCCTCACCGCTGCATCATTGGTTCGCAGGGGTGAGCGGGTTGCATATGCGCTCTGCCGTCCCCCGGGGCATCACGCAGAAGCATCGCGCATGGGAGGGTATTGTTATTTCAACAACGCAGCAATTGCCGCTGAATACTTAAGCACACGGGGGCGCGTGGCCGTTCTTGATGTGGATGTGCACCACGGGAACGGCACGCAGCACATATTCTATGGCCGCAGTGATGTGTTTGTTGTAAATATTCATGCTGATCCTTCTGAGAAATTTCCATACTTCAGCGGGCGCGCCAGTGAACAGGGAGAGGGCAAAGGCCGCGGTTTTAATATAAACTTTCCTCTTCCTCTTGGGACGTCGGATCGCAGCTATCATCGGGCTCTGGTAGTTGCTCTTTCCCGTATTCGCAGGTTTCGCCCGGAATATTTGGTTGTGTCCCTGGGGTATGATGCTCACGAGGCGGATCCCATCGGCGGCTTGCGATTAACCACCACGTACTTTGCCCGTATGGCCCGCGCAATTGCTGCCCTTGGCATACCCACGGTTCTTGTACAGGAAGGCGGATACAATACTTCAGTTTTGGGAAAGACCGCTGCAACGTTCGTACGGGATTTTCTTGGGGCTCATTGAACGGATATGGGGGATATAGGATAATACGGGAAGGCAAAAAATATATGGCAACAATAGACGCTCTCAAAAAAGCCCGGTTGGATAAGCTCGAAGCGATTAAATCGTTTGGGGTCGATCCGTATCCTGCGAGTGTGCGGCGCGATCATACCATCGAGCAGGCGCGGAATATGCCAGACCGGACGGTTGCCGTGGTCGGACGGATTCTTGCCATGCGGGGGCACGGAAAATTGTCTTTTTGGGATATTTCGGATGAGTCCGGGAAAGTTCAGGTAGTGCTCAAAGCCGATATTGTGACTCCCGACGCATTCCGTCTGGTGCAGTATTTTGATATCGGTGACATCGTCGCCGTCCAGGGGAATGTGGGCAGTACCCAGGCAGGCGAAATATCCGTATTTGCGGAAAATCTTCAGATACTTACCAAAACGATCCGGCCACTTCCCGATGCATGGCACGGGCTTAAAGACGTGGAAGAGCGGTACCGCAAGCGGTACCTTGATATCATACTCAATCCCGAAGTCAAACAGCGGTTGGGGCTGCGGAGCAAAATTATCGATTCGATCCGCGATTTTCTCACCGATCACGGCATGGTCGAGGTGGAAACGCCGACACTCCAGCCGGTATATGGTGGAGGATTTGCCCGGCCGTTTTCGACCCACCACAACGAACTTGATGCCGATTTATATCTGCGGATTTCGGACGAGATGTATTTGAAACGTCTGATTATCGGCGGATTTGAAAAAGTATTCGAAATTACGAAAGTATTCCGTAACGAGGGCATTGATTTCGACCACAATCCCGAGTTCACGATGTTTGAGGCACAGATTGCCTACCAGGATTACTCGTACGGCATGGACATCATCGAGGAAATCATCGAATACACGGCAAACCGAGTGTTGGGTACGACGAAAGTAAATTACCAGGGAACGGAATTGGATTTCAAACGTCCCTGGTCCCGGATGAAAGTAGTGGAAGCCGTCGAAAAATTCACCGGTGTATATCCTCTGGAGTGGAAAACGCTCGAAGAGGCAAAATCCGCAGTCGAAACCATGGACATAAAACCGGAAAAGCTCAAGGAGCTCAAAAAAATCGGTTCAATAGGAGAATGTATTGCCTTTGCCTTTGAAGAAACGGTAGAAGAGAAACTTATCCAGCCCACGATCATCTACGATTATCCGATAGAGGTTTCGCCTCTTGCCAAAAAATGCGATGATCCGAAGTTTACGCAGCGGTTTGAGATGTTTGCAAACGGGAGCGAGCTTGGGAACAATTATTCAGAGCTTAATGACCCCATAGATTTATGGAAACGGTTCGGGGGGGAGAAGAAACGGGAGAAGGCCGGATTTGAAGAAGCACACCAGACTGACTATGACTATCTCGAAGCCATCGAACAGGGTTTTCCGCCCACATGCGGTATTGCAATTGGCATCGACCGGCTCGTCATGTTTCTTACCAATGCCAGAAATATTAAGGAGGTAATAGCGTTTCCTACGCTTCGTCCTGAAAAATAACTATGACCCGCGCAGATGCCTACGAGTTGGTAATCCAGTGGACTAAAAATCCGAATTTGGTGAAGCATATGCTTGCAGTGGAGGCCATTATGGCTGCGTTGGCCAAGCATTTCAACGAAGATGAGGGGCTTTATAGAATTGCGGGATTGGTTCACGATGCAGATTATGAACAATTCAAAGATGGTGATCCGAAGCAACATCCATCGGTTATTTTCGATGAGCTAGCCAAACGAGGAGCAGACTCCCGGGTGATTGCGGCGGTCAGAGCGCATGCATGGGGATGGCGGGAGGATTTGCCCAAGCCTGAGACCAAGATGGAGTGGAGTCTTTACTGTGCAGATGAGCTCTCCGGTTTAATCACTGCGTGTGCATTGGTGCGTCCGGACCCTTCGACAGGCTCAGGGCAGAGTAAGCTGCAATCGTTGACTGTCGAGTCGGTCATGAAGAAATTTTCCATAAAGTCTTTTGCGGCCGGTGCAATTCGTGAAAACATTCTCCATTGCGAAAAAGAGCTGGACATTCCTCTCTCTGAATTCGTAGGGATAGCATTGACCGCGATGCAGGAAATACACGAAGCACTAGGCCTTTAAAAAATTGGCCTCGCAAGGCGTCCCCTTGCGAAGCTAGATTATAACAAGAGAGCGAAAACCACGACCGTAAGGCACGTGGATGAAACGCACAAATCCGCGCGAAGCGCGAACAAGGCGTTTCAAAAACCGCGAGCGTAAGGTCGTCGGATTTTTATGAAATTGCTTATTGCAACCACAAATCCCGGAAAACTTGAGGAAATCAGGAGATTTCTCTCGGATTTGCCGGTCGAGATGGTGAGCCTGGGCGATATCGGGATTTCAAATAACGTCGAGGAGAGCGGAGCGACGTTTGAGGAGAATGCCATTCTGAAGGCAAAATTCTATGCGGAGAAATCAAAGTTAGCGACGATTGCTGACGATGGCGGATTTGAAATTGACGCGCTGGGCGGTGAGCCGGGAATCCGGTCTCACCGGTGGATAGATCCACTGAAAGAGAGCGGGGACGAAGAGCTTATAGAATATACGTTCAAACGAATGAAGGGTTTGCCCCGAGCGAAGCGAGGCGCGCAGCTGCGGGCGGTCCTAGCACTCGTTCTTCCCAACGGCGAGGTCCATACGGCGACTGCAGCAACGCGCGGCATCATTCCGGAAAATCCCTCCCCGGAGCGGGTAGCAGGGTTTCCTTATAGATCCATATTGTACCTCCCTGTGATCAAAAAATATTACAACCACGATCTTTTGACTCCTGCGGAAACAGAAAAATATAACCACCGCAGACATGCGCTTCATAAGTTGAAGCCTCTACTTATGAGTTATTTGACGCAGCGGAATTAGGCTGATATAATAGTATTATTGACAATTTAATAAAGGCGCTATATACCGAACTTTCCCTCGGTAAAGCCTCTCTTCGAAAACGAGTTTCGGGCTCGGTGAAGATGAGACGGGGACTTCCCGTTACAGAAGAAGAACTATGTCACCTTGGGTAGAGTAGTTCACAAGGCTATACAGAATACTGCGTAGCAAAGAAAAGTGGCACCACGAGAACACCTCGTCTTTTCAAAAAGGAGGTGTTTTTTTATGGCAAATAATGCTGAAAAGATATTCTTTTGTGCAGCTGTCGGAAACAGGATAGGCTATATGGGCGATCCGGACGCACATCTAAAGATACAATATGACAGGGAGAGAGTTTTAGCAGGAGATCAACTTGAGGCAACGTGTCCTTACACTGTTGGAGCCATCTTTATTCATCGATGGATCAGAGAAGATGATATGGTAGTGATAGGCATGACATGTGAAATGTGTGATTTTTATACAGATGAACCCGTTGGCAAGGTCGATAATACCAATACGTAAGTTGCAACGTACGCGTCATTGACTTATTCTTAACCTATGCTTGACATAAAATTTATTCGGGACAATCTGGAACTTTGTAAAACCGCGGCCAGGAATAAAAACCGCGAGGTCGATTGGGATACATTGCTCAAACTCGATGACCGGCGCAGGGAGCTCATCGGAAAGACTGAGGTGTTGAGAGCGCAGCGCAATCAGACAAGTAAACAGAGAACAGAAGACAGTGTGCAGAAAGGAAAGCAGCTAAAGCAAGAACTTAAGACTCTTGAAGATGAGCTGCGGGAAGTTGAAGAAAAGTTTCACCTGCTGATGCTGACCGTTCCCAATGTACCGGACCCTTCTGTGCCGGTCGGAAACGACAGCAGCGGCAACGTTGAGCTAAAGAAGTGGGGCGAGCCGCGGGTGTTTGATTTTGAACCGAAGGATCATATACAGCTCGCTGAGTCGCTTGACCTTATCGACTTTAAACGCGGAGCCAAAGTCGGCGGAAGCCGTGCATATTTTCTAAAAAATGCGGCAGCGCAGATGGAGCTGGCGCTCATGTGGTATACCCTTCACAAGCTTGTCGTGAAGGGCTACACGCCGCTTATCGCGCCGTCGTTGGTCAAAGAGTTTACGTTAGTCGGAAACGGCCAGTTTCCGTGGGGGAGAGAGGAAGTGTACAGAATCGAAAAGGACGATATGTACCTGGCCGGTACTGCCGAGGTGCCGGTGACCGCGTACTTTAGCGACGAAATATTACCGGAGTCGGATTTGCCGAAAAAGTTTGTGGCGTTTTCTCCCTGTTTTCGTCGGGAAGCAGGAAGCTACGGTAAAGATACCAGGGGGGTCTACAGATTGCACCAGTTTAACAAAATTGAACAAGTTATTATTTCAACTGCAGAAACGAGTACATCTCTTACTCTTCATGAGGAGTTGTTGGCCAATTCAGAAGAAATTCTTCAGGATCTGGGTTTGCCCTATCGGGTGCTCCTCATGTGTACGGGTGACATGGGCGAGCCGCAGATAAAAAAGTATGATGTCGAGACGTGGATGCCGGGACGCCCTTCGACCGGTTCAGGATTGGGAAGTTATGGCGAAACGATGTCGAACTCATTTATGGGAGATTTTCAGGCTCGGCGCCTCAAGATCCGTTACAAAATGAAAGACGGGACTATTAAGTTTTGCCATACGCTTAATAATACGGCCATAGCATCACCGCGCATTTTGGTGGCGATTTTGGAAAACTACCAGCAGAAAGACGGATCCGTTGCGGTCCCCAAGGTGCTTCAGCAATTTTTAGGAAAAGAGGTCATCGCGTAGAAAGCCACGAGCACTCAATTGCTGCACTGATACATTGAATAAGCAAAAAATCCGATTGTTTTTTTCCTATTTCTATCCGCAAACCATCGCGCGGTTTTCGTCGGAGTTTAACCGCGATATTCGGGTGGTTCTGGAATACGGCCGCTACAAAATTCTCGTCAACGGCTCTCCGCAATCCGGGTTATATATAGAAAAACTTTGGAAGCGTGCGTTTGCTGCATTCGGCATGCGTCAGCAATTTGCCCGCAGTCCGCGTGTATTGATGCTGGGCGTTGCCGGAGGCTCTGTCTTGCGGGTGATCGGCTCCTACTTTCCATTCGCCGCCATAACCGGCGTGGATATTGATCCGGTTATGCTTCGCCTGGGAAAAACGTATTTTCAGATACACAGGCAAAAACACGTGAAACTAGTGTGTCTGGATGCGCGTACATTCCTGGCAAACCATCTTGGGGCGTATGACTTGATAGTCAGTGATATATATTTTGGCCGAAGCATTCCGAAGTTTGTCGCACAACGGGCATACGTGCGCAGTCTCCGACGCGCACTTCGACCCTCCGGCAGGCTTATCGTAAGCGTTCTGCATGATGCGCAATACCGCGATGAACTGGCAGTTCTGCGGCAAATACTGACCGATACGTTCGGGGCAGTTAGCGAAAAATCCGTATTCCTCAACACATTTTTCTTCGCAGTATAGCCGTCTTTTTGTGTTAAAATACGGGTATGTTTAAATTCCTCGGGAAGTTTCTGGACAGCGGAAAAAAGGACCTGGACCGTTCCCGCGCCATCGTGGCAAGAATCAGTCAGAAGGAGGAAGAAGTTCATAAGCTGTCTGATGCGAAATTACCTCAAAAAACCGCAGAGCTTCGGGAGCGCGTATCCTCTGGCCAAACGCTCGACGACATATTGGTCGATGCCTACGCACTGGTGCGGGAGGCAGCAAGCCGCACGATCGGCGAGCGGCATTATGACGTGCAGCTTTTGGCAGCGATTGCCTTGCACCAGGGCAAAATTGCTGAACAAAAAACCGGAGAAGGAAAAACGCTGTCTGCGACCCCGGCTTTGTATCTGAATGCCCTGACCGGACGGGGTGCGCATCTGGTGACGGTAAACGATTACTTGGCCCGGCGCGATGCGGGCTGGATGGGTCCTATTTATCACAGTTTGGGTCTCACTGTTTCCGCCATGATCAGCGAGCAATCATTTCTCTACGACCCCTCCCATGAGGATAAAGGCGCGTCAGATTGGCGGCTGCGGCATCTGCGGCCGGTGACACGAAAAGAAGCATACGGCGCCGACATAACCTACGGCATAAACAGCGAATTTGGATTTGACTACCTGCGCGACAACATGGCAACGGATAAAAGCCAGCTCGTTCAGCGGGATTACCATTTTGCGGTGATAGATGAGGTGGACTCCATACTCATCGATGAGGCGCGCACACCGCATATTATTTCCGCTCCCGCAGAGGAGGCAACGCATAAATATTATGACTACGCCAAGCTCGTCGAGAAGCTCACGAAGGAAACGGATTACGTCATAGACGAAAAACTCCGGACTGCACACCTGACTGACCACGGGATACTCAAGGTAGAAAAATTTTTGGGGCTGGGGAATATTTATGAAAACGACTTCAGTGCGATACACCATATAGAGGCAGCACTGAAATCCCGGACGCTGTATCAAAAAGACAGGGAGTATGTGGTCAAAGACGGCCAGGTGGTGATAGTCGATGAATTTACCGGGCGCCTGCTTCAGGGCAGGCGGTTTAGTGAAGGCATCCACCAGGCGATCGAGGCCAAGGAGGGAGTGCCGATTCAGCAGGAAAGTAAAACGCTTGCGACCGTGTCTTTGCAAAATTACTTCCGCATGTATGAGAAGCTCTCCGGCATGACAGGAACCGCGGCAACAGAGGCGGAAGAATTTAAGAAGATTTATAACCTGGATGTCCTCGCTTTACCCACACACCGGCCCATGGTGCGGACCGATCATGCCGACAGCGTGTATAAAACGACCCGGGCAAAGTATGCCGCCGTGGTTGCAGATATTATTGAGCACCACAAGCGCGGCCAGCCGGTTCTCGTGGGCACGACGGCGATAGATAAAAATGAAATTATCAGCGAGTTTCTGAAGCGGAAAGGTGTGCCGCATCAGGTGCTCAATGCCAAAAATCACTTAGGCGAGGCTATGATTATCGCGGATGCAGGCAAAAAGGGTGCGGTCACGGTCGCAACGAACATGGCAGGACGGGGCGTGGACATTATTTTGGGCGGCAGTAAAAAGGACAAATGGGAATACAAAGATGAAAAAGAGTGGAAGACGGAAGAGGAGCGGTGGAAAAAACGGCATGATGAAGTGGTTGCGATCGGGGGGCTTCATGTCATCGGCACAGAACGGCACGAGTCGAGGCGTATTGACAATCAGCTGCGCGGAAGATCCGGCAGGCAGGGAGACCCGGGGTCCAGCAGGTTTTATGTGTCGCTTGAGGACGACATCATGCGGCTTTTTGGCGGGGATCAGGTGGCAAAGCTCATGACGGTGTTTAAAATGCCCGAGGACGTACCGCTTGAACACGGCATGGTCAGCCGCGCCATAGAGCAGGCGCAGGTAAAAGTGGAAGGGTTTCATTTTGACTCTCGCAAGCACCTGGTCGAGTACGATGATGTTCTCAATAAGCAGCGGGAAATTGTCTACCGCAGACGGCGCAAAATCCTAGAAGGTGAAAGCCAGAAAGAGACGATTCTCGCCAAAGTTCATGACACCGTTGCCAATGTGGTCGCCATGCACACCACAGAAGGTGCTACCGGTGTAGATAGGGAAAAAATTGTTTCGGAATTCGTCTCCATTTTACCCTTCGATGAAGCATCGCAGAAACGTCTGGCGCAACAGCTCGGGCAAATGCACGCGGCAGGCGAGATGACGGAATTTTTAGCCAAAGTGGGAAGCGATATTTATGCCGAGCGGGAGAAGCAATTGTCGCCCGAAGTCGCCCGTCAGGTCGAGCGCTGGGTGAGTCTGCAGGTTATTGATACGGTGTGGATGGATCACTTAGACGCCATTGATGATCTGCGCGAAGGCATAGGGCTTCGCGGGTACGGTCAGCGTGATCCTTTGGTGGAATACAAAAATGAAGCGTTCACGATGTTTGAACGGCTTATGGCAAGTATAGACAGCGAAATCGTCCACCGTATTTTTAAAGTGCAGGTTCAGCTTGCTCCGCAGCCAGCTCCGGCACCAAGTGATCGGCCGCAGCCCACGCCCATGCCCCTGCCAGGGGTTCAGAAGCCCATGCCGATAAAAACGCGGTCGCTGCCGGCAGAAGCGAACCTTTCCCAATCAGTCGTCGGTCAGCCCACGGTCAAAAAGAAAATTCAGCGCAATGATCCCTGCTGGTGCGGAAGCGGCAAGAAGTGGAAGAAATGCCACTACCCGCAGGCGGGGTAATGATGTTACGAGGGAGACTTATGGGTATGTTTAATAAGCTCTATGCCGTGTGTTTGCTCGTGACTGACTTTGACCGGTCAGTGGCATTCTATCGCGATGTATTGGGATTGACGCTCAATTCCCGGGACGGAAAATATGCGGATTTTAAACTCGGCGACACGCTCCTGGGAATTTTTCAGAAAGACGAAGCAACGGCTATGTTTGGCAAAGAGCACATGAATACACCGGCAAGCGCAGTCTATGCATTTTCTGTGGATAATGTGGAAAAGGCGTGTGCGGAACTTTCCGCAAAGGGAGTCGTTATCTTCGAAGGACCCAAAACGACATCGTGGGGACAAACAGTGGCCTACTTCAAAGATCCGGACAATCACGTTTGGGAAGTGACGAAGTGAGGCCGGCTTATTCTCCGTCCGTATGTTCAGCAGTATCAAGAATGCCTAATGCGTTGTCTCTAAAATCCCTTGACGTAAATGTCACCCGATACCTACCGTTGCGACCCGCTTTTACTGTTATGTTTGTTCCTACTAGATCGGGGTTCTCAAGAAATTCGCCGCCACTTAGAAGAGAATATTCGTCTGGTGTCAGGCTAAGCGAATTATTTCCCACCCTGCGATAAAAACGTGCTCCACGGGGGGGGTTAGACGATTCTTGGGGGATTTCCGGGAGTTTCATAGCCTGACTTTAGTCCATTTATCGTTCTTTTTTGAAGCAATTATTTTCTAGAGTCTCTTCTACTATTTTTCGACCATTGCCCGTCGCCCTGTAACCCTTTTTAGTAGTAAGCTTGAAATTGCCGTTTCCTTGATCTATTGCTGCAACGACGTGTCCTTTGAACATTGCGGGTAGGGCTCCACCATTTCTCAGAAAGAGTGCTTCCTCTTCGGTAAGCAGAACATTCCGTCCTTCGCGCCTCCAATGTCTAACCTGGTTTGCCAGCGTTCCCGACTGGGGGGGGTAAATCCTTTTTGTTCTACTCCAAAGTGTCTCATAATTTTATTTCGTCCTATTCTAGCGCTGCAGGAACATGTTGTCAAGAAAAGCTACTCGTACCGGATCGCGTCGATGGGAGAGAGGTCGGCGGCTTTTTTGGCCGGCATGACGCCAAAAACAATACCCACGAGCGAGGCCACACCAAGCGACACCAGGACAGAAGTCGCATCGATGTAGGCGGGGAAAAACCGTTGGATGGCGAAAACCACTAGAAAGGACACAAGGATTCCCGCAATTCCTCCGATGAGCGACAGGATAACTGCCTCGGCCAAAAATTGAACTAATATATCCTGTTTGGTCGCGCCGACCGCGCGGCGTATGCCGATTTCCTTTATCCTTTCCGTCACTGTGACGTACATGATGTTCATGATACCCACGCCGCCGACGACCAGGGAAATGCCGCCGATGGCAACGAGCACGGTATTGAGAACCGTGAAAATGGAGGTGACGGTGGAAAGAACTTCGGTTTGCTCGACCACCGCGAATTTATCTTCTTTGTACCGCCTGGTAAGAACCGTTTGTGCCTTTTGGACTAGGGTTTTTACCGACGGTTCGTCAGCAGCTTTGAGATAAAACGCGATAAATTCCTTTCTCGGATTAAACTGCGCAGCGCTGGTAAAGGGAACATAGGCAAAGGTGTCAAAGTCCGGCCCGCCAAAGCCGCCGCCTCCTTTTGGTTCGAGGATGCCGATGACGGTATATGCCTGTTTTTCGATCTTGACGGTTTTACCCAGTGCTCTCGTCTCCGAGCCGAAAAGGTCCTCGGCGATTTTGGGTCCAAGGACCGTCACCTTGGCGCGTTTGTCCATGTCGGTATCGGTGTAGAGCCGGCCGATGTCTATGGTAAAGTTGCGGATAGGGAAAAGCTCCGGGGTCGCGGCAAAGATGTCGATGGATTTGGTCTCGCGCGGCCCGGATATATCCACCGGTTTGGTGCACGCCCCGGCCCCCGCCTGCGCTGCCTCTATTTTTTTGAGACTCACAAAGTCCTTTTCGTCAAAGCGGATGCCGCCGAACGCTCCGGGCCGAAACCCGATACCGCCGCCTCCGCCGAAGACCCCCGGGAATACGTACACCAGATTGCTTCCCAGATTTTCAAACTGGCCGCGTATGTATGCTTTGAGCCCCAGGCCAAACGCGATGAGAAGAACGACCGAGGCGACGCCGATGAGTATGCCCAATGACGTCAGGAGCGTGCGCATCTTGTTGCGGGTAAAATCAAAAAAAGCGGTTTTGAGAATAAAGCGAATGATGTTCATGGGTTTATGTTTTTTGGCGGACGAGTTTGCCGTCGCGGATTCTGACGATCCGTTTGGCCCTTTTGGCGACGGAGGGGTCGTGCGTCACCAGGACGACAGTGAGTTTTTCGACTCTGTTAAGAGAAACGAGGAGATCGAGTATTTCTTTACCGGTTTTGGTGTCGAGGTTTCCCGTGGGCTCATCTGCCAGGATCAGGCTCGGCGCCATGATGAGTGCCCGCGCTATGGCGACGCGCTGTTGCTGGCCGCCGGAAAGCTGGTTGGGATACATGTCTGCTTTGTCCGATAACCCGAGTTTGCCAAGAAGCTCGCGGCAGCGGCTAGCCGGATCAAAGTCCAGTGCAGTTCGCGCGTAGATGGTCGGCAGAAGTATATTTTCCGCGACGGTAAGCTTGTGGATGAGGTTAAACTGCTGAAAAACAAAACCCACGAATTGCTGCCGCAGGAGGGAAAGCTCGCTGTCGGAGCGGCCGGCAATGTTTTGATTCCGCACGGTGACCACCCCGGTTGTCGGCTTGTCGAGGAGGCCGAGAAGATGCATAAGCGTAGACTTGCCGGAACCCGAAGGCCCCATGATGGCGACAAATTCACCGGCCTTTATGGTCAGAGAAATATCCTGCAGGGCGTGGAAAACCGTATCGTGGGTGGGCTGATATGTTTTGGAGACACGCTCGAGCGCAATCATAATTTATAGGAGGGCGCACCGCGTGCGAAAACTTTACTTTTTACGGAGTACATCGCCCTCCGATACCCCCGTGAGAATTTCCTGTAAGGTATCGTATTCCTCGCCTGCTGTCACGGGTGTCTGTTGGGTTTTTCCGGCGGTTTCCTTGTATACGTAGGGTTGCCCGTTTTCTTCCAGGAGAAATTCCGGCGGGATAGCGAGGACATCGGGTTTTTCAGAAACCGTAAACGAGACGTCTGCGGTCATGCCCAGACGGTATTGCGTCCGAACACTCTGATCGAAGGGAAACGCGATGAACACTTCATAGACAGTGCCGGTCTCGTTTTGGCTGGGTATGTACGAAATTTTTTTGACGATACCGCTCACGCGCTGGGAGGGAAACGCGTCGAAAGTGATAGTGGCCTCCATGCCCTCGGTAAGCTCTGTTACTTCCGTCTGGTCGGCGTGGACGGACAGGTAAAAGCTCGCCGGGTCCACGACGTCAAATTCCGCATTGGTCGGCGAAATATAGACGCCGGCGACGGGAGTAGTTACGCGGGTGACAATGCCAGGTATGGGGCTTACCAGGCTTGCCAACTCCAGCGCGAGATGTTGTATTTCGACGTCAAGGACACTGGTGTTGAGGTCAAACTGTGATTTTTCGAGAATCCGCTTTATGGCGTCCGTCAGAATTTTCCCTTCATAATCATCTGCGGTCTGCTCAAAATCCCAACGCGTTTTGAGGTAGCTTTGCAGCTGCCGCTCGAGTTTTTTCTGTGTTTCTCGCACGTCAAGCGACGCGAGAGTCTGGTAGGCTTTTACTTCATCACCCTCTCTGACCCCGACCCACACAAGCTTTCCCGATATGGGAAACCGCAGGGTAGCCGTCACTTCTGCCTCAATACTGCCCGAGAGGGTGAGTGTTTTTTGCAAAGTTTGGCGGCCGACGGTGTAGCGCTCAATGCTCTTTTCTTTTCCAGCCGAAAGCCGGTTTCGAATGCCCAAAACGAGGAGGAGGAAAACGAGAACCACGATTCCGACCCGGCGGTATTTGGCCAAAAGCTTTTTCATAAGAGGGCTCTATTATACCCCAAAGTCCCCAAAAATCCTATAGTATGTATACTAGTAATTCTTTGTTGCTTGTGTCGGTGGGGTATAATTCAGGCAGCATTTTGTATGGATCAGAAAATTTTTGATTTTTTGGCGAAACACCGCGTGTGTTCGCTGACGACACTTTTGCCGGACGGGTCGCCGCACGCAGCCGCACTTCACTATTCCCACAGCGGCAATCCGCCGGTTTTGTATTTTTCCGTTGAAAACACCGGCAAAAAGTGTGAAGCGCTTCTGGACGGATCGGACGGAAAGGCTTCGGTCGTAATCGGTTTCAGCGAAGAAGAGTGGGTGACGCTGCAGCTTGACGGTGATATCCGCATCCACAGAAAAGACGAACTTCCCTCAATTCACGCGGTGCATTATGCAAAACACCCGAATGCGGCCCAATATAAAAATGATCCGGCAACGGTGTTTCTCGTGTTTGCGCCGACCTGGTGGAGATTCACGGATTATAATACCAAACCTCCCACGATACTCCTTTTAAAAAACCCGCAGTAACGACCCAATCTCGATGCGCCGCAGCACTCGTTATTGACACACGGTCAAAAAATCTTTAGTGTATTTTTAGCGAATATTTTGTTGTTTGATATGTTACAAACAGCAGCTCCTCCGGTGTCACCGTTAAAATCCGCACTCACTCCCCGCGGAACCAAGGTGATGCTTCCGCACGGCGGACTGCCTGAGATATTTCCGCCGTATCTGTCAGATCTTATTTCCCGCACCGGCGGTCCCGACGGGCCGATCGGCCGGCAATTTGTATCGCGCCCGCATCTGGAACGGCGGTATTTCAAAAGCGGCATGAAGGATCCGCTCATGGAAGATCACCATGAGGTAGCTCCAGGACTCGTGTACAAATATCAAAGCAACACAAAGAAAAAAACAAAGAAACCCTTTGCCCACTACGGCCGCGCGCTGTGGACCATTACCCGGTATTGCGCGGCGTACTGCAGATTTTGTACCAGAGGCCGGGAAGTGGGAATTCCTTCCGGGCATAAAGGGGTCAGCGACGCAGCTCTTGCCAACACGCCGCATCTTCTTATGGATCAGATAGATGAGACGCTCTCGTTTATCGAAAAAGAGCCCGGACTCAATGAGATTATTCTTTCCGGCGGAGACCCGCTGACCGTTCACCCCAAAGTTCTCCATTATGTGTTGGGCAAACTCGGGGAGCTGCAGCGGGTCGGAAAGCTCAGTATCGTCCGCATCGGGACACGCGTGCCGGTGCACAATCCGCTTATCGTGCGGGATGATCACATTGAGGCGGCGAAGCAAATACGCAACCTGCGGCTTATGGTGCATGTGAATCATCCGTTGGAGCTTACTCCGCAGATGCGGGGAGTTTTGGAGCGATTTCGCCGGGAAGCGGGTGCGGTTGTCATGACCCAAACAGTGCTCCTCAAGGGAGTCAACGACCGTGCGGAAACGTTATACAAACTTTTTACGGAGCTTGCCGGGGAGGGAATTATTCCGTATTACGTCTACCAAAATGATCCCGTGTACTGGGCGCAGCATTTTACCGTGCCGATAAAGAAAGCAATTCGGATGTGGCAGGCGCTGCGGCCCAAGCTGTCCGGTGTCGCGGCGACCGCGCGTTTTGTCATAGACGTCCCCAACGGATACGGAAAAATTCCCCTTCCGGAGGGGGGCGCGTGGAAAGTGGATTATGATGAGGGATTTGTCGACTTTAAAGGCCAGAGGCTATCGCTGACGTATTGATCATTGACCCCTTGCAATATTCTCCAGAATATATTGTAATACGTATTCTATGGCTGAAGTTGCGAAAAAAACCATAAACACGCAGAGTATCCTCGTTGTTCTTCTTATCATTGCGTCATTTCTCATCGGCTCTCTTTTCACCAAGGTGCAGTATCTGGAAAAGGGAGTGCCGGCCGGGAGCGCGACCCAGGGCCAGGCAGCAGCCCAGGGAAAATATAAATCATTTGAAGACGCAATGAGTGCCTTGGCCAAAGAGGCAGGACTCGACGCCAAAAAACTCGTCAGCTGTATGAATTCCGGTGAAAAGCAAGCGGTGGTGCAGGCGGATACGGCGGAGGGAGAAAAACTCGGTGTGTCCGGAACACCCGGGTTTTTTGTCAACGGCAAACTGCTTGCCGGTGCGTTTCCGTTTGAAAGCTTTAAAGAAATTATAGACAAAGAGATTGCCGGTACCGGGTCGACCGATCCTGCGGATTATTCACAAACACTTCAGGATGCGGCGCGGGAGGGGGGATTCGTTCCGGTTCCCAAGGCAGTGAGTGTCGGCACCGCGTCCACAAAAGGAACGAGTGGAGCACCGGTCACGGTTATCGAATACTCTGACTTTCAGTGTCCGTTCTGTGCCCGGGCGTTCCCGACTGTCCAGCAGATTCTTCGTGAATATAGCGGCAAGGTCCAGTTTGTGTACAAACACTTCCCCCTGGTCACCATTCACCCGCGCGCCCAAAAGACGGCAGAAGCGTCAGAGTGTGCCAAGGATCAGGGAAAGTTTTGGGAGTTCCACGACAAGCTGTTTGAAGCGCAAAACGACTGGGCGAACCTCTAGGTTTTTGTTTTCTTCTTTATTAGTTTCTTTGTGTTGATGCCGTTGAGCCTGTATGCGTGGGTGAGTGCAATGGCGAGTGCGTCCGCGGTGTCATCGGGCTTGGGGACCTCACGCAGGCGCAGGAGTTTCGTTATTTGCTTTTGGACGTCTTTTTTGTCCGCGCGGCCGTTGCCGCAAATGGTCAGCTTTACCGACGGCGGAGAATAGGACGTGACCGGAATATTGTGCTGGGCGGCTGTAAGTATAACCACACCCCTTGCCTGGCCCACGGCCATGACTGTCTTGGCGTTGGTCGCAAAAAATAATTCCTCTATACTTATATGATCCGGCTTGTGTTTGCCCACAAGCGGCATGAGCTCATTGTAGATAGTCAAGAGGCGCGCCTGCGGTGTTTCTAGCTTATCCGTTTCTATGCAGCCATAGATTCTGGCAGAGAAGCCGTTTTTTCCTGACTCGATGACTGCCCACCCCACCCGCGCGGTTCCCGGATCTATGCCAAAGATGACCATGTCTTTCGTTTATAGCACGCCCGGGTGCAGTTTACCACACCAAAATATCGTATACTGGAGGTGGAGACGAGTGGTATGATCTTCCAATTTTTTGTAGCACTTCTGGGGACCGGGGTCGTGGTTTCGGCGACCAGCCTGCTGTGGCCGAAATTTACTACCCAGCCCCGGCCGGCCCAGCTCACCCAGGTGCGTGAAATTGTGATGCAAACCCCCATTGGGCAACAGGCAGCAATGGTTTTGGGAGTCGCAGACGAGGGAAGTGTTGAGCCGCTTAATGTATCTTCTCTGGCCGGTACACTTACCCAACAAGCCGGTAGTGTCGTAACGGAAAAAATTGCTCAAGAAATAACGAACCGGGCCGTTTCACAAATTATTTCTCAAATAGACAAACTGCCTCAAGATCAGAAGCAAATTCTGGAGCAAGCCATTTGCAAGCCGCCGGTATCCGCCCCTTGACAAATGCAAGTCACTTGCATATACTTTTTCAGATGATCCCATCGGTGACAAAACACGATTGCAATGAAGAGCTCCATCGGATGAGTTTGCGGGCGACTCCCGCTCGATTGGGAGTATTAGAAGCGCTTGAGCACTCCGAAATGCCGGTTGACTCAGCGGCGGTCATAGAGTACTTAAGGCGCCGCAGGGTACGGGCAGATACAGCGACGGTATTTCGCATCTTGCAGACATTCATAAAAAAAGGAATTGTCAGGTCCGTTCAGTTTCAGGAAGGGAAACTCCGGTACGAGTATGCCGATAAGCCAAAGCATCATCATTTTATTTGCGACGAGTGCGGAGATGTTTTTGATGTAACCAGTTGTAATGTCGCGAGCACGGAAAAAGTTCTCGAGAAGTCAAAGGGAGTAAAGGTACGAAGGCACTCGCTGGAATTTTTTGGCCTGTGCCGCAATTGTACGGAGTCGCGCATATGATTATCTGGTGGACGCTCCTTTCGGTCATGATTGTGAGTCTCCTATCCCTTTTGGGAGCAGTGTTTTTGGTAGTGAAGCGCACGCTCGTCACAAAAATGATGACGACCATTCTGGCGTTCTCTTCCGGCGTTCTTTTGGGGAGTACATTTTTGGATTTGCTTCCCGAGAGCCTCGAACTTTTACCCGATGCAACTTTCGGATATGTGCTGGTCGGGATCCTGACATTTTTTTCCCTGGAGAAGCTCTTGCAATGGCATCACCATGTGGAAGGCGACCATCCAGTTGAACAAAAGGCGGTCGGCTATCTTTCGTTGGTGGGAGACGCGATACACAACTTTGTTGACGGTACGATAATTGCGACCGCGTTTCTGGTGTCGGTGCCTCTGGGCATGTCGGCAACCTTGGCCATCATCGCTCACGAAATTCCGCACGAACTTGCAGACTTTACTATACTCCTGCACAGCGGTTTTAGCAGCGGGAAGGCGCTTCTGTATAATTTTCTCTCCGCGACGACCGCCATCGCCGGCGCTATTTTGGTATTGTTCGTTTCTACAAGGAGCGATGCGTTCGTGCCTCCTCTTGTGCCATTTGCCGCCGGTAATTTTCTCTACATAGCTATGAGTGACCTTATTCCGGAGCTTCATAGGCGGCGGTCATCGGTAGGATCTCTTGTACATATCGCCGCGATTCTCTTGGGTGTCGTGGTTGTGTGGATACTTCCTTCTGAGTAACGCACCCGGCTTTTTGTTACAATTGCTTCATGACCGAAGAGATTATTCAACGGGCAAAGGACATACTCGCCAAGCTTGACATGGACCAAAAGCGCCGCAACATGCGGGAGCTTGAAGCGGAGTCCATGAAGGAGGGGTTCTGGAACGAACCGCAGGTTGCCGCCAAAAAAATGAAGCGGTTGTCTGAGCTTGCCCACGAGATTGGCGAGGGAGAGATGCTGGAACTGCTCATGGAAGAGGGGAATGAGACGGAGCTTGCGGCCGAGCTGGACCGGTTGGAGTTTGCCCTGTACCTGTCGGGTCCGTATGATCGGGGAGATGCGATTCTGGCTCTTCATGCAGGCCAAGGAGGGACCGAGGCAATGGACTGGACTGCCATGCTTTTTCGGATGTATGGAAGGTACATTGAGCGGAAGGGGTGGGCAAGCGAGATTCTGGAGGAAACACCGGGTGAAGAGGCGGGGACCAAGAGCGTGGTTCTGGAGGTTTCCGGGCGTTATGCATACGGATTTTTAAAGGCCGAGGCCGGGGTACACCGGCTCGTCCGGCAGTCGCCCTTCAACGCGGATAAGCCCCGGCCGACGTCATTTGCCATGGCGGCGGTCCTGCCGGTGGCGGAAGACGAGCCGGGCCCCGCGATAAAGGATGATGATCTCCAGTGGGATTTTTACCGCTCCGGCGGTAAAGGAGGCCAGAACGTCAATAAAGTCTCAACGGCAGTCCGGCTCACGCACACGCCGACCGGGATCATCGTGACGAGTCAGGCGCAGCGCTACCAGGGACAAAATAGAGAAACCGCGCTCAAGATCTTGCGGGCGAAATTATGGGAAATCGATGTCGCCAAGCGCCTGGCAGAAGAAAAGACTATAAAAGGCGCGTACAAAACGCCCGGCTGGGGCAATCAGATCCGTTCGTACGTCTTGCACCCCTATCACATGGTCAAGGATCTGCGTACCCAGCACGAAACCAACAATACGGACCGGGTGCTGGACGGCGATATAGATGACTTTGTCATCGCCTACTTGAAAAAAATTGCCTAAGGCGAGATAATGGGTGGTGGCCGCCGTATGACCACACAAAAGCCGGTTGGTGAACCTTTAGTCGAAGATGCCGCACAGAGTCCTGTGCTTGTGCCTATGGAAAAATATTCTGCGGAAAAAAAGACAAAAATAACCATCGGCGTGGTCTATGCACTCCTGGTTTTGGGCGGTATCGCAACGGGCTCTGTGCTTTCGGGTAAATACCGTGTCGGTGCCAAAGGTATCGGTGCCAAGACGCAAATCATTCAAACCGGCAATGTCATAGGGGTTACGGATACCAAGACTTTCAAGGATTCAGCAGAGGGAGTGATTGAAAAAGACGGTGTGGACGGAGAGGGTACCCATCGGCTTATACGCGAGGGCGGGCCGTCACAGACAGCATTTCTCATATCCTCGGTCATAGATTTAGACCAATATGTGGGTAAGAAGGTCAAAGTCTGGGGCGAGACATTCGCGGCCCAAAAAGCCAGCTGGCTTATGGACGTCGGAAAGATTGAACTTCTTAAGGAATAATACTTCATAACGGTATCCCTGATTTTTTGTGCTTTTTGGTGAAATAAATGTGGTACACTAATTTAGTGTGCCGGACTGGCAATTCACTTTCCGCGGACACGCTATGATTCGCTTTGACAATGTTTCCAAGCATTTCGGGTCAGGGGCTGCCCTTTCAGACGTGAATCTGGTTATAGACAAGGGGCAGTTTGTGTTTCTCATCGGTCCATCGGGTGCCGGAAAGACGACGTTGTTGCGCCTTGTAATCCGCGACCTTCTGCCGACGACGGGGAAAATTTTATTTGACCAGAAGGATGTCGGCCATATACCCGCCGGAAAAATTCATTTGCTGCGGCGAAGTGTCGGGATGGTGTTTCAGGACTTTAAGCTTTTGGCCGACCGTACCGTGTCTGAAAATATTGCCATAGGGCTAGAGATATTTCAAAAGCAGGAAAAAGACATGCACAGGCGAGTCGAGGAAGTTCTGGAACTGGTCGGACTGCCTGATAAGTCAAAGCACTTTCCCGCTCAGCTTTCTGCCGGAGAAAACCAGCGCGTCGCCATAGCGCGGGCTATCGTCGCCGGGCCGAAAGTGCTTATGGCCGACGAGCCGACCGGAAATTTGGACCCCGTGACTTCATGGGGAATTATGGAAGTATTGGGTGCGATTAACAAGCTCGGGACGACCGTGGTCATGGCGACGCACAAAGCTAGCATCGTTGATCATATGAAGAAGCGCACCCTCGTCTCTGACAAAGGGAAGCTCGTTCGAGACGATGAAAAAGGATCGTACCGGTCCAGTGGAAAGGGGAAAAAGGGTTAAATGAGTATGGGAGCCAGAACCACCGCGCTCACGCATATTCGCCGCGCGCCCTACCAGGCGCTGGTTGCCGTGCTTACCCTGTTTGTGACGCTTCTTTTGGCCGGCACGTTTTTTCTGATCAGTATGACGTCTTCCGTGATCCTTTCCTATTTTGAGAGCAAACCCCAGATTACGGTATTTTTTAATGACAAAGCGACCAAAAATGATGCGGACGGCCTGAAGGCAACGCTGGAGCAGACAGGGAAAACCGCCGGCATTGTCTACGTATCCCGGGAAGAAGCGCTGGCTATCTACCGCGAGCAAAACAAAGATGATCCGCTGCTTTTGGAAATGGTGACTGCGGACATACTCCCTGCATCGCTGGAAGTGTCGGCAACGGACCCGACGTATTTGCGGGAACTTGAACCCATAATCAATAACGCTACCGGCGTTGAGGAGGTGGTGTACCAAAAAGACGTGGTGGATGCGCTTATTTCCTGGACCCAGGCTGTGCGGATCGTAGGCATCGTCCTGGTAGGGCTTCTCTCTATAAATTCATTTCTGGTAGTTATGACGGTCATCGGTATGAAAATAGCGCTGCGGCGGGATGAGGTGGAAATTCTTTCCTTGGTTGGTGCGTCGCCATGGTATGTGCGGCTGCCATTCCTTTTTGAAGGGGCATGGTATGGGTTGAGCGGATCGGTCGCGGCATGGGGCATCCTGACCTTGATTGTCGTATGGGCTGCGCCGTACCTCGGATCATTTTTGGGAGACATTCCCCCGATCGCTGCGATTTTGTCCAATCCAGTGGGTCAGCCTTTCCTTCTCTCCAGTCTCGTCTTTTTTGTCGGGCTTACCGGCACGGGACTGCTTCTTGGCGCTGCGGCAAGCTGGGTGGCGCTTACCAGATTTTTGAAAGTGTAATGACGCGTGATGCTTCAACGAATGAAACGATTTGTTCTTCTTGTATTATTGACCGCGGGTCTCTTTTTTGCGCCGCAGGTCCGGGCGGAAACTACCGGTGGTGTTGATAGCCGTATTGTCGAACTTCAGAATAAAATCCGGGAATTGCAGAACGAGGAAAATTCGCTCGCCAAGCAAATTCAGCTTCTGGACTCCAATATAAGCCTTACGACGCTCAAGATAGGAAATATTCAGTCTGCCATAGGAAAACTTTCCAAGGAAATCGATGAGCTTGTCGGTGAAATCGACAGAATCGAGGAGCTCCTCACGAGAAGATCCGAACTCGTTCTGCGCCGGATTCCGGCAACGTACAAACGGCAGGTTGCGCCAAAATTCGGCATTATTCTCCTGGGTCAGAATGTTTCAGACCTACTGTCCCGGGTCAAGTACCTTGCATCCGTTCAGGAGCAGGATGCGCAGCTCCTGTTTCAGCTTAAAGCCACACAAAATCATTACGGAGAACGAAAAAACTTGCGGGAGGAGAAATTGAAGGAGCAGCAGGAATTGCAGCGACAACTTGAGGCGGAAAACCGACGGCTTGCCAGCCAAAAGCGTGAAAAACAGATACTTCTGAATGAAACGAGAAGCAGTGAAGCGACCTACCAGAAGCTTCTTGCTCAGGCGTTGGCGGAAAAACAGGCGCTTGATCGGGCGCTCCTGGAGGCAGTGAAGGTCGGGCCGGTTTCGACCGGCGACCCCATAGCCATTGTCGGCAATACAGGATTTCCCGGTTGCTCGACCGGCGCACACCTGCATTTTGAAGTACGCAAAAATAATGTCTGGGTTGATCCTTCGGGATATTTGTCTTCCAAAACAGTCATTGACGAACAAAGCGGCGGGAATAATACGCTGGGCAGCGGCGGCTGGCCATGGCCTTTGGCAGACACGATCAGGCTGACGCAGCGATTCGGGCAAACCCCGTATTCCTGGCGGTATTCTTATTCAGGCGGTATACACACCGGGTTTGATATGGTATCAACAACCAGCGACATAATCCGCGCGCCGAAGGAGGGTACGCTTTACAGCAGTAGCCAATCCTGCGGCTCAAGTAGCATAATAAAGATTAAGTATATCGATCACGGCGACGGAATTTTAAGTTTTTATCTGCACGTGCAGTAACTTATACTTTTGTGAGGCAGTCGGTGCTGGCTGTCATCGCTTTCTTTCTCTTCGTCCTTCCCGGACAGGCGTATGCCTCCGTAGTTCTCAATGAGTTTTTACCCAATCCCGTCGGATCAGGCGATAGTGATGAGTGGGTAGAATTTTATAACCCGGATGAAGAAGCGGTAGATTTCTCCGGATATTTTTTTGATGATGATATTGACTTTGAATCAGATATTGGGTCTGCAAAAAAAGCACTTTCGGGTATATTGCCTTCGAAAAATACCTGCTACCTGGATCTTTCCTCATTTCTCAATAACACCAGTAGCACCAATAGCACCGTTGACACGCCTACGCTGTTCGATTCAAGCGGTACAGTGATAGATTCTTACCCATACAAGTCTGTGACAGAGGGGAAATCATTTAGCCGAGTTCCGGATGGCGGCAGCTGGCAGGAAGACCAAGATCCGACAAAGTCAACCGTTTCCTGTGTCAGCTTGGCTCCTACATCAACGCCCACACCTACTCCGACTCCCACCGCAACACCCACTCCCACGAAAACACCCACTCCTACGAAGACGCCCACCCCTGTCCCGGCCAATACGGCAACACCCACATCAGGATCTAGTCCCACCAAAACGCCGACGCCGGCTGCAAAAACCGCGACAATAGTTCCGAGCCTGGCTGATGGAGGCGGAGAAACGCTCGGCGAGGTAACTGCAGAAAGTCCGACTCCTGGTCCCTCGGGTGAACCCACAGGTGAGGAGGAGGGAAAATCCATTCAGTGGTATAAGCCCGTTGCCATAAGCCTCTTGTTTATTGGTTTAGGATGTGCCATCCTCGCTGTATACTTTCTTTGGCAAAAACGGCTCAGTTTTTTTCAATCAAAAGATATTCATGAAGATACTTCGTAATTTTTTTCCGTCGATTTTGTGGATGGTCGTAATTTTTGTTTTGTCCTCTACCCAGCGGCTTGCTGTTTCGGACAAAGGTATGGTTAACTTTCTTTTTTTTAAGACACTCCATGTTCTCGAATACGGCCTGCTGTTTACCCTGTACCTGCGCGGGTTTCGTTTGAGTATGCCCAAAAGCCGGGCGGTCAATGTGTTTCTTGTTGCTTTTGCCCTCACTGTTTTATATGCGCTGACGGATGAGTTTCACCAGACAAAAGTTCCCACGCGCGAGGGAAAGTTCCGCGATGTTATAATTGACGCGACCGGGGCCGGTCTCGCATGGTATTTCCTCGTACAGATATTACCAAAAGCGCCCAAGAAACTTCGCAATCAGGCGAAGCGCTGGGGCGTTACCTGATAGAGGAAAGAGGAAACAAAAAGACTGCAGCGGGGTGCGTGTGCCTCTATGGCGATCTGGGCAGCGGCAAAACCACGTTTGTCCAGGGATTTGCCAGGGCACTGGGAATTACCGGGAGACTTCTCTCCCCCACGTATATTATTGTACGACGTTATCAGTTGAAACCCCCTTTGCGGTTTTTCTATCACATTGATCTTTACCGGTTGCAAGCCGAAATTGAGCTGGGAGAACTGGGTTTAGCGGAAATTTTGCGCGACCGTAAATCGTTTGTTGCCATAGAATGGGCAGAGAAACTTGGGAATCTGATGCCCGAACGGCGATTGGACATACATTTTCGAGTCCTCCATGAGGGTGAGCATGAAATAACCATCAAAGGAACTAATTTCTAATTACTAGAATTTGAGTTTTTATTGCAAGAAAGCGAAAACCATTAACCATGTACGGTCATGGGTGAAGCGCATACAAAAAGCGCGCGAAGCGCGAACAAAGCGCAACAAAACCCCGACCGCTGAGGTCGGGGAAGTTTATGAATTCAGATGTACGGAAAGCTGTTAAAGTCCTAAACAAAGGTGGAATAATAATATTTCCTACCGATACGGCGCTGGGCATAGGGTGCCGGATAGACAACCACCGCGCGGTTGACCGGCTTTTTTTGCTTCGGAAGCGGCCCAGGACAAAAGCAACGCCTGTTTTGGTCAGTTCAAAGAAAATGGCACTCGCCTATCTTTCGTCACCCTCAAATATTGTGCGACATTTTATGGATACGTATTGGCCCGGAGCTCTTACCATTATCGCTGCGTGTAAAAAAGAGCTGATTTACTCCCCTATTCGCGGCGCGGGAAACACACTGGGAGTGAGAATGCCGGATCACGAAGCGGTACATGCAATAATCAAAGCCGTCGGGGTACCCATTTTGGGCCCGTCTGCAAATTTTCATGGCGCTCCCACCCCCTTTCGGCTGACAGAACTTGATCCCGGGCTCGTGAAGCTTGTTGATTATGTGGTTCCCGGAGAGTCCAGTGCCGGCAATGTCTCGACTGTAGTTGATTGTTCTGTTGCGCCGTATCGGATAGTCCGGCAGGGCGCGCTGGTACTTTCCTAGCACATGAAAAAACACGATATCGTTTTGTCTCTGGATACATCGGAAACCGAAAAAATTTCAGTCGTACTCACACGGCATGACAAAACCATACGCCGTGAATCACACGCGACCCGCCGGAACGCCCAGAATGTGCTGCCGCTTATTGCGCAAGTTTTACAGGATGCACGTCTCGCCCCGTCCCAGCTGACACAGATACGCGTCCGGGCCGGAGACGGTTCCTTTACCGGTATCCGCATAGGCCTTTCGGTCGCCAATATTCTGGGATTTCTTTTCGGCATACCGGTCATACGCGATCTTTCGGGATCACAATCCTCCTCTCTCTACGGCCCTTCAAAATTTGATTCTTCGATCTAGATTTTCTGTTCCGGTCTGTCTATCATGGAAGTATGAAGTCTTGGGTTGCGCATCTCCTTGTCCCGCATACATCAAATAACCATAAACCGAAGGCGCTCCATGTCGACGCCCTGTTTGTTTACCTGCTTCTTTTACTTGCCTATTACGTGGGTATTCAGGCATTGCATCGTACGTTTCCCAACGTTTTGGGGTTTGCAACAGACATTCACGTCGAACAGCTTTTAGCTTCGACAAACGAAAAAAGACGTCAGGCAGGCCTGCCTGAGCTGTCTTTAAACGCACAGTTGTCTCAGGCGGCGGCGAACAAGGCGGTTGACATGTTTGCCAACGGCTATTGGTCGCATACGAGTCCCAACGGCAAAACACCGTGGGAGTTTATTGTCTCTACCGGATATCGCTACAGTGTCGCCGGCGAGAACCTGGCGAAGAATTTTTTGACGAGCTTGAGTGTGGTGGACGCATGGATGGCGTCGGCTACCCACAGAGAGAATATTCTGAAGCCAGGCTATGAAGATGTCGGGTTTGCGGTGGTGAACGGTATTTTGAATGGTGAGGAAACGACGCTTGTTGTGCAAATGTTCGGCGCCAATGCTGCGGCAAGAATTGTGCAACCGGTGCGGGCGGTGGAGATACCACAAGAGGCCCGCCAGACCGCAGCTGCCGATACCTTACCGGTTAACCAGCCTCTGGTTGTGCCGGCTCTGTCCGGGGCAGGTGCGTTTGCCGGTGTAACGACGAAGCCACTCTTTAGTATTCCTGCTCTCTCGCGTGAATTAGGATATACATTTTTGGGTCTTTTGATCGTCGTTTTGACCGCAGACGCATGGCTGGTTGCACGCCGCCGCCTCGTCCGTTTGAGCGGACAGAGCGTTGCGCACGGCCTGTTTCTGGTTGCGGTGGCAGTCGCAGTGACTCTCATTGAACGAGGGAGCCTCATATGAAAACCCATGCAGTACATTTTGTCGTTTTGGGATGCATACTGGTGGGCGGCATTGCCCTTTTTTATCTCACGCGGGGAATTCCGTCGCTCCAGCTCCTTGTGGGCATAGTGACGTCTCTGTCCTATATTGCATGGGGCATCATCCACCACGCCCTCTCGGGAGATTTACACCCGAAGATTGTGATAGAATATGTCCTTATCGGCAGCATTGCGATACTCGTATTTTCGACCATGCTGCTCTAACACTATATGAAGGGAGTCATTCTCGCCGGTGGACTTGCTACACGCCTGCGTCCTCTGACACTTGTTACAAACAAGCATCTGCTTCCGGTCTATAACAAGCCGATGATCTTTTATCCCCTGGAAGCGATGAAAAAGGCCGGGGTGAAAGAGGTGCTCATTACCACCGGCGGCGAGCACGTCGGTGACTTTGCAAACCTTCTGCAGTCCGGTGAAGAATTCGGACTCAAGCTCTATTACGCAATTCAGAAAAACCCGGTGGGAGGCATCGCAGATGCGCTTTCCCTAGCGCAAGAATTTGCCCACAAGAGCCAGATTTTGGTTATGTTGGGCGATAACATTTTTAACTTTGATCTGGCCCGTTCGCTTCCCGCGTTTCACTCCAGGCTAAAAACGAGCGGAAAGGCAGCGATGGTTTTTGGGGTGCAGCGCGATACAGGGGCGAGACAATATGGGGTTATAGAGATGGATAAAAGCGGTCGGGTGATCTCTATTGAAGAGAAGCCCGAGCACCCAAAGTCCGACATCGCGCAAACGGGCGTTTATGTGTATGATGAGCGCGTCTTTGATCTTGTAAAATCGCTCAAGCCCTCCGGCCGCGGCCAGCTGGAAATTACGGATCTAAATAACTTGTATCTCAAAGAGGGGTCGCTTCTGTGCGATGTCATTGACTGGTGGATCGACGCAGGGACCTCCCACGACGAACTTCTTGCGGCCAATATGCAGGTGGCGGAACTGGTCAGGCAGGGCAAGCTCTAGCCTTTGTGTTACTTTTCTTTCTATGAAACTTCTCGTAACCGGCGGTGCCGGGTTCATCGGTTCAAATTTTATTCTTTACTGGCTTAGGGTTCACAAGTCCGATCAGGTGGTTAACTTTGATAAACTGACGTACGCCGGGAATCTTTGGAACCTGAAGCCGATTGAGACTGATCCCCGATATTCATTCATAAGGGGAGATATTTGTGACGCGGCTTTGGTGGATCGGGTAATGAGCGGTGTCGATATTGTGGTTCATTTTGCCGCCGAAAGCCACGTTGACCGTTCTATAGCAGAGCCTTCACCCTTTGTCCAGACAAATGTCGTCGGGACACAGGTATTACTGGAATCCAGTCTTCGTCATAAGGTGAAGCGTTTTCATCATGTGTCCACGGATGAAGTGTTCGGAGAGCTTGAACTTAGTGATTTGAGTAAATTTAATGAACGAACAAGTTATAACCCCAGAAGTCCATATTCAGCCAGTAAAGCCGCGTCTGATCATCTTGTTCGCGCATATTATTACACATACAATTTGCCGGTCACAATATCCAATTGCTCCAATAACTACGGCCCGTATCAGTTCCCCGAGAAGTTTATTCCGCTTACTATCACAAACGTTCTGGAAAAGAAAAAAATTCCCGTGTACGGCGACGGTCTTTACGTCAGAGACTGGATGCATGTTTTGGATCATTGCCGCGGCATAGACGCAGTGCTTATCAGGGGCAAAATCGGTGAAACATACTGTTTTGGCGGAAAATCTCAGGACGAAAATAACCTCGGCGTCGTCCGAAAGATTCTTTCTCTTATGGAAGCCCCGGAAAGTCTCATAGAATTTGTCAGGGACCGGCCGGGGCACGACCGCCGGTATGCCATGGACTGGTCAAAAGCGCACGCTAAACTCGGTTGGGAGCCGCAGTACGATTTTGATGCCGGACTTCGGGAGACCATTGAATGGTACCAGGCCAATGCAACCTGGTGGAAGCGCGTTAAAACCGGGGAGTATCAGTCCTATTACGAAAAGCAGTATTCTTCGCGTCTATGAATATTATCGGAACCGGCCTTTCGGGCTTAGTCGGGTCGCGTGTTGTGGAAATTCTTCGCGGCAAGCACGTTTTCCGCGACCTCAGTCTTGAAACAGGCGTGGACATTACGAATTATGACGTGGTCAAAAAAGCCGTACGGGCATCCGAGGCACCGTGGATGTTTCACTTTGCCGCATACACAGATGTGCAGGGGGCAGAAAAAGAAAAGAATTTGGGCGAGCACAGTGTTAGCTGGAAGATAAATGTTGACGCGACGCAAAATATCGTTGAGGCGGTCCGGGAAACGGGGAAAAAACTTGTCTATGTCGATACGGATTATGCGTTTGACGGGAAGAAAAAAAATTATACGGAGGAGGACGCACCGAATCCGCAGGGTTGGTACGCCAAGACAAAGCACGAAGGAGCCAAACGGGTTCTTTCGCTCGGCGAACGGGCTCTGGTTTTTCGCATTGCCAACCCGTACCGCGCATATCCCGGGGGAGTATTCGTCGGCAAAAAAGATTTTGTTCATAAAATGCTTGAGCGGCTCTCCCAGGGTCTTTCGCTGGCCGCTGCCACCGACCAGCTTTTTGTCCCGACGTTTGTGGATGATATTGCTGCAGCGCTCAATAAGTGCATGGAAACTAATGCGCACGGACTGTATCATGTTGTCGGAAGTTCGGCGATATCACCCTTTGACGCAGCCTGCATGGTTGCCCGCATATGGGAATTTTCGCCTTCCTTGGTGACGAAAACTACGTTTGCAGAATTTTTTCAAAATCGTGCGCCGATACCCCGGTTTGCGGCACTCGCAAATGATAAAATTCGCGCTCTTGGGGTACACATGCGGACATTTGAGGAAGGATTGCGAGAGGTGAAGGAGATGGAATATAATGGGTAGATAAGGACGCGCGGAGGGTATCTGTTTGCGCGTCCATACTTTTTTGTATGACTGTTGCATTTATCGGTCATGGCTACGTAGGGCTCGTCACCGCAGCGGTTTTTGCCGATTTAGGAAATACCGTCTGGGTGGTCGGCCGTACGAAGGAAAAGATTGAAAAACTTCAGCGCGGCATAGCGCCGTTTTACGAGCCGGGCCTTTCGGAGTTGGTAGCCAGAAACGTTGCCGCGAAACGATTACTGTTCACACTTGATTATGCCGAGGCAGTCGGACCGTCGGAAATTGTTTTTATTTGTGTGGGCACTCCTCCCAAGGATAACGGTGAGGCAGATCTTTCTTCCGTATTTGCCGCGGCAGAGGAGATTGGGAAGCACCTGTTCGGATATAAAATCATTGTGACCAAGAGTACGGTGCCTCCCGGAACCGGTAAGGAAGTTGTCGCGATTATCAATAAACAAAAACCGAGCGGCGCCTCGTTTGCCTATGCGTCCGTTCCCGAATTTTTGCGCGAGGGGACGGCAATCGACGATACGCTTCACCCCGACCGGGTCGTCATCGGCACATCATCGGACCGCGCGCAGGAAATTCTTTTGGAGTTTCATAAGCCGATTAACAGCAAGGCTGTTCCGCGTAATACCGAAACGGCTGAACGCATTAAATATGCAAGTAACGCCATGCTTTCGACCAAAATTTCTTTTGCGAACGCCGTTGCTCTGGTTGCGGAAAAGGTCGACGCGGACGTTGAAAAAGTTTTGGACGGCGTAGGGTTGGACCGGCGCATCGGGAGAAGTTTTTTGTATCCGGGTGTCGGTTACGGCGGCAGCTGCTTTCCCAAAGACGTGAAAGCGCTTATCGCGATTGCAAAGTCAAAGGGATATGATTTCCAGCTCCTGTCGGCAGTCGACGAGATCAATAAACAAATGAAGCTTCATTTCGTTGGCAAGGTGATGCAACACTTTAAAGGGAATATCAAAGGAAAAGCGCTGGGCGTCTTGGGGCTTGCTTTTAAACCCAATACCGACGACATGAGGGAGGCGCCATCGATAAAGATTTTGACCGAGCTGGTCAAATATGGCGCAAAAATTGTCGCGTATGATCCGGTCGCCATGGACAATGCCAAAGGATTGCTGCCCAAATCGGTTCGTTTTGTCAAAAGTGCTCATGAGGCAGCAAAAGGCGCCGATGCGCTTCTTGTGCTTACCGAATGGAATGAATTTCGGCAGATTGACCTGGTCCGTCTTGCAAAGGGCATGAGAAACCTGGTATTGTTTGACGGTCGAAATGTCTATGATCCGGTAGCTGTTAAAAAATTAGGTTTCATGTATTATGGAATTGGCAGAGTATAAAAAGACTCTATGGCAAAAAAAGCGCTGATTACCGGTATTGCAGGGTTTGCAGGAAGTCACCTTGCAGAACTTTTGCTTTCCAAAGGATACGAGGTGTACGGACTTTCCCGGTCACGCACCAAAAAGGATCATATCGAGGGGATTATCGGGAAGCTTCACCTGGAGGATGCGGACCTTTTGGACTCGCATAGCTTGTACACGACCATCGCGAGAATAAAACCAGACTATATTTTTCATCTTGCCGCACAGTCGTTTGTACCGACATCATGGGGCTCTCCGTCGGTGACTTTAGAGGTTAATATTGTCGGCAGTGCCAATATATTTGAGGCAGTTCGGCAGGTCGGCATCGACCCGGTTATTCAGATTGCGTGTTCATCTGAAGAATACGGGCTCGTGCATCCAGACGA
This sequence comes from uncultured Gammaproteobacteria bacterium, assembly GCA_964400835.1. Classification (GTDB taxonomy): domain Bacteria; phylum Patescibacteriota; class Microgenomatia; order UBA10105; family UBA927; genus CAYNWD01. The sequence continues at coordinate 33,517 of CAYNWD010000002.1, read as the reverse complement.
GATTCCCATAAAAGAAACCAACCCCCTGCGGCCGCTTTCTCCGTATGCGGTTTCCAAGGTAGCCATGGATTATCTGGGGTATCAATATTTTCAGTCATACAAAATGCGCATTGTTCGAACGCGCGGTTTTAATCACACGGGACCACGGCGCGGAGAGACGTTTGCGGAAAGTAATTTTGCAAAACAGATCGCTCTCATTGAAAAAGGCAGACAGGAGCCGGTCATTTTTGTGGGCAACCTTGAGTCGAGCCGCGACTATACGGATGTCCGCGACATGGTAAACGCGTATCTTCTGGCTGTTGAAAAGTGCGATCCGGGAGATGTGTATAACATTTGTACAGGAAAATCGATCCGCATAGGCGACATGCTGACGCTTCTGCTTTCGTTTAGCAAAGTGAAAGTTGAAGTTCGCCCGGACCCGTCCCGGATGCGGCCGTCAGATGTTCCGGTGCTGACGGGCGACGGGAGCAAATTTGTCGCAAAAACCGGGTGGAAACCAGTGATTCCTTTTAAACAAACCATGGAAGAGCTCCTCAATTATTGGCGCGAAAGGGTGTAAAAACCCATGAAGGTAGTCGTCATAATTCCCACGTACAATGAACGGGAGAATATTCGGACTCTCCTTGACCTCGTCCATAGAACCTGCGAGCCGCTCCGGAAATATCAGTTTTCGTACCTGGTTGTGGATGATACTTCTCCCGACGGTACGGCCGCCGAAGTACAGGAATACCGGAAAACACACCCGTCGGTTCACCTGCTCACCGGGAAAAAGGAAGGTCTGGGGAGAGCACTGCTGCGCGGCATGACCCATGCGGTAAAACGTTTGCATGCGGAGGTGATGGTGCAGCTTGACGGCGATCTCTCCCATGATGTGAAGAAGCTTCCGGAATTTTTCGACGCGCTGGACAAAGGATATGATTTTGTCGTCGGCAGCAGATACATTCCGGGCGGCGGGATTCCCGAAAATTGGGGATTGCACCGTAAAATTTATTCGGTTTTGGGTAACGCGTTTGTCCGATTCGGTTTAGGATTGCCTGCTGTTCACGACTGGACCGGCGGCTACCGCCTATATAAAAGGAAATATTATGAGGCATTGGCGCAAACAATGGAGACGTATAACGGGTATGTATTTCAGATCGCTTTTTTGCATAAGTCGATTCTCCTGGGTGCGCGTGTCTGGGAAGTGCCTTTTCATTTTACGGATCGCCGGTACGGCCATTCCAAAATTGCGCCATCGGAATATATCCGCAACGTCGTGGTCTATGTCATACAAAGCCGTCTTCGATCCATGTGGCACGGGACGTTCGGAAAATTTCTTCTGGTTGGAGGATTTGGGTTTTTGGTGAACACCGTCGTCCTTGAGTGGATGGTGTGGGCCGGCGGCCATCCGGCCGTCGGAAGCGCGCTGGGAGCGGAATGCGCTATCATATCGAATTTTATCCTGAATAACAATTGGACCTTCCGTCAGAGGAAAATTGGCGGCAACCGGTTATTTGGAAAATTTTTTCAGTTTAACGCCGCCTCTTTGGGTGCGCTCATTATTCAGGCAGGCATGGTTGCAGTGGGCGTGTGGCTTTCCGGAAAAGAAAATTACAGAGTTTTTTACGTTATCGGAGTGGGCGTTGGATTGCTGTGGAACTATACTATGTATAAACGATTTATCTGGAAAAGACACGATGAAAAGTCTGCATAGGAGTTATTTATGAGGCTTGATGCGTTGCGAAAAATACCGTGGGTTACTATAGCCGTCGGTGCGATCCTGGTACTCGCGGCTTACTTGCGGCTGTGGCGTATTTCGGAATACATGACCTTTTTGGGCGACGAGGGCAGAGACGTTCTGGTTGTCAAGCGCATGATTGTTGACCATAAATTTACCCTCCTGGGTCCGACCGCTTCTGTCGGCGGATTTTTCCTCGGGCCTATATATTATTATTTCATGCTGCCGTTTTTGTGGTTATGGAAACTTGACCCGTCCGGGCCGGCGGTCATGGTGGCACTTTTCGGGATTGCGACGGTCTATCTCGTCTATAGGATCGGGAAAGATTTTTTTCATCCGTGGGTGGGAATAGTTGCGGCCGGATTATATGCGGTTTCCCCGGTGGTTATTGCATTTTCCCGCTCGAGCTGGAATCCCAATGTGGTACAGTTTTTTTCTGCCCTTCTTATCTTTTCTTTATGGAAAGCGCGGCAAAGGACGAGAATCAGGTACCTTTTGCTGATCGGAATAGCCTTGGGTATCGGTTTGCAGCTTCATTACCTGTTTAGTTTTTTAGGCGTCTTGACGTTCCTATGGCTGGTATTCGGCATAAAAAAATATCCCCTCTGGAAATTGATGGGGTTCGTGATCGCGGGTTTTCTGGTTGGCTATGCGCCTTTTTTGCTTTTTGAACTTCGGCACGGATTTCCCAATACCCGCACCCTTTTCCGGTTTCTTATGGAGGGAAAAGACACGGGATTTCGTTTTTTCGAGTATCTGGTTACGGTGCGTGAAGTCAGTTTCCGTCTGTTTGGAAGACTCCTGCTGCGTTTTCCGCAGCCGGAATGGTGGGACAGGTTTTCGCCTGCCGTGCAATGGGCATGGACGACCGGAGTACACCTGAGCGTGCTTTCGGGTCTTGGAACCGCCGTGTATGTGTTTTTTCGCAAGAAGGAGAAACAATCGGCACAGTCAGGTGCGGCACTACTTCTCCTTTGGTTTTTGACGGTGGTCGGGCTTTTTGGGTTCTACCGGCGGGGAATTTATGATTACTACTTCGGCATATTTTTTGCCTTGCCCTTTTTGTGTATTGGTTTGACGCTTTGGTATCTCGGATCAGTTCGGTTGATCGGTAAACTAATGAGCGCCGGCTTGTTTATTGGGTTACTCTATTTTAATTGGCAGGGCCGGCCGTATCTTTTTCCTCCGAACACACAGCTGGCTCAGGCGAAATCCATCGCAGGTGCCGCGCTGGAAAAGACGAACGGCAGGCCGTTTAATTTCGCTTTAATAACGGGAAATAATTCCGACCATGCCTACCGCTATTTTTTTGAAATTTGGGGGAATGCTCCGGTGACAATTGAAAATGAAGCCATAGATCCCGGCCGAAAAACCGTTACAGATCAGCTGATCGTTATTTGCGAGCTTCCGAAAGACGAGTGTGCACCTTTGGGGCACCCTTTATGGGAGATCGCGGGTTTTGGGAGGGCGCAAATCGAGGGGACGTGGGAGGTACCGTTTGTGAGAATATTCAAGCTGGTTCACTATACAGAAGCGTCAAAATAGCGGCCGTAACTCTTCCCGATATGCGGGTGAGAACGGGGACAGGTGAGAGATATGGAGCATATGAAAAACATTTTTTTAACCGTGGTGATCCCTGCGTATAACGAAGAAACGAATATTCGATTGGGATCACTCGATAAAGTCCACCGGTATCTGAATGTGCAGAATTATTCTTGGGAAGTTCTTCTGGTTGATGACGGCTCGACCGACGCAACCGGCAGGCTCCTTGATTCGTTTGCAAAAGACGTCCGGGGATTTCGCGTGATTCACAATCCGCACCAGGGAAAAGCGAGCACGGTAATTTCCGGCATGCTTCAGGCCAAAGGTGGCGTGGTGCTGTTTACGGACCTCGACCAGGCAACGCCGATTGATCAGCTTGCCAAAGTATTGCCCTGGTTTTCAAAAGGATTTGATGTGGTTATCGGGTCCCGGAGTGGGCGGCGGGAAGGAGCGCCATTGACCAGAGTTATCATGGCCCGGGGATTTATGATTATCAGATCCTTACTCCTTGGGCTTGCCGGAATTACCGATACGCAATGCGGATTTAAGGGTTTTAAAAACGCAGCTGCAGCGGATATTTTCGGACGCCTGAAGCTTTACGGAAAAATGCGGAAGGTGAAGGGATCGATGGTCTCTGCGGGATTTGATGTGGAGACGCTCTTTTTAGCCAGAACGTTGGGATACAAAATAAAAGAAGTGCCGGTCGAGTGGCATTATGTCGAAACCCGCCGTGTCAACCCGATCAAGGATTCGTTTCAGGGATTTTTGGACATACTTGCAATTCTATGGAATTCGTTGCGGGGAGCATACAAGTAAGACACATCATATGACGAACCGTTTGAGCACCGTACTGTTTCTCGGGTATTCCCTCGTATTTTCTCTTCTGTTTTTTTACTCATTTACTCAGATAGATGCAAACATGACCGTGTCACGCGTGGGATGGGTGCAATCGGTTCAAAATGTATTTCGTACGGTCGGCATGTCGCAGCGACCGCTGTCCACTGCAATGTATTTGAGTATTCTTCTCCTGCTTTTTTTCCTTTATGGATTTCTCTTGCGTTCGGTGCGAAACGGTTCTGTGAAGGAAAAAGACGTCTGGCGCATCGTTTGGCTGTCGGTCGGGATACTTTTTTTGTCGTATCCAGCTTTTTCCTATGACATGTTTAATTATATGTTCACGGCCAAAACAGTGCTGGTGTATCGCCAGAATCCCTACGAAGTCATTCCGCTTCAGTTTGCGGGCATTGACCCCTGGACGAATTTCATGCGCTGGACACATTTGCCCAGCGCCTATACGCCGTTGTGGATCACGCTTACCCTCCCTGCGTACCTTTTGGGTTTCGGCTTATTGCTTCCGACGATGTGGAGCATAAAATTACTCGTCATAATTTTTCATATTGCAACGACCGTGGGCATTGGTAAAATCTTACAAAAGATTCAGCCGGAAAAAACCGCTCTGGGTATTGCAATTTTTGCCCTGAATCCGCTCATTATTATCGAAAATCTCGTCAGCGGTCACAATGATGTCGTCATGATGGCGTTGGCGGTGTGGGCGGTGGTGTTTCTTCTCTCCCGTAATATATGGTGGTCATGGGTAATCCTCGCAAGCTCGGTCGGACTCAAGCTCATGACCGCGCTCCTTTTTCCTGTATGGTTGTTTATAAAAAATCGTGGTACAAAAAGCGATCGTTGGGCAGGTACTGACTGGAGGATGTGGATGCTTATCCTTATGGTACTCGGGCTCTTGGCGGTTATCGCAACCCGGGAGATTTTGCCTTGGTATTGGGTCTGGATCATGCCGTTTGTTGCCCTGATTCCCTCGGTTGGGCATATTGTATTTTTTGCCGCATCCGTTTCTTTGGGGTTACTGTTGCGGTATGTTCCCTACCTTTATCACGGTCACTACGATTACCCGGTACGGGAGGTTCGCTTCTGGGTGAGTATCATTCCGGTCGTCGTGGCGGGCCTGGTGGTGCTTTTTTGGCGCAAAAGAAGAGTATGAAAAAAATCTTGTTCGCGATTATTCTGGCGTTCTTTTTCCTTTTGGCTACTTACCAGAATACCTATGCGGCAGAGGAAGGAATTGAGCGGTATGAAACGCAGCTTGCCATTGGCGCAGACGGTATTGTTTCGGTCCGTGAGCTTATTGACTACATGTTTGTTTCTCCCAGACACGGTATTTTCCGTACTATTCCAACGGTCAAGACGACGGATGAGGGAAAGCGTTATGTCGTGGGCATTACCGATGAGGCGATTACGGACGAATTCGGAGAGCCATACCAAATGCAGAAATCAGCTCAATCGGACACCGTGACTTTCAAGATCGGCAATCCGGATGTAACGGTCACCGGGCCTACGCACTATGCAGTTTCGTACAGGGCAACAGGCGCGCTGACGTATTTTTCCGGCCATGATGAGTTGTATTGGAATGCGATCGGGACAGAATGGACCGTGCCGATTGCCCATGCCCGTGTGACCGTGACGCTGCCGGGTAAAATTGACCCGGAAAATCTCATGAGTCGTTGTTTTGTCGGACCGGTCGGTTCAAAAGAGGAAACGTGCAGCGTCGAGAGTACAAACAATGGAGTTGTATTTTCTTCCTCCCGGCCTTTGGATGTATCCGAGGGTATGACCGTGGTTGTCGGTTTTCCCAAAGGCCTGGTTGCCGTCGTGGAACCGACACCCATCGTTTCCTTTTGGGATACTACTATGGGCAAAATAGTCCTTTTCTTCTTATTCCTCCTTGGGCTTCTTTGGTACATTCTGCTCCCGGTAAAAATAGCGAGAAGATGGTGGCTGCGCGGACGGGATCCCAAGCCGGCAATGGGGGAAACGCACGCATGGTTCAGTCCACCGGTGACGCAAGCGCACAGAAATTTAACACCCGCCGAAGCAGGAACGCTTGTGGATGAGCGCGCGGAACCGAAGGATGTGTATGCGACGATTGTCGATCTGGCGCGCAGAGGGTACATGAAGATTCTTGAAACGAAACCTGGATCACTCGATCTTTCCAAAACCAAGGACTGGACCGGGGATTCGCACATTCTTCCGTTCGAACGCGTGCTTCTGTCTGGTATATTTGCATCCTCTGACCTGGTCCATCTGGGCAAGATTCATCTGGCTGCGACCCTGAAAAAAGTACAGGGTATGATCTATGAATCGCTGGTAAAAGAAGGGTTTTTCCCGGAAAACCCCGATTCTATTCGGAATAAATATTACGTCCTCGCATTTTTTGGGTTCCTCACGGTGAACCCGCTTCTTTTTCTTGCGGGTGTGATATTTGGGACCCTCATGCCCAGGAAAACGGAATTTGGCGCGCAGGGTGCGGCTGTCGGAAGGTCTCTAAAGAATTTTCTGGTGAGCCAGGATGAAAAACTGGCGTTTCAGGCAAAACACGGCATGATGTTTGAAAAGCTCCTGCCGTATGCTGTTGCTTTCGGTGTGGAGAAAATATGGGCGCAAAAATTCAAAGATCTGAATCTCCCGCCGCCCGCGTGGTACGTATCCTCAGCCCCCGGCAGATATTCCAGTGCTCATATAGTAAAGGGTCTCCAAAAAGGAGCGCGGGTGTCTTTTGCATCGTCTGTCGGAACCAAGTCTTCCTCGGGTTTTTCTTCCGGATTCACCGGCGGCGGTTCTTCAGGAGGCGGAGGCGGGGGGGGAGGCGGGGGGAGCTGGTAACACGCGCGTTTCCCAAGTAACGGTCCAGGGGATCAAAAAAGCATACGCATTCGGCGGCCTTCATACCAACAATCTCCCTTCATTGTTTGATCTGTCTTTTCTTGCTAAAATTGGCTTTATATGGGTTTTTTCCGCCGCGAACCAGCCAGAACAGTCGGTGCGCTGCTTTTCCTTCTTGTTCTTTACGGCTTCATGCGGACAGTAAACCTCACAAAGCTTCCCATATTCACCGATGAGGCGATCTACATACGCTGGTCGCAAATCGGTGCAAACGACGCCAATTGGCGCTTTATTTCACTCACCGACGGGAAGCAACCTTTGTTTACCTGGGTCGTCATGGCACTGCTTCGGTTGTTTCAGGGTGTGGATCCTTTGTGGGTGGGAAGATTTGCTTCCGTTTTGACCGGTGCGGTGAGTTTGGTGGGAATGTGGTTTCTCTCCTGGGAATTTTTCAAAAACCGCAGAATAGCGCTTCTTGCGAGTATTTTGTACCTCGTGTCTCCCTTTAGCCTTGTGTACGATCGTATGGCGCTCTACGACAGCATGGTGGCTACGTTTTTTATCTGGAACTTATACCTTGCCGTACGGCTGGTTCGGGAGGTTCGGCTGGACATAGCGCTCATTTTTGGTATGGCCCTGGGAGCCGGGATGCTCAATAAAACATCCGGATTTCTCAGTCTGTATTTGCTCCCGGTGACGCTGGTTCTGTTTGACTGGAGGAAAAATCAGCGGTCTATCAGACTGCGCAGATGGATACTTCTCGCCATACTTTCCGCATTGCTTTCTCAGGTTTTTTACAGTATTTTACGGCTCTCTCCTTTTTTTCACATGGTCGGGCAAAAGGATGCGGTTTTTGTTTATCCTCTGACCGAATGGATCAGACATCCCCTGCAGTTTCTCCAGGGTAATCTGTCGGGCCAGTTTGATTGGCTGCGCCATTATTTGACCGTTCCGCTTTTTTTTGCGAGCCTTCT
>CAYNWD010000002.1:24788-25593 GCA_964400835.1 uncultured Gammaproteobacteria bacterium | reverse complement strand
AAGCAGCTACGAGAAAAACTTGTGCTGTGTGCATATTGGTTTGTCCCATTTTTGGGGTTGGCCATGTTTGGGAGAGTGCTTTATCCGAGATTTATTTTCTTTATGGCGATGCCGCTTTTCGCTCTTGCGGCAACGACTATTGACTGGTTTTTGTCTATACTGCGGCCGAGAATGTGGAAGGCATCGCTCCTTGCAGTGCTTTTTTTCATGAGTCTCTGGATGGATTTTTTTGTCATCACGGATCCGCTCCATGCGCCGATTCATGATGCAGACCGGGGGCAGTACATCGATAGCTGGCCGTCCGGATGGGGAGTGCCGGAGGTTCTTCAGTTTATCCGAGAAGAATCGCAGAAAGGCCCGGTGGCGCTATATACCGAAGGTACGTTTGGGCTTATGCCGGCGGCCTTTGAGCTGTACCTTCATGCGGACAAAAATGTAGTGATTGCCGGCATCTGGCCTCTTCCCATGGAATTGCCTGAGGAAATTGCCCAGAGTGCCAAAGAAAGGCCGACGTATCTTGTGGTCAATCAAAGTAAGGAAGCGCCGGTTCTCTGGCCTGTGGAGCAAATAGCCCAGTATCAAAAGGGACTCCGGCAGGACAGACGGCTTCGCCTTTACCGCGTGCAGACGCCGCAGAAATCCTTATGAAGAGCAAAGCAAACACTTCGTGGGTTGGCATTGTCGTTATTTCCGTTATTTTGTACTGGATTCTGTCACCGCTTCTGCGGCCTGGTTTTTTCGTGTCCGACGACGCGGAGTGGATGATTATCAGGCTCTCTGCCTTTTACCAGAGTCTTAGGGAGGG
>CAYNWD010000002.1:16398-24778 GCA_964400835.1 uncultured Gammaproteobacteria bacterium | reverse complement strand
GGGAGGGTCGGATTCCGGTGAGTTTTTTGGTAAGACTCAACCACAGCTACGGCTACCCGGTTGCAAATTTTTTGTACCCAGGTTTTTTGTATCTTGGCTCTTTTTTTCATTTTCTCGGAGCGTCATTCGTCACCAGTGTAAAGCTCATTTTTGGATTATCTTTGGCCGGCAGTGCGTTATTTGTGTTTTTGTGGCTGCGCACCGGGGTGAGTGTATTTGCAAGCACTCTGGGAACCGTGGCTTTTTTGACCAGTCCGTATTTGCTTTTTGATCTGTACCGACGCGGATCTGTTGGCGAAGTACTGGCATTTTTTGCCGTGTCTTTGGGACTTTATTCCGTTGCACGGCGGATACCATGGCTGTATGCAATAAGCATTGCGTTCCTTCTCGTCGCGCACAATACTCTCGCGCTGCTCTTTATTCCAGTTTTCTTTCTTTATATTGTGACGGAAAGGGTAAAGGCAATGGCGATCCCGCTTCTTTTAGGTTTCGGCGGCGCTGCCTTTTTTTGGATACCGGCGCTCTCCGAGCGCTCCCTGGTACTTTTTGACACGGTGCGCGTATCTGACCCGACGAAATATTTTGCGTCAGGAAACCTCTGGTGGCTCGTGGGACCGGGGAGTATCGTTGCCATATGTATTTTTTTCTTCCAAAAACGGAGGGTGAGGCGGAGGAGTTCTGGAATTTTCCCGTTTCTTTTTATTCTCAGTGTTTTCCTTGCGCTGCCGGTTTCTTTAGCCTTTTGGAACATCGAAATCGTTACCAAACTTATTCAGTTCCCGTACCGTTTGCTTTCTGTGTCTATTTTTTGTGCTGCGTATATGGTGAGCTCCCTTATGGAAGACACGAAGGCGTATAAACGATGGGCACTTATTGCAGTTTTCGGAATTTTATGGCTGCGTTTTTCCCTACCAATCATCGGCAGTGTGCAGAACGTTCATCGACCGGAGAGTACTTACGCGACTAATGAAGGGACTACCACGGTCGCCGATGAATATATGCCCCGCTGGGTACTTGACAAGCCCAAAAGCCGTCCGGCAAGTAAAGTTGAGTTTGTGGGCGGCGGAGGAACCATCGTGCCCCGTGTTGACCGGTGGGAGCACATAGACGTCGATGTTACCAGTTCTGACAACACCCGGATTCAGATAAATACCGTGTATTATCCCGGATGGAAAGTGGCGATAGACGGCGTCCCGGTTCCTATAGATTGGAACAATCCCCGCGGCGTCATGCGTGTTGCAGTCCCATACGGAACGCATCGCCTGCAGGCGGTATTTCGCGAAACACCGTTGCGATTTATTGCAGACGCTATCAGTCTTGGAAGCCTTCTGGGCATTGTCGGGATCGCACTCCGTCCTCCGGGCCGAAAACGAAAGGTGAAACGATGAAACGTCATATTTTTTCAATTCTGTTCATTTTGTTGTTGTCTTTTTGGACCGTGAAGCCCCTTTTTCAGTCGGGCTATTTTTCCATGCACGACGACACACAGGTCGCCCGTGTTGTGGCTATGGGTAGAGCGCTTCGCAACGGACAATTTCCCGTGAGATGGGTAGCGGATTTGGGGTATGGCTACGGATATCCGATATTTAACTTTTACGGCCCGCTTCCTTATTATATCGGCGGCTCTCTGCACGCACTCGGTCTTCGGGCGCTTTATGCGACAAAAATCATGTTTGCCCTGGGGGTACTCCTCGCACCGCTCACATTCTATGCGGCTACTGCTGCATCTTTTGGTCGCCTGGCTGCTATGGCAGGAAGCATTGTGTATGTCTATGCGCCGTATCACGCGGTGCAGATTTTTGTACGGGGTGCCGTGGGTGAATTTTGGGCGCTCGTTTTTTTGCCTTTGGTCGCCTACGGGTTCTGGTCGGGCCAGAGAAGACAGGAGCGTTCACCTATTGTGGTGGGAGGGATTGGACTTTCCGGCGTAATTCTTTCTCATACGATTATCGGATATGCGCTGGTGGTACTGCTTTTTTTCTGGCTGGTGCTGTATTTGATTATTCGTGGGGCAAAAAAACAGTTTGACCGGGAATTTTTGGTCCGCCATGCAGCCATCATGACGCTAGGGTTGGGTCTATCTGCATTTTTTTGGTTTCCGGCATTTGTGGAGCGTTCGTGGACTGCAGTCGCATCGCAAATAGGCCCGAGTGCTTATTTTATGAATCATTTTGTGTGCATTTCGCAATTATGGGACAGCGTGTGGGGTTTTGGCGGGTCAGCAGAAGGATGCCTGGACGGTATGTCTTTTAAGCTGGGAAAGCTAAATGTTCTCATGGGAGTGTTTTCACTTTTTCTTTTGATGAATCCAAAAAAAATTCGAAAGGCTGGTTTTTTCGTACATGGATTTTTTATTCTCATCGTCTCGATATTTTTTACGGTGTCGGCTTCCCGGTTTCTTTGGTTTTTACTTCCGCAGTTTGCCTATATTCAATATCCTTGGCGGTTTTTAACATTTGCAATGTTGGGATTCTCTTTTGTTGCCGCATCCATCGTAGGAGTCGTAAAAAACAAACTCGGGAGAGCAATGGCCGCGGTTTTTATTGTCGGATTAACCATAATCGGCAACGCAAAATTGTTTGTGCCGCAGGTTCAGTATCCAGTCGACCCGGCTGCATTTGAACAAATTGACGACATTCGCTGGCGGGCTTCGACGGTTTCGGATGAATATCTGCCGGCTGATATTTCCCGGCCGCGCGTCCCCAGTGATGTTCCGTCTTTTGTTCTGCCTGAGTCTGATGCGCGGGAAGTGGACCGGGAAATTGTCCGGGAAACATATATTAAGCTCGCAATTATGGCCAAGGGGAGTCAGTTTGTGAAATTATCATTAGCGGATTTTCCTGGGTGGCGTTATATCGTAAATGGGGAATCGGTACATCCCGCGATTATTGACGGACTGCCGGTCATTGGCATACCCGATGGACGATCGGTCGTAGAGCTGCGTTTTGTCAATACGCCGGCAAGAACCGCAGGGAATGTTGTTTCCCTGATGTTTGCCTTTGCGCTTTTGTATATCTATGGCAAAAAAGCCCACGCTTAATATCTCTATACCGGTCTATAACGAGCAGGCTGAGCTTCGGTCCAGCGTCGAGACCCTCGTGAGTTTTTTGCGACAAAATCTAACGGATTTTGACTGGACAATAAGCGTCGTTGATAATGCCTCGACGGACCAAACCTTCACAATAGCGAAAGAACTTGCCAGCAGACAGCAGCGTGTCCGGGCTATTCATTTGCCCAAAAAAGGAAGAGGGTTGGCAGTGAAATACGCCTGGCACAACAGCACCGCGGACGTGGTTGCTTATCTGGATGTCGATTTATCGACGGATTTAAAACATTTGCCGCCGCTCGTGCGTTCACTCCGCCGCGGATACGACATTGCGATCGGTACGCGTAATGCGGCCGGAGCTCGCGTGTATGGCCGGTATCTTTTGCGCACCATTACGTCAAAAGGATACATAGCACTGATTAAATGTTTCTTTTGGGCTCATTTTAGTGACGCACAGTGCGGGTTTAAGGCAGTGACGCGGGAGATAGTAAACCGGGTCGTCGTCCATACGGAAGATAATGAGTGGTTTTTTGATACAGAGCTTCTGCTTCTTGCTGAAAAGCTTGGCTACCGAATCTACGAGGAGCCGGTGACATGGAGGGATAACCCGGGATCCACGGTCCGAGTTTGGAAAACCGCAATCGGTGATCTGAAGGGACTCTGGAGAATGTTCTGGCGCAGGCCATGGAGGAGGCTGATGCATGCAAGAGGTTGATATTGCACGAATAAAGAAGAAATCCCTTGCGGGAGTCGTTGCCATGACGACAAGGACTTTTTTTCTTCAGATAGTCGCATTTGTCGCAACGTTTCTTCTGACGATATTTCTTTCACCTTCTATTTTTGGCGTCTTTTATGTGGTGTCTGCGTTTATCTCGTTTCTCGGATATTTTTCAGACATAGGACTTGCTGCAGCGCTTATTCAAAAGAAGGAGGAGCTTTCGCGAGAAGATCTTGTTACTACGTTTACGATTCAGCAAGCCCTGGTGAGTTTACTGGTTGTTATTTCGTTCATCTTTTCAGCGCCGATCGCCTCATTTTATCGGCTTGATAGTGCGGGAATGTGGTTGTTTCGGGCGCTTATTTTTTCATTTTTTCTTTCCTCACTGAAAACAATTCCGTCGATTCTCTTGGAGCGGGGCCTAGAATTTCAGAGACTTGTGATTCCGACGATCCTTGAAACACTTGCTTTTTATGTTGTGGCTGTTCTCTTGGCATGGCAGGGCTATGGCGTCGAGAGTTTTACCTGGGCCGTGCTTGCGCGAGGAGTCGTGGGTGTCATCGTTATTTATTTCATATCGCCGTGGAAAGTCGGCGTCGGGTACGCTGCTGGATCCGCCAGAAAGCTCTTGCGGTTTGGTATTCCTTTTCAGCTCAATTCATTTTTGGGACTTCTCAAGGATGACCTCATGACCGTTTTTTTGGGCAAAGTGCTGCCTTTTGCCCAGCTTGGATACATAGGATGGGCAAAAAAATGGGCAGAGGTGCCGCTCAGGCTGTTTATGGACGCGGTCATTCGCGTGACGTTTCCGGCCTTTGCCAGGTTGCAGCATGATACAAAGCTTGTCGGTGCAGCTTTGGAAAAAACACTCTTCGGGCTTGCCCTGGTTATATTCCCGGTCGCCGCGGGTCTCGTATTTTTTATAGAACCGTTGGTGAGTTTTGTTCCCCGATACGGGAAATGGGAACCGGCGCTTGTTTCCTTTTATCTCTTTTCGCTTGCGAGCGTGGTTGCCGGTCTCTCGACACCTTTGACCAATGCGCTCAATGCTGTGGGAAAGATAAAGATTACCCTGGGACTCATGGCGTTTTGGACGGCGAGCACATGGATTTTGACCATGTGGCTCATCAATATTTTTGGGTACAATGGCTTTGCAGTCGCACTCAGTTTCGTATCAATTTCAATTATTCTCGTTATATACCTCGTACAACGCGTTGCCCCGTTTCGTTTTTGGCGCTCGGTGACGGGTCCGCTTGTTGCGTCAGTTGCACAATGCACGTGGTACGCACTTTTACGGGGGCATGCACCGTTTGACGCTTTGAAAATACTTGGGGTGGCAATTGGTGGTGTTATACTGTATGGAGGCATCGTTTTCGCCCTGGAGAAGGAGAGGATTCTTTCAATTTTTCCAAGACGCTCATGAAAAAGGGAGTAAAATTATCAGTCGTCATAACGACCCACAACAGCGGCAAGCTGCTTCCCAGGACGCTCGAGTCGGTATCATGGGCGGACGAGATTGTGGTGGTAGACGGCGAATCGACGGACGACACCGTAGAAATTGCAAAACGTTATGCGGCGCGTGTGTATCGGCAGCCTAACTATCCCATGCTCAACACAAACAAAAATTATGGCTTTTCCAAAGCAATAGGAGAATGGATTTTATGTCTTGATTCAGATGAAGTTATTCCCCAGGACCTTGCCCGCGAGATTCGAAGGGCAATAGACGAGCCTTTTGGGGACGTCACACGTCGAGTTGTCGGATATTGGATTCCTCGAAAAAATATTATTTTTGGCAAATGGATAGAGCATGGGCTTTGGTGGCCGGATAAACAACTGCGACTGTTTCAAAAAGGGAGAGGGCGGTTTCCCCAAAAACACGTTCATGAATATATCCAGGCAGACGGCCCGACCGGTGAACTTTCGAACGCATATGTGCATTACAACTATGAAAGCGTCAGCCAGTTTTTATGGAAAATGGAGAATATATATACGGAAAACGAAGTGGAAAATCTACTCGCAACGGGAACAACCGTTCGATGGCCGGACGCAGTTCGTTTCCCTGTTTCTGATTTTGTCAAAATATATTTTGCCCAGGATGGATACAAAGACGGACTCCACGGGCTGGTGCTTGCGCTTCTCCAGGCTTTTTATTCGTTCGTGGTTTTTATAAAGCTTTGGGAAAAACAAAAATTCAGTGATGTGTCTGTGCCGCTTTCCTCCGTAACGGACGAACTTGCATCAACGGCACGAATTGTTCAGTATTGGCTCCTTTCTTCCAGGATAAAGGAAACAAAAAAACCACTCATGAGGTTTTGGCTCCGTTCGTGCCGGCGGCTCATACGTCACACTTCCCGTACATGAAAAAACACATTGCGATTGTGCTGGTCAACTGGAACGGAAAAGACGATACGGTTATCGCCCTTACTTCAATTCGGAAAATGGATACCTTCGGGTATAAAGTTTCGGTTATCGTCGTTGATAACGGATCGACGAACGATTCGGTTGCGGTCATAAAAAAGGTACACCCCTGGGCTATGGTTTTGACGACAGGGAAAAATCTGGGATTTACCGGCGGCAATAATGCGGGCATCAGAAAGGCGTTGACAATCGGGGCCGATTTTATCTGGCTTCTTAATAATGACATTATTGCAGACCGCCGTGCGCTTGCTCTCGCCGATGCGTTCCGCACCGATACAACCGGAATAGCAGGATCAAAGATATACTTTGCACCGGGAAGGGAATACCATCATGACCGATATAGCCGGATGGACAGGGGGAGGGTATTTTGGTACGCGGGGGGCTTGATTGATTGGGAAAATATGTATGCGTCTCACCGTGGCGTCGACGAGGTCGATCGGGGACAGTATGACGTGATAGAGGAAACACCGTTCATCACGGGTTGTTCCATGATGATACGGCGCGGCGTTATTGAAAAAATAGGAGTGCTTGACGAAAAGTTTTATTTGTATCTGGAGGACCTTGACTTCTGCCTCCGGGCGAAAAAAGCAGGATTTTCGCTTCTGTATTATCCAAAATCCATTATCTGGCATGTAAATGCCGGCTCCTCTGGGAGTGTGGGGAACCCGCTCCATGAGTATTATCTGACCCGCAATCGCTTGCTTATCGGCATGCGCTACGCTACTGTCCGGACAAAGATTGCCCTGCTTCGTGAAGGTGCACGATTTTTAGTGACTGGAGGCTCGTCGGTAAAGCGCAAAGCGGTCTGGGATGCACTGACTGCAAAATACGGCAACCAATATGAGCCAAAAAAATTCTAAAATTTCCGCTATCATTCTTACGAAGAACGACGAGCAAAGGATTCGGGATTGCCTGACGTCTGTAGCGTGGACTGACGAGCAAATTGTGGTCGATAACGGATCGGCGGATAAAACGGTGACTATTGCGCACGGAATGGGGGCGTTCATCGTTGAGGAAACTGAGCGTATTGATTTTGCGAAGCTCAGGAATGTCGGTGCAAATCGTGCTTCGGAAAATTTTCTTTTGTACGTTGATAGCGATGAGCAGGTGACGCCAGCGCTTCGCGAGGAGATTTTGGAATGCGTGCGCGCGTACAAGCCCGGTATATCTCCTGTCGCCTATTTTATTCCTAGGAAAAATTTTTATCAGGGGAGATTGTGGCCTCATAGGGATTCTATGGAGCGCCTATTCTGGAAAAAAGGACTCAGGGGGTGGCGCGGGAAACTTCACGAGTCGCCTGTGGTAGCAGGCACCGTGGGCAGGCTGAAACAGTTTCTTTTGCACAATACACACAGAACACTCGAGGAAATGCTCGCAAAAACCAATCAGTGGTCGGCGCTGGAGGCAGATCTGCGCTTCCGCGCGGGACACCCCCCTGTTGTTTCTTGGCGTCTTCTTCGTGTTATGGGGACGTCGTTTATTGAATATTTTGTGAGACAGAGTGGCTGGAGAGTCGGAACCGCAGGATGGATAGAAAGTATTTTTCAGGCATATAGTTCTTTCGTTACTTATGCCAAGCTTTGGGAATTGCAACATACCTAAGTCATGTCGTCAAAAGCAATCATCATTTCATGAAAAAAATTTTTAAAAGTCACTGGCCGGTCGGTATTATCGTAGCCGCGTGGATCATTTTTTCGGCACCGTATTTTACCAAGGGATTGATTCCATTTCCCTCCCGATACCTAGTCACATTTTTTCCCCCGTGGAATGCCTCATACGGCATGCCGGTAAAAAACAACGCTATGCCGGATGTGATAACGCAGATATTCCCATGGAAGAAGCTGACCATCGAGAACTGGAAGTCAGGCGAGGTGCCCTTGTGGAATCCATACAGCTTCGCCGGAACCGCACATTTGGCTAATTATCAGTCAGCCGCACTCTCGCCTTTCAATCTCTTATTTTTTATTTTCCCCCGGCTCGATGCCTGGAGTATCCTTGTGCTGCTTCAGCCTCTTTTGGCTGGTTTATTTATGTGCCTATATCTCAAAAGCCTAAAAAGATCGGAGACGGCTGTTCTGGTAGGGAGCCTCGCATTTATGTTCTGCGGGTTCATGGTCGTGTGGATGGCCTACGCTACCCTGGGGTACGCTGCCTTGTGGCTGCCTTTTATTTTTTGGGCGATACACGAGAATGCGACC
>CAYNWD010000002.1:8186-16388 GCA_964400835.1 uncultured Gammaproteobacteria bacterium | reverse complement strand
GGTCCGATCATTGCGCTCGGCATTGTGCTCTCTTTTCTTTCGGGACATTTTCAGATAAGTATATATGTCACCCTGCTTTCTTTTCTCTACGCGTTTTTTGTTGCCCGCCGCGCAGCGATATTTATTCTTTTGGGAATATTTCTCGCGGGCCCGCAGCTTTTTCCTGCACTTGCAGTATACGGACAATCTGTCAGAAGCGGGCTTTTTTCCCGCGGCGGAGAAATTATCCCTTGGCAGTATCTTATGACAATGATTGCCCCTGATTTTTATGGAAACCCGGTGACGCGGAACGACTGGTTTGGTCATTATGCAGAATGGGCAGGGTTTATCGGTGTGATTCCTCTCTTGTCCGCTCTCTATGCTCTCATGCAAAGGAAAACAAAACAGGAATTATTCTTTTCTTTTGCCGCAGGCATCGCACTTCTTTCTGCGCTCCCCACGCCGCTCACCTGGTTGCTTTTTCGATTGAAGATTCCGGCGCTTTCGACAAGCGCAGCAAGCAGGGTAATCGTATTGGCAAGTTTTTCCCTGGCAGTCCTTGCAGCGTTCGGCGTCGATAAGCTTGCACAAGACTGGAAAGAGAAAGAGTTCCGGCGTGTTCGTTTGTTCACCATTGTTCTCGTCATATTTATGTTCGGTACGTGGTTTTTGCTTTTAGGATTAAATACTTTTCCACCAGAATACCTCTTGGTTGCAAAGCGAAACTTTTTGCTCCCGACCGCGCTTCTTTTGGGCTTTGCAGTAATTACCGCCGCAGGTGTATTCCTTGCAAAAAAATGGCACCGGGTACTTCTGTTTGCACTTCTGTTCCTTACCCTTTTTGATACACTGCGGTATGCTTCAAAATGGATGCCGTTTGAAGAACGACAATTTGTCTACCCCGACATGCCGGTGATTTCATTTCTGTCGGAGCGACTTGGAAACAATCGTGTATTCGGAAATTTCGGCAATGAGTTGGCAACGTATTTTCGTATTCCCTCTTTAGAGGGGTATGACGCGGTATACCAAAGGCGATATGCTGAATTTATTTCTGCTTTTCATGACGGAAAGGTCGGTGAACTTGCACGATCCGTGGTTTTGGTAGATAAGCACGGCAAATATACAGAGGATATGTTTCAGCTTCTTGGCGTCCGGTATATTCTGCACCGGGTGGGTGACGGCAGGAATATATGGGCATATCCGTTTTGGAATTATCCGCAGTACTCCCAAATTTATAAGGACGAGCTGTATGAGATCTTGGAAAATACCAAAGCATACCCCCGGGCATTTCTTGCGTCGCATATAGAAATTATTGATGATGGACAGGAGATTCTATCCAGACTGTTGGGCGGCGAGATCGACAGATCGAGCACTGTGATTCTCGAAAAACCGCCTGCGGTGGTGCCGCTGGAAGGAGCAGCAGATATTGTGCTTGATAGATATGCGCCGACGAACATCAGACTGTCGGTGAGAAGTGAAGTCCCGAAAATATTATTCCTATCCGATGTCTATGACTCCGGATGGCGGGTAACTATTGATGGTTCGCCTGCGGAAGTTCTTCGGGCAAACTACGCGTTCCGTGCGGTCGCGGTTCCGGCTGGAGAACACATCGTAATATTCTCGTATCTTCCCGCGGGCTTTGTTGCGGGAGCTTTGGCCGCAGTTTTTTCGGCATCTTTTATTCTTTTTATCAGCCTGAGACCATTGCGATATGAAAATAGGTTTTTATAATCCGTATTTTGACGGCTTCGGCGGCGGTGAGCGTTATACTTTGACGCTGGCGTCTTACTGGTCAAAGAAGCACCGTGTTGATGTATTTTGGCATGACAGGTCTATTACTGGGGAATATCAGCGAAGGTTCGGATTGGATTTATCGGATATAAAAATTGTTCATAATATTTTTTCAGGAAAAAATGTACTCAAAAAACTCTTTTTTTCCCGTCAATATGACCTCATATTTTTTTTAAGCGACGGGAGCATTCCCACTTCGATGGCAAAAAGGAACATTTTGCATTTTCAGATACCGTTTTCTCGAATTTCCGCACACGCTATAAAACTTAAACGGTATCAGGCAGTGGTCTGTAATTCCATGTTTACCAAAGCAAACTTAGACCCATGGGTGGCAGAAAAGGCCACGGTTATTTACCCGCCGGTACGCATAGACAGCCTCAAGTCTTTGAGAAAGAAGAAGTATATTCTTTCTGTCGGCAGATTTAGTTCATTTCACCAGGCAAAGAAGCAAGCGGTCCTCATTGAGGCTTTCCGTAAGGCACAGAAGGCCGGCAGATTGAAAGACTGGACTCTTATTTTTGTGGGTGGGTTGCTCCCGAGCGACAGAGTATTCTTTGAGACGCTTAAATCCGAGGCCAGTGGGCTTGCTGTTGAATTTCATCCAAATATTTCACTTTCCAAATTACACCAGTGGTACGCAGAGTCACCTATATACTGGCATGCAGCTGGGTTTGGGGAGACAAATCCGGTACTGGCGGAGCACTTTGGTATAGCAGTGGTGGAGGCGATGGCAGCCGGAAGTCTGCCGGTCGTCTATGACTGGGGTGGATTATCGGAAATAGTGACGCACAAAGTAAACGGCTTTGTCTGGCGTTCAATGGATGAATTGATTGATTACAGCGTTGCCCTGGAAACAAAAAGCACACTGCGTGCTGTCATGAAAAAAGAAGCGGCGAGGCGCGCGAAAGATTTTGGGGAACAGAAATTTTTGCAGTCTTTCGATACACTTTTGGAAAGGATTTTTTAATGTTTTTTATGCGTTTTCGAAAAGAGCTCGTCTGGATTATAGGTATAGTGCTCGCCGGGGGGTTGTTTTTTTATCAGACAATCCTATTTGGGAGGCTTCCCGTACCGAGCGACAGCCTTGTCGGATTGTATCATCCCTGGCGCGATGCGCTGGCAGATCAGTATCCGCGGGGAATGCCGTTCAAAAATTTTCTCATTACGGATCCAATTCGCCAGCAGATTCCGTGGCGAAAAATCGTTATAGATCAATGGAAAAAGGGAAAGATTCCTTTGTGGAATCCATTTTCGTTTTCCGGTAGCCCACTGGCGGCCAACATTCAGGCCGGGGCATTTTACCCCCTCAATATCTTTTTTTTCGCATTGCCGTTTCCCGCTGCCTGGACACTCATTATTTTGTTCCAGCCGGTTCTTGCTGGTGTATTCCTCTATGTGTATCTGCGGCATCGACACATGAGCCAGCAGGCAAGTTTTTTGGGTGCCGTTACATGGAGTTTCAGCGGATTTAGCATTGCCTGGCTGACGTGGGGGACGATCGTACACGCTGCGTTGTGGCTGCCGGTCATGCTTTTGTCCCTCGATAAGCTAATTTTTGAAAAAGCCCGCACGCGTTGGTTTTTTGCCCTCGTTTGTGCTGTTTCCTTTGCACTTTTTGCCGGACACATGCAGGTTGCTTTTTATGTAATCCTCGCCGCGGCACTCTATGCCGTCTGGCAACTGCAACTACTTTCGGAAGGAGCCCGTCGTCGTACTGCAGTCAGAACCTTGCTCTGTGCGGGTGCGGCAGTCCTCATTATAACCTCAATTCAGTGGGTTCCCCTGGTAAGACTCGTTTTTTCTTCGGGCAGGCTATCGGAACTTGAGAACTGGACAAGGGCCGGATGGTTCATGCCTTGGCAGCACCTGGTGCAGTTTTTGGCTCCTGATTTTTTTGGCAATCCCACGACACTCAACTACTGGGGAGAGTGGAATTATGGAGAGTTTGTCGGCTATGTCGGCATTGTACCGCTTCTGTTTGCCGCATTGGCATTCACAAAAAAAGACAGGGAGAGTGCATTTTGGAAAATCGTTCTTTTGGGGTCGCTCGTTTTTCTCCTTCCGAATCCCGTCGCAAAACTCCCGTACAAGTTTTATGTCCCTTTCATTTCTGCGCTTCAGCCAACGCGACTTATGGTATTAGTAAGTTTCAGTCTGGCGGTTCTTGCGGCGTTTGGGTTGGATCGATTTTTGAAGTTTCCCAAAAAATCGGTCGTTGCCGTCGTATTAGTTTTCTTTTTTCTTATCGGAGGGCTTTGGGCTTACACCTCGTTTTCTGAGAACGTCAATCTGGCAGTAGCGAAGAGGAATCTTATTTTGCCGACCCTGATGCTTGTTGGGGGGAGCGTGTTGACTCTCCTTTGGCGCTCGTACCCTTTGAAACGATTTTCGGCGGTTTTGCTCATCTGCATAGTCGGTCTTATGTACATTGATTTGCTTCGGTTCGGATGGAAGTTTACGCCGTTTACCGACACAAAATATTTTTTTCCAAAGACAGCGGTAATTGATTTTTTGCAAAATCAAAAAAAACCGTTCAGAGTAGCAAGCACGGATGAGAGAATTCTGCCGCCGAATGTGTCTGCTTATTTTGGCATAGAGTCCATAGAAGGCTACGACCCAATTATTTTTAAGCGATATGAGGAGTTTGTTGCCGCGTCAGAACGCGGAAAGCCCGATACCACACCGCCGTATGGCTTTAACAGGATAGTCACTCCTCACAGTCTTGATTCACCGCTTGTGCCGCTTTTCAATGCGCGCTATATTTTGTCACTTGCAGACCTTCATAAGACATACCTGAAGAAAGTCTTTCAGGAGGGAGAAACGAGGATTTATGAGGATGCAAGGGCGTTGTCGAGGGTATATTTTGTGGAGGAGGTGCGGCAGGAAAAGAGCGGCAAAGACGTGCTGAATCGCATGTTCAATCCGATGTTCGACCCGCGGAAAACGGCACTTGTTGAGCAGCCGGTCCCGGTTTTGGCAGTTCCGCTGTCGTCTTCGGAAGCAATAGAGATTGATCAGTATACGGATGGGAATATGACACTGAGCGTTCAGGCAGAAAATATGAGATTCATGGTTATTTCGAACATTTCGTACCCGGGATGGCAGGCAAATCTGGACGGAAAAGCCGTGGATATATACAGAGCAAACTATCTTTTTTGGGGCGTTGTGGTTCCTCCCGGTCGACATGTCATTACCTTGCAGGTGGGGTATTAACGTGGTATGGTCGTAGAGTTTTCCTATGGCAATGCAACGTCGTATGACCGTCAGTATCGTCATTCCGAATTGGAATGGTGCGCATTTATTGAAAAGGCACTTATCAAAAGTGATAGCCGCCTCGAGAGGCGCAGAGATTATCGTTGCGGATGATGCATCCACAGACGACTCTCTTTCATTTATCCGGCGCACGTATCCGAAAGTTCGGATCGCATTGGGCAGAAAGCGGTCCGGATTTGCGGTGAATGTAAACCGTGGTGTTGCAGCAGCCCATGGCGACATAGTAGTACTTCTGAATACGGACGTGGAGCCGGAGAATGACTTTTTGCCACCGCTCACCCGACATTTTCAGGACGGGCGGGTTTTTGCCGTCGGGTGCCTGGAAAAAAGTTATGACCCCGGAGGGACCGTCCTACGTGGTCGGGGTGAGGCGAAATGGCATCGGGGAAATTTCGTTCACTGGCGGGGCGACCCAAGGGGAAGCAATACGGCGTGGGTTTCCGGCGGCAGCGGTGCGTTTCGTAGGGATATCTGGAATACGCTCGGGGGGATGGACGCTCTTTTCAGCCCATTTTACTGGGAAGACATAGATCTGTCATACCGGGCACTTAAGGCCGGATATAGGATAGTTTTTGAAAAACGAAGTATTATCGGCCACTATCACGAAGAAGGAAAAATTAAAAGCGAATTCAGCAGTGGCGACGTGAAGCGAGTAGCATACAGAAATCAATTTATCTTTATTTGGAAGAATCTTTCGGATCGTAAACAATGGTTTTTTCACTGCCTGTTTACTCCCCTGCGGCTTGCCCGTGCTCTCCTTGCCGGTGATTGGCGCATGCTTGCGGGGTACGTCTGGGCATTGTGGCGGCTGCCTTCGGTCCTGGTATCACGAAGTGCAGGTTCGCGGTTTTGGAAGAAGCAGGATTGCGAAATTTTTCAAACATGAAGTGTTACCTCTGCGGCAGCGAAACCAGGCCTTTATTCCGGAAAAACAATTACCAGATTGTCCGCTGTACCTCCTGCGGCCTCGCTGCGACAGTTTTAGGAGCTCCATATGAAGACTTTGTTGAGCAACATTATACGAAGGGATATTTTACCGGTGATCCAAAAAGAAGTGCATACGTAGATTACAAAAATGACAAAAAAATAATCGTACGAAATCTGCAAAAATTTTTAACGGAAGTACAAAAACACAAGTCGACCGGAAAGCTTCTGGACGTGGGATGCGCGCTCGGGTTTTTTGTAGAGCTTGCCCAAAAGAACGGATTCGATGCTTACGGGTTTGACGCATCGAATTACGCAGTGGAAGAGGCACGCAAAACATTGGGAAGTACACGCATTCAGCACGGCACAATAAGCAGAGTTAGGTATCCCGCAAAGACCTTCGACATCATTACCATGTTTGATATTTTTGAGCATCTTGCGAATCCTCGGGAAGACTTACGCAGACTCAACCGATGGCTCAAGGATGACGGCGTCATTATAATCGCAACCGGTGACACCGATAGTTATTTGGCAAGGCATTTGGGAAGACGGTGGACATTTTATATTCCGCCGCAGCATTTATTTTTTTTCAACAAGAAAACCCTTACGTCGGTCCTTCTGGAACAGCAGTTTAAGCCGATTAAATGGTTTCGTATCGGAAAGTGGTTAAGTTTTCGGTACATACTCCATCTGGCGCGGACAACTGGCGAAAGTGTCTTTGCCGGAAGGCTGTATGCTCGTATTGAAAAAAGTAGATTGGGCAGAGCGGCATTCTATGTGCCTGCACATGATAATATGGTCGTCATCGCAAAGAAAGCATGAAAAAACGGTTATTTGATCGATTTATCCCTGTTTTTTTCCTCGTGCTTTCTCTTTTTTTCTTTCGGGAATATATTTTTCGTGGCCGCGTTCCGTTGCCGTTTAACCTTCTTGTATCATTTTACTCCCCATGGAAGTACGAGCCTGGGTACGGTGTGGGAATACCGAATAAGCCCTTGGGAGACGATAATCTAAAGCTTTTTTATCCTATGAGAAAGTTTACAACCGGAGAATTAAAGAAGGGGAAAGTGCCGCTTTGGAATCCGCATTTTTTTTCCGGGAGTGTCCACGCGGGCACATATCAGGCTTCGGTATTTTATCCTTTCAACCTTCTCTATCTTTTTTTCTCCCAGATGGACGCATGGAGCATTCTCGTCTTGCTTCAACCGGTTCTTGCTGGGTGGTTTACCTATCTATTTTTGCGATCGATTCCCCTGGGAAGAGGATCAAGCATCCTGGGAGCCGTTGGTTTTGCCTTTTCCGGGTGGATGATTGCATACTGGCAAGAAGTAGTGGTCGTCGTTCATGCTATTCTGTGGCTCCCGCTTGCACTTTATGCCACGAATATATTTTCGCAAAAGCGGACAGAACGTTTTGGAATTTTTCTCATCGTATCTTCGTTTTCCTTGTCGCTTCTTGCGGGTTTTCCCCAGATGAATGTGTATTTCTTTCTGACCGTTGTGGCCTGGAGTGCGTACAGAGGCCGAATATGGCGCGTTCTTGGATACATAGGGCTCTCGCTTATACTTACCTCATTCCAATGGTTTCCTGTACTTGAAGCATTTCTTCTCGCTCCGAGGAGTATTGTCGATAATTCTTATCTTTTCCAATCGTTTTTATCCCCATTTTCTCACCTGGCTACTCTTATTGCTCCCGATTTTTGGGGAAATCCGGGAACATATAATTATTTTTCGGTAACCACGTATCTTCAGGAGCGGACGATTTTTCTTGGAATACCACTGTTGATATTTGCTCTTTATGCATATTTGCAAAAAAAAGTTCCGGCATTTTGGAAATGGTATACGCTCATCGCATTTTCGATGGGATTTAATTTGCCGACAAGCTGGCTCGTGTACGTGTTTCGTGTTCCCATTCTTTCTGCCGGGATGCCTGTCCGGATTTTTGTCCTTTCCACATTTGGATTTTCTGTCTTGGCGGCGTATGGATTTGAGGCCTTCCGGTGGGGAAAGCGAATAGACAGGAGCATGAGGCTTGTGTGTTGGCTTTTGGGAGGAGGGCTATTATTTCTATGGGCGTATGCTCACGCATCTGTTTCATTTCGAAATCTTGTTTTGCCTACAACAATTTTTCTCTTGACTATTTGTGGCGTGCGATTTCTCAAAAGCAAAAAATATGCGCTCGCAATAATTATTTTTTTAACACTTCTTGGTAGCTTTCATCTTGCAAACAAATTGC
>CAYNWD010000002.1:1737-8176 GCA_964400835.1 uncultured Gammaproteobacteria bacterium | reverse complement strand
GAGAATTTGAGTACCCAATAGTTTCATCAATACAGAAACTCAAGGAACTTGCGGGTACTAGTAGAGTATGGAGTTATGGGGATGGGTATGTCATGCGCAACATCTTGATGTACTTCGGTCTCTATTCTGCGGAGGGATACGAGGCTCTCTATTCTCATCGATATGCAACACTATTGGGCACCATATTGACTCGAGGATCATTGACAAACCAGCTTCACCGAACTGACGCTACTTTTTCTGAGACGGGGCAATATGAACCCATGACGTACAATCCAACACGTCTTCGCATCATGGCAATAACCGGTACGCGGTACATCCTCGAACACAAAGATCAAAGGGCTGATGAGGTGCTCTCTGCGACGGAGCGGTTCCCAGCGCATATATTTGCGCTCGTGTGGGAAAACGAAAGGTGGAGAATTTGGGAATACACGCAGGCTCTTCCCCGTGTTTTTGTCGTGCACAATACCGTAGTGGAAAGCTCTCCTCAGGCGATCGTCGACATACTCTTGAGTGAGCAGACAAATCTTCGTACACGGGCTGTGGTTGAAGATGAGGTGGCCTACATGAAAGGTCCAGAAAACAGTGAGTCCAGCGCAGAAATAGTTCAGTATGATCCCATGGCTGTTTCAGTCCTGGTGAATACTGACGCCCCTGGCCTGCTTTTGCTCTCGGATTCCTATTACCCGGGATGGCGTGCATACATTGATGGGATTGAGGCGAAGATTTACCGATCGAATTTTGCATTTCGCGGCGTATTGGTTTCACCGGGGAATCATACTGTCCGGTTTGTCTATGACCCCCTTTCCTGGAAAGTCGGCGTTTTAGTGAGTGGCCTTGGGTTGGTGACCTTTATCGTTTTTGTTAGTATGATAAAGAGGAGACATGCGTAAGAATCTTTGGTATCTTTGGCTGATCGTTATTATCAGCGTAGCTCTACGCGTCTATGGGCTGAATGCAGTGCCGGTGGGCTTCCATGGCGATGAAGCGAGCATTGGGTATAATGCATACAGTCTCCTCAAAACCGGCCGGGATCAAAATAATAATTTTCTTCCTCTTTCCATTGATCAGTTCGGTGATTTTCGTCCCGCAGGGTATCATTATCTCACCGTTCCTTTTGTCGCTGCCCTTGGGTTAACAGAGTTTGCGACGCGCTTGCCGGCTGCTCTGATAGGCGGTCTGACTGTTTTGCCATTTTATTATCTGATTTTTCAATTGTTCAAAAAGAGAAAGATCGCTCTTACCGGCGCATTGTTTCTCGGCCTATCACCCTGGCATGTTGCTCTCTCGAGAGCAACATCCGAGAGTATTGTGGCCTTGTTTTTGGTTATCTCGGGGCTGTATTGGCTTCTACACTTTTGGGAAAATCCAAAGACGGGAACACTAAAATATGCGAGCGTAAGCCTGATTTTGAGTTTCTTCTTTTATCACTCCGCCAGGCTTTTTGTGCCGCTTTTTGTTTTATTTTTTCTGCTTCTTTTTGTAAAGCAAGAAAAGCGCGAGGTACAGGGACGCAGAGCGTTTTTGCGGTTTTTTGGCTTGATTGCGCTGTCGTCTGTGTTGATTATATTTTTATCGCGCGGCCTGGGCAGAGCAGGTCAAGTAAGCTTCCTTAAGGCTCCCGGAGAGATGCAGGAGCTGCGGCAGCAGGTTTCCGAGGACGGAGGGTTTTCTCCGTTCGTCGTTCGGGCGCTTCACAATAAAGTAACATTCTATGTGACGACGATTTCGAGAAATTATTTTGAACATTTTACCCAGAAATTTTTGTTTCTTGAAGGAGGTCAACCGGTCCGCTACAAAGTTCCGTGGACAGGAGTTATGTATCTGGTCGACAGCGTCATGGTGGTTATCGGCTTTATCGCTATCGTAGCTCTGGTGGCGCGCGAGAAAAGCCGGATTTTTGGTTTACCTCTTCTCTGGCTTTTCTTGGCGCCGCTCCCGGCGGCATTTACGTTCGGTGAGCTTCCGAGTGTCCAGCGCGCACTTTTTATGTTACCTGCCCTGATCCTCCTTTCTTCTCTTGGTATTCATGAGTTTATTGCACGAGGCGGGAAGCTGCGAATTTTTTTTACCGCGGCTGTTGTGCTCATCTATAGCTACCAGGGAATTCTTTTTTTTCATAACTATTTTCATCACAGCTTTACGCATGAGCCGTGGTACCGCAATGCTGCGGAAAAAGAATTGGTACGTGAGATTGACCGTTACGTAAAGGGCGGGAAGAGGGTAATCATGACCTCTCAAAATGATAATAATCTTATTTTCTACCTCTTTTTTCTGCGTTTTCCGCCAAGAGAATTTCAAAGAATGGGTTCGCCGCGGGATAAAGACAACTTGGTCTTCGACACTATGACGTTCACCTACGCACACTGTCCGCTGGAGGGAAGTGCAGAGGATAAAGCTGTGGGGGAGGCTGGCGTCATCTACGTCAACCGCGGAGAGTGCAAGATTCCGCTCAATAGCGAGCTTCTGAAGGATATCGCCTGGCCTGATGGGTCGCTTGCGTTTCGGTTGCTACGACTTAAGGAGTAACTACTTGAAAAACCAGTGACTGATCTCCCCTCCGGATTTCCCCGAGTACGCGCACACTGGAAGGGACATGGCACGTACCGTAGTTGACGTAGAGTATACCCGGCTGGCCCGTTAATCGGCCGGTTTTGCTGTCGATACGCAGCGGGCATTCCTCCTGCGAAAATTCATACGGGCCGAAGTCGGCCCGGTCGTAGTCAATAATTCCGCGATCAGCGGTTCCTTTTATGTACGCTGCCGGATCGTATTTGCTAAAAAATAGAAAAAAGATAGCCGGGGCAGACTCACGATTGGTCACAACAGCTTTCGTGTAGGCCGGAAGAAGTTTTCCGACTGTCGACACAAGCTGTGAATATCCCTCGTGACGGTACCATGGCTTGTGGAGAGGAATATGGAGAAAGTATTGATGCAAAAAGAAAGCAAAATAATATATACCAAAGAGAAAAAGGGGGATTCTAAGTGGTTTTTTGTATACACGCATCAGCCCCAGGGCAGACAGAAGCGAGAATACCGGGAGCATAATGAGGGTTCTCTGAAGATTCGGAATGTCGTCAAACGCCAGGGCGCTTCCCACTGGTACCAGAAGCAGCCAACTCAAGAGAAGTGTGCCTGCCCTGGAGCGGCTTTTTAATAGCTCGACAGTGCCCAAGAGAATAAGTGGGAGCTCGATGATATACAACAAGCCCTGGTCGGGGATTCTGTACCGGTCAGGCAGTCCTTGATCCGTAAAAAGAAAATCATAGGAAAAGTGAGCGCTGTAGTTTTGCAGAAATGCCAGCGTGTAGCTGGTGAGCTTATTGTGAAAAATTCTGGACAGAAGAACCCCCGTGCCCGCGACGCCGTCCTCGCGCAAGTATTCGTCTACAGCCAGTTGTGTATTTTGATTTGCAAACAGGCTGACGGTCCGGATGCGCAGCGACAAGTGTGGTGAAGTAACAATAAATAGAACCGGGAGCAGTATAATCACGGCATACAGAAAAAGCACTCCTTGTATGCGGCGGGGCCGATAGAGCCAAAGAAGAAAAGGTATCAAAAGGGGAAGAAAAGCACGAGGCGCCTGGTAGAGCATGAGAGTCGTCCCAAACGAGAGAAAGGAGAATAAGATTCGCCCTTTTATCCAGAGGAGAGCGCCAAGGACGAGGAAAAAAGTAACCAGCGTGTTTTCCGTAGCAGTTCGTGAAAGCCCGATATGCCATGGAGAAAGCGCCGTAAAAAGGGCAGTGAGAAGCGCTAGTCTTTCAATTTTCAATTTGAAGTTTGAACCGAGTTCTAATACAAGGAAATACATGAGGGGAATGGTAAAGCTTCCAAACAAGGCGCTTGCGAAGCGAACGGAGAAAGAATTTAGGCCAAATATTGCCATAAATGGTGCAGACGCATATGAATATCCAGCAGGACTATAGAGAAAAGACTTAAGATGGAGCGGTAAAAAATTTCCGCTCATGTCCCTACCGGTTTTGAGGAGAGAGAGCGCGTTGTAACCAAGAAACGCTTCATCGCGGTGTAGGCCTGCAGGAACCACTCCGAGTTGATAAAAGCGTAATGAAGCACCCAGAAGAAAGATGATCAAAAGTAGCGACCAGCTTTTTTTCATGAAACGATATGCAACCGGACGAGTTCGCTTCGGAGTTTTTCAGAAGATTCGAAGAGTATGACCGTCATACCCATGTCTGCAGCAGGGATGAGTGACGATTTTTTATCATCAATAAATACTGCCTCGCTGGGAGCGACACCGGCCTTATGAAGTGCGAACTCATATATTTTGGGGTTCGGTTTTCTGACACCGACTTCGTGAGAAAACGTTCCGCCGTCAAACCATTGTAAAAATCCAAAGCGTTCATCCAGTTTTTGCACCCTTTCTTTGACATTATCGGACAAATAATAGATTTTGTACTTTTTTGACAGCTCACGGATGATATCGCGTGTTCCCTCGATGAGTTCATAGTAACTAATCCATTCCTTTTCAAGGACATCCGGATCTTCCCGTATTTTCAGTCCTTCCAAAAAATATTTCCAAAATTCGTCGCGGGTGATTTGGGCTTCCCTGTATTGAGTGCCGATTTCTCCGTCAGAAACAGACTGAACAAATGTGTCATCGAGGTTATAACGACTGGCAATTGCTTTGTTAAACTTTTTTGTTCCGTTGGTAAATAGGACGCCACCAAGATCAAAGAGGATAGCTTTTATCATATACGTTACTATTCTGTTGCTATGAGTATATAGGCATTTTCCGTTACCGGATATTGGGCGATTTGCTGTTTGATTGCGATGACTACAGGACGCGAGGGGAAGGAAAATTGTTTTATAGAAGAGAGGGTCTGCGGCGCATTATCGGTAGTGGTCACCAACAGCGTCTTGGGTAATTTAGCATCGTTATTCCAATCAATGTTGCGAAATTCATATTTCCCGAATCGCACAACTTCAGTAAACCCCTCGGAGTCATCCTCGGTCCGCACAACCGACTGTAGGAACTCACCAGGCGGATACTGTGCATAAAACAGCAGGGAAGTGTAGATAAATCCCGATTGTTTATCTATAACGACCGCACGATACGCATCCTCGTTCTGTCGCAGGTAGAGGGCAAGGCCTTGGTCTGCTGCGCGCCATTGTTTGGCATAGTACAGCGGGAACCGGATGTAGTAGGAGGAAAAGTAATACAGAATATTGTAAGACATAAGGCCCAAAGCGATGAGAACCAAGATTTTTTTGGTTTTCCAGGCGTTTGATAACCGGAGTGCGCCGATAGCAGAGAGGGTCAGCAGCGGAAACACAAGAAAAAAGGAGCGGGTTGCGTGAGGCGCTTCCCGGGTGAGTGCGGCAACGGCAACGGTCAACACTCCCCAGCCGAATACGATACTGCGGAGCTTTCCTTTCTGTGGGAGGAGCCAGGCCACTCCGGCGAGCATCAGCGGCAACTCAAAAAGATAAAACTGGCCAACGTTGCCTATACCGTGATTGCCGTGAGAAGAGCCGGTAAGGAAGAAAAACTCCACTGAGAGATAGCGTGTGATGTTTTGGAGATAGAGCCAAACAGTAGAAAGCGCCTGGTTGAAAAATGCCTTGGTAAACAGCGCAGGCAGGGAAATGAGATAACTGCGAAATTCCAAAAGCGGCGCCTGCACCGCAGCACTTGTAAAAATAAACGTTCCCCTTGCGGAGTGTGCACCTCCTTTGGAAAATGAGGTGAAGAAGAAAGGCAGGAGAAGAAGCAGTGCGACAACGGCAGTGATTATTTTTTGTTTTCGTGTGATCTGTCGTAGAATCCCGGGCGACTGCCAGAGGATGAATACAAAAAGAAGTGGGGAAAGAAGTCTGGTCAGGTTATATGTGTAGAGGGCGATAATAAAACTTGCTACACCGGCAAGCAGCTTATTTTTCAGGAGAAGATATCCGCCCAAAAGAAAAAAGAACAGCGCGACACTGACTTCAAAAGTCGCGCGAGAGTAATGAAGATGCCACGGGTTAAGCGTAAGAAAAAATGCGGTCGTCTCCGGAATGCCCCATGACCCTCGCCCGAAATCGACCGAGGGGAGCTTTTGATTTCGGCAGAGTTCTTTCATGAAAAGATACAAAACCACGATAGTGAGCGTACCAAACAAAGCCGAAGGAAGCCGAACAGACCAACCAGAAAGACCGAAGAGCTTTACTGAAAGAGCAGTGAGGTACACATACACAGGCAGCTTGTAATCGCCAAAGGATTTAAAGTACTGAGGCCATGAAGTATTATGCTCGTCTTTGCCAGTCCGGATGAGTGAATAGGCATTGTAACCAATCGCAGTTTCGTCTTGGTACAGGCCGTTGGGAATTTCTCCCAGCTTATAAAAGCGCAACCACAATCCTAGAAGGACAATGCTGAGGAGAATCCACGGCCGCAGTCTGTTTTTCATATCATTTTTTTCTATTTCTTTTCAAGAGT
>CAYNWD010000002.1:0-1727 GCA_964400835.1 uncultured Gammaproteobacteria bacterium | reverse complement strand
GGTTTTTCCCAATTGATAAGAGCGGGGCTCGTAGCGGAAAATCACACTGCTCGCTCCCGCGGGCACCCTGACCGCACGGAACGCATAGTTTGCTTTGATAATCGCAGTTTTTGTTCCGTCGACATACGCGTTCCATCCGGGGAAGTAGGTATCGGACAAGAATAGAAGTGCGTCTTGGTCCGTTGATACTGCTACCCGAACTTCCAATGGCCGATAGGATTCGATTGATGCAGTTCCGCCGTCGGTACCTGCTTTCAGAAGCGAGCTGTTTTCTTTCGTGTTTTCCACAAGTACGGTACCGGCGGGGTTGAATGCTTCAGCGAAGAAAAGACGGCTGAATTCATCCTGACTGTCGTACAAAAGGACACGGTCGGCCAGAAATACTCGGGCAGCGGCTTTTTTGTTTTCAAAAATTTTCCATCCGTCCTGTTCATAGAGAAGATTGAACCGATCCGGCGGGAACGTATTAGCGGTGCTTGCATTTTCAGCTCGGTCCAGTATAAAGCGAACACCCAATGCGTCGAGGATCCTGAGGCGGTTTGTATTACTCGGGAGGTCGTGCTCGCCAAACCCGGGCGTGATCATAGCGTCGGAGCGAACTGCTTGACCGATTGTCCCTTCCCTGCTTCCTCCGATGAGCTCGCCATACCACCGGGGATACAGGGGGTCATAGCCGTCCGCCGCGTAAATACCCACGGCAGTTGCGAGGTTTGGCTCGAGGAGTGCGTTTCCATAGCCCCAAACCCGGTTCAGTCCTGCGTTCGTCTTCAAGAATTCCGTGACCGGTGCGGCTGGATAGACAAAAGATGCAGGAACCACCGGGTTAAATTTTCGAAACTGCATCCAGGTATCTGCTGCGTGTACGATAAGGAGGAGCGCAATCATAGCTCTCATTGTTTTTGGCCGAAAAATTGCAACGGCAAAAGAAACACAGACCGCTCCCGCAATAAGGGTTGCGTATATGAGCGCTCGGCTTGCAACGTGGAGACGTACGCTGATCGGACCGGAAAGTATGCGCGAAAGAATGAGGGTAACTGCGACTGCACCCAGAAGGCCACAGGCCACGGTGAAAACCCTGCGAATCAATTTTTTTGTCGTGTGACGTTCGTTGAGCCAATGATCCAGGCCAAACCCGGCCGCAGCAGCCAGTGTAAAAGTGAAAAGAAAAACCATGAGCGTCGGGTTACTTGTGGCAAGAAGCGGCAGCTGCATTCGGCTGAGCAATATGCTTATCGGATTTACGGTGACGAATACGAGAATTATGACTGATGCAATGAGAAGAAAGGAGACGAACGGTATCTTCCGTATCCGCCAGAGAGCAGGCAGAAAAAAAAGTGGAACCAGACCGATAGAAGTGACTTTTCCGGCAAACGTATCGCTGGGCCAGTAGGTACGGGTGGCCGGGTTGCCGAAAATGCCAGGAAATGGGAGCATGAGGAGCTGCCAGGGCTTAATGAGGAGATTCCCAACGAGTTGTTCAGGTTGAAGAATATTCCGTGCGGAATTTTGTATGAGTTCAATACCGGGAACCAACTGTATTGCCGAAAGTGCGCTGGCCAGAAGGGTGAGTAACATGGCCGAAAAAGCGGACTTAGCCGGCCGAACGCGGAAAAATATGTATGCCCAAACGAAGATCAAAAGATAAGCAAAAAGCTGCGGATGACCAGCGAGGGCAGGAAATGCTACGGAAAGTATTGAATTAGCCGTTCCACCTGGAAAACACACGA
>CAYNWD010000001.1:137809-138172 GCA_964400835.1 uncultured Gammaproteobacteria bacterium | reverse complement strand
AACGTTTAAATCCGAAGGATTTATTACGTTCCATTCGCTAAGATAAACGTGGCTGGAACGTTGAAATTTTCGCAGAAAATTTCTTACGTTCCGCCTTCTATATGTTTTATTATGTTTATATTCTTCAAAGTGAAAAAGATGGTAGCTTTTATATTGGGTACACAACAGATTTAGTAAAACGTTTTAAGCAACATAATTCTGGAGAAAGCCGAGCAACAAAACCATTTCGACCATATGGGTTAATATTTTACGAAGCATTTTTGAATAGAATTGATGCAAAAAATCGAGAAGTATATCTAAAAAGTGGATATGGGAGAAAAACAATAAACGGATTGCTTAAAAAATATTTAGCCTGAGCCTGAC
>CAYNWD010000001.1:132670-137799 GCA_964400835.1 uncultured Gammaproteobacteria bacterium | reverse complement strand
TAAAAACATAATATAATGCGAGGCATACAATAATTTATGAGCTTTCCTATTGTTAACGTCACAACTCAAGATGGATATATCCTTCATGGCTTACTTTCAGAACCTCAGAAAAAATTTGATTCCATAGTGATTCATATCCACGGATCTGCAGGAAATTTCTATCAAAGCAGTTTTTACCCCGCGTTATTTGGTTTAGTAAATGAGTTAAATATTGCTTTTCTTTCGACGAATAACCGTGGTACGGGTGTGTATGATATAGAAACTGGAACAAAATTTAGAGGAGCGGCAATAGAAATTTTTGAAGAGTGTCTTATGGATATTGATGCATGGATAGAGTTTGCCTTTTCCAAAGGATATACAAATATCTTCTTAGAGGGTCATAGTTTTGGAACGAATAAAATTCAGTATTATATCCTCAAAGGAAAGCATAAAGCGTCTATTAAAGCGTTAATATTACTAGGTTTTACAGATTCATATGCAGGGCAGCTTGAATATTTAAAAGAGAATCATATTAAAAATGAAGATATGCTAGATGAGGCTGAACAATTGATAAAACAACAAAAGCCTTATCAACTTCTTTCAAACCTTTTAATTAATTGGGGTGAATTACCACAAACTGCGAAGTCATATATAAATTTTATGACTCCTGGATCCGCACTGTCCCAGATCCTTCCTATTCAAGATCCTCAGCCTCTATTAAATTTTAGGAAAGTTCAAATACCTATCCTTGGTATTGTGGGAGACAGAAATGAATGTACTGTCATTCCGCCAAAAGATGCTGTTGATCGTCTTAATAAAGAAAACGACAATGCTCGTTGTTATATGATTGAAAATTGTAACCATAGTTATCTGGGGAAAGAAAAGGAGCTTACTGCAATACTACGAAGTTTTTTTCGTAATTTATTAATCTAGTAGTTTTGAAGTAGGTTATAACTTTGTGGTTCGGTAAAACTCACCATAAATAAATGGTTCTCCGCAAAATATACTAAGTTAGAACTTTGTTAAAATATTTATGAATGCCCGGTTTGCCACATTGAATGACAAAGAGAAAGTGCTTAACTTATTTGATGAGTTTAGTTTAATGTTGAAAGCTAGCGATACACCTTCAAAAGTTGGTGGGCCAATTTTTGATGAAATAATTAGTAGAGATGATACAAAAATATTTGTTGTCGAAGACAATGGACAAATATTAGGAATAGCAACATTTTACCTGCTGCCAAACATACGTCACGGATGGAAAAGAGGACACATAGAAGACTTTTTCGTCGTAAATAGTGCTCGTAGTAAAGGTGTAGGAACATTTTTATTGTCATCAATTAAAGATTATTGTCGCAAAAATAGCATAAAGGTAATAAAGTTAGACAGCGGTAACGAATTAACAAATGCACATAGTTTTTATGAGAAAAACGGCGGAAAAACGACAGAAAGGTTTTTTAGATTTGATATTGGCTAAAGACGGTTAATTGACGTTGGTAATAAGTTCCAACATAGTCAACTAGGCACCGCCCATGACAATCACTATCTGCGGGAGCATGGAGTTTCATGAAAAAATGCGTCGCGTCAAACGCGATTTGGAGGGCGCGGGGCACACGGTATTCGTGCCAAAGAGCTTGGAACTTATGGACCGGGAGGGGTTTGTGCATCCCACAGATGACGAGGAAAAAATCACCGCAAAAATAGAATATGATTTTATCCGCGAACACTTCAGGAAAATTGAAAAAAGCGACGCGATTCTCGTCGTCAACTACGACAAAAAGGGCATCACCCGTTACATCGGCGGCAACACGTTTTTGGAAATGGGGCTGGCGTTCTGGCTGGGCAAAAAAATTTACCTTCTCCATAGCGTACCCGACATGGACTACAAGACGGAAATGCACGCAATGCAGCCGGTGGTGCTCAATGGGGACCTGAAGAAAATTCCAAATCCCATCCGCCAGCTGGCGGACCAAATCACAAACAAAATGTAACCCAAAGGGCACTGGAAGGAAGAAGAGAATATTAAGCACCAAATTACAAGTACCAAATGCCAAACAAATTACAAATAACAAGCTTCAAACATTTGAAATTTGGTGCTTAAATATTGTTTGATGCTTGAAATTTGCTGCTTGATGCTTATTGGTTATAGTTGCACATTTTTTCCGTCTCTTTTTTCAACGTCGAGAATGGTGCGCACCAGCGTTCCGTTTTTGTCCTCTAGGACGAGGGTTCCGCCATTGTATCCCTTGAGCTCGTCGTTTCGTTCCTTTTCAATTCCCTCAATTCCGTCGTAGGCGGTTGTGGTATAGAGCAATGAGCAGCATTCAAATTACTTGCTGTTTGCCACTTTACCTATGGGCACGATATTACTTGTCCCGTAGCGGCGGCGGCGGTGCGGGGTGAGGGTAAGACCGGGAAAACCGAGGAGTTCCTTTTGTAGT
This sequence comes from uncultured Gammaproteobacteria bacterium, assembly GCA_964400835.1. GTDB lineage: Bacteria > Patescibacteriota > Microgenomatia > UBA10105 > UBA927 > CAYNWD01. Next base: position 135,382 of record CAYNWD010000001.1, on the reverse strand, counting down.
TCTTCGGTGAGCGGCTTATAGATGACGCCCAAAGGGACCGGAATGTCCGGCTGCGTATTGCCCACGATCCGCTGATGAAACGCAATATGCGCAATGCGGTGATCAAAAAGATTCCACAAGAGTTTAAGGAGGTCTTCTTCTTTTGATTTATCCAGCTCTCCCGGGGTCGCCCACAAAAGGACACTTTGGCCGTCTTCTGCCAGCGGTTTTTTGTCGCTGGCGAGGATACTGCCGCGCACCGCCTCCTCCACCCGGGTCACGAGCTTTGTATTTTCGGAAAGGCCGCTGATGAGCGTATCCCATGTCCACAGGACCCGCCACGCGCCGCGTTCCTTCACAACCGTCACGGTACTCTCTTGGGTAAATGCGCCCAGGTGACGGGTAAAGTAGGTGACGCGGGCCGGGATGCGCTGGACAGAAGCAAACCGCGTGAGCGATTGCGTGTCAAATGCTACCGACGCGTGTTCAATTTCCGCATCGGAAAACGCCTTTTGGCCGAACCTGCGGAATTGTTCGCGACGCGTCTGCGTCTTGAGGGTCCTGGTTGTGTGCTCGTAGATATCATGGAAGAATCCGTTTTCCCAGTCGTAGGAGAGTTGGGTGAGCATGCGGCCCGGTGTGGGGAAAAGAATCGTCATCGCGGTGAGAGTATTGACGCCGAGCATGACCGTCAGGAGAACCACGCTGGATTTTTTCCGCAGAGAGAAGAGAAGTTTTCCTGTCATGATGTAGGAGAAGGGAAGCGGGAGAACCAGATACCGCACCCAAAACGGAATGACGGCAAAAAATACAAAAGAAAAAAGTGAAAATCCGGCAACGGGAAGCCACGCAATATTTTCTTTTCTTTTGGAAATTTTCCACAAAGTTATGACGGAAGAAACCAGGGCAAGCGGCGCGACCACGGCCCACACCGGAGACCATTCGGCCGCATATACCCAGGAGCCGGTAAACAGATTTCTGTACCAGCCGCTCATAAGCGTCGTAGTGCTGCTGCCGACGTTGGGGGTGAGATTGGCATGCGCATAAAATGAGGCGATCCATTTTTGGACGCCGAGCCAGTCCCAAAACGAGTGCCCCAGAAAAAAGTAGTGAATATAGGGGAGGAGATAGGCGAGTGCGCTGACTGCAAAAAACAAAAGAATTGTTTTTACGGATCTTGTCGCCTGCCAGAGAAAAAGAGCGACGAGGATGGCAACGGGCAGGCCGAGAATAGGAAATTTTGTTTCGGAAAAAAGACCAAAGGCGATGGCGGCAAGAACGATTCCGCATATCCAGGATGCGCGCGTTTTCGGTTCCCGGTGTACCGCGGGTATCCGAGTGACCAGATAAAACGTCAGAAGCAAAAACAGAAGCTGTAAGCTGTCCAGCATGGTGAGGGGAAACTGGCTGGTGATGAGGGGATCGATGGCAACCAGACTGGCAATCACCAGCGCTTTCCGGCGGCTGCCAAAAAGTGTCGTACCCAAGGCAAACAACGTGATGATGACGAGTGTATTGACGATAAGCCCGTACCAATGGCCGTTTCCGAAAACGCGCGTACTTGCCCCGATGAGGTACTTGCCCAGCGGCGGTACTTCTGCGTTTAAAAGCGTCGGGTCGCCGCCACGGATGAGGCGATATCCTTCGTAAAGATACAAACCATCGTCTCCAAGAGTTCGGACAGATAAGGGAAGTTTCCACTGGGAATGTTCGTATTTATCCTTCCAGTACGGTTCGTCAAAGACGGAAAAATACAACGCTCGGTTCGCGTAGACAATAAGCCCTAGGTACAAAAACAGGAACAGGAGGAGGAGTTTGGCAAACCGCTGCATGGCTTGATTGTATCAAACGGACTTGGGAGCGGTATATCGCAAAGGCGCGATATCAAACACTCTTTGATATAATCCGGAAGAATGCACCTGTAGTTCAATGGATAGAATGCGGCCCTCCGAAGGCTGTGATGGCAGTTCGACTCTGCCCAGGTGCACAGTTTCCCTTTCAGGTCATGTATTTTCTCCGGATTCGTTTGGTCACGAGACTGAATCCGTCTTTGATGGTGTTGCCGGTTGCAGCCATGGTCCCGATGAGGACGAGTATACTTCCCGCTAAAAACTCCGGGGTAAGTTTTTCTCCGACGAAAACCGCATTAAAGGTGAATGCAAAGACGGGTTGGATGTAGCTTGTGAGTGAGGCAATCATTGCGGATGAGTGTTTTATGGCCCACTGATGCAGAAGGTATGTGGTCGCTGTTACCAATGCGCCGAAGTAGAAGATAAGAAGTACAGTGTTTCTATCTGAAAGGACGGGAAGGACCGGCCGGTGGGGAACGATCGTTGTCAGGGCAAGGAACAAAAGAAATGTGATGGCCATGGCGATGGTTGTGACCGTGAGCGGCTCGTACCTGTGGTGCGCGATAAGCCGGCGGGTACCAATGATGTAATACGTCCAGCAAAAAAGCGCGCACGTAATAAGGAGATTTCCGACCAGGTCACCGTTGAGCGACTGCCTGTGTGTCAGAACCGGCAGAAGAAGAATGGTTAAAGCGCCGACGAGGCCGATGAAGATACCGATGAGCCGCTTGGGATCATTGTGTTCTTTAATGGATGATTTCGCCCAAAAATACGCCAAAAGCGGAGTCGCGGTATAAATAATCGCGGCAGCATTTGCCGTGGTGCGGGATACACCCAGGAAGAAAAAGAAGAGGTTGCCGAACAGGCTGAGGCCGACGGGCAA
>CAYNWD010000001.1:131866-132660 GCA_964400835.1 uncultured Gammaproteobacteria bacterium | reverse complement strand
TTCAGAAAAAATATCGGAAGAAGCACGAGGTTGGCAACTCCCAGTCGGAGTGCGGCAAGAGGCATCGGATCGATCGAGGGGAGAAGGAGTTTTGCGACCGTTCCGGCAGATGCCCACAAAATAGAGGAGATGAGTAGTGTAATGGTGGCAATCATGCGGGAGGACATGGCGCTCATTATAGCACTTCCCGTCGCCCTGAATGGTATAATAAAGTCCGTCTGGAGGAGTCGCCTATCACCGCCTTTGGCGGGACCCCGCTACGCGGTGGGTGGCTATGGCGCATGATTTATTGGGTATATATCCTTTGGAGTGATAGGCTGAATCGGTATTACGTCGGATCTACCTCTCACGTTCAGAGACGATTACATGAGCATAATGCAGGAAAATCGGGATACACAAAACGCGGAATTCCATGGAAAATAATATATAAAGATCCGTGCGCTACAAAGCAAGCTGCATGGCAAAGAGAAATGGAAATAAAAAAAATATAAGGGCGGGGTGCAGTTCAAAAAATTAATTGCGTCGTAGGGTATATTGGAGGAGTCGCCTAGCGGCTATGGCACACGCTTGGAAAGCGTGCGGGAGTCACATCCCTCGCGGGTTCGAGTCCCGCCTCCTCCGCCTTCGCCTCGCCGAAACCCGCTGTTAGCGGGTGAAGGCGGGGTTCGGCTCGGCTACGGCGAGACGATGTCCGCATAAAAATATATGTGGTATGTCTCTCTTGTGTTAGGCGTAGATAATCGCACCTATATTTGTTGTGCAGACAATTTAATAGATAGAAAAATTCGCAATGA
>CAYNWD010000001.1:108047-131856 GCA_964400835.1 uncultured Gammaproteobacteria bacterium | reverse complement strand
ATACGAGATCTTGCTAGGTGACTGGAGTTCAGACGTGTGCTCTTCAGACGTGTGCTCTTCCGATCTAAAATTCGACATGACAAAGGTCAAGTTCCTGCGACAGCCGACAGACTTCCTGTTAAATTAATTGCCTATTTTTCATTTTTAAACAAATATACAGCTTTCAACTTTGAGAAATATTTAAAATCCGGTTCAGGAAGAGTGTTTCTGAAGAAACATAATATTATTGAGAATAATTTATGAAATATAGAAAGCTTGGTAAAACTGGCTGGATGGTAAGCGAAGTAGGTCATGGTATGTGGGGCATGGGAGCTTGGAGTGGATCAGATGATGCAGAATCAATTAAGGCTCTTCACAAATCTGTCGAATTAGGAGTTAATTTTTTTGATACCGCGTGGATTTATGGGAACGGTCATAGTGAGCAACTGCTTGGCAAGCTTATCAAAGCATATCCCGACAAGCGCATATATACGGCTACAAAAATTCCTCCGAAGAGCGTCCGATATCCCATGAAGCCGGAATACAAGCTTAATGAAGAGTATCCATCAGATCATCTTCTGGAATATACAGAGAAGAGCTCGAAAAATTTAGGCTTGGAAACTCTTGATTTAGTGTTACTTCATGGATGGGATGATGCTTGGGCAGATGATGAACAGTGGCAAAACGACGTAGACACATTGAAAAAGAAAGGCTTGATTCAAGCCTTTGGAATAAGTATTGATCGATGGGAGCCGGAAAACGCGATTAAAGCAATTCAAACAGGAAAGATTGATGTGGTAGAGGTTATCTATAATATTTTTGATCAAGCACCAGAGGATAAATTATTTCCAATGTGTCGGAAATATAATATTGGCGTCATCGCGCGGGTACCACTTGATGAAGGCACGCTTACCGGAACGTTAACTTTGAATAGTCGTTGGCCGGAAGGTGATTGGCGCAATCTTTACTTTGGACCTGAAAATCTGAAAGAAAGTGTTGAGCGGGCGGAATCATTAAAAAAGATTTTACCGAAAGGAACGACATTGCCGGAATTAGCTATACGATTTATTCTTTCAAATTTTGATGTAAGCACAACAATCCCTGGTATGCGAAAAGTGAAAAATGTTGATGCAAACGTTGAGGCCAGCAGAAAAGGAGCATTGAATGTAGAGGTAATTAGAAAATTAAGGAATTATCGATGGAACAGAAGACCGACGGCGTGGGCAGGTTAGTTGTTTTAAAATAAGTTATACCTTTGTGGTTCGGTAAAACTCACCATAAATAAATGGTTCTCCGCATTGACGTTTTTTTTGCGATCCCGAGCTTGTCGAGGGAGAGCTTAGAAACGACCATGCCCTCCCAAATTCGCTCTTCGAGCCGCGCTATGAATAGTGGGTAAGGCGAGAAGGAAGAAAAGGAGGGCTGGTTTGGTAAACAAAAGTGCTTTGCAGTGGATTTTTTCATGCTACAATACTTCTATGTACATTCCGCCGCCGGTACTTCTCCTGGGTGCCATAGCCCTTTCCTATATTGCCAGTAAAGCCGCGCCGAGCTTAGCAGTGGGAACGGACCCGCTGTACGGGCCGGGTATCCTCCTTATTGTTCTCGGGTTTTTTCTTTTTGTCTGGACCGTATCGTATTTTCGGCGTCACCGGACAACCCTGCACCCGCGGGGCAAACCCCGCCGGCTCATTTCTGCCGGGCCGTTTCGGATAAGCCGCAATCCCATCTATCTCGGGTTTCTTTTGGTGTCTGTAGGGTTCGCCCTGGTTTTTGCCAACGTTCTGGCTCTCGTCGGGCCGTTATTGTTTTTTAGCTTCATTAACTCCTTTGTCATCCCCTTTGAAGAAGACATGCTCGGCAAAACATTCGGCCGCTCCTACCGCTCCTACCGCGCAAAAATCAGGCGCTGGGTATGAGAAAAATTATTGGGTTGCTCGGGCTTTGTTTTTTACTTGCGTTTGTTCTCCGTTGGTTTCTTCTCCCGTCTCATTTGTTTTTCGGACCCGAGCAGGGCAGTGACTTTTGGCAGATACAGAAAATCGCCCGTGGCAATCCGGTGCTCATCGGCGCCAAAACGGATTTTGACGGTGTATTTCACGGACCGGTGTACTATTCCCTGGCGGCAATTCCGTATTGGCTGACTTCCGGCAATCCCCTGGCAGTCGCATTGTTTTTTGCCCTGCTGCAGTCTCTCGGCGTTTTTGCGGCGTATGCACTGGCCAAAGAAATTTCCGGAAGTTCCCGGACGGGAATGTGGGCCGCGGTTCTGTACGCGGTTTCCTTCGGCGCGGTCGTATACAGCCGTTGGCTTTCGCAGCAGCCGTTGGTCATTCCGCTGTCGTTCCTTTTTCTCTTTTTTGTTTTTCGTTTTTTGCGGGGAAGTCCGCGGGCACTCGTGGGTGCGGCAGCCACCGCGGCGCTCCTGGGTCAGGTGCAGTTTATAAATTTTCTTTTCGTCCCGGTGTTTCTCCTCGTTCTTGGTTTTTGGAAACGAAAATCCATACGTTATCCCGGTGCACGCATCGCCGTTGCGGCGCTTTTGACGTTTGCGGTATTTGGGCTTGCCAACTTTGTTGTCTTTGACCTCCGGCATGAGTTTCTCATACGCCGCGCGTTTTTTGCCGCGCTGACCGGCGGCACCCATGCGGCTGCACCATGGATCGTTTCGTTTCGGGAAGCATTTTCCGGGGTATTGCGGTGGATCGGTACCTTTAGCGGTCTACCCGCTGCCGCCGGCGGGCTTCTTGTTTTGGCGTTTTTTCTACAAAGCTTTTCTTCTTCCAGCGTGCGCATCAGGGAGGCAGGCGCAATACTTATAACCTGGATGCTGCTGCCGGCAGTTATACTTTTTTTCTCGCGCAGGGGAGTACTCGATCAGCTGTACAGCCTTATCGCACCGGCAGTGATTGTCGGGTTGGCATTGGCCGCGGGCCGATACCGGCGGGGGATCCTGGTCGTGGCTATGTTGGTTGCCCTCAATTTGTGGCAGGCGGGGGAAAATTTGCCGCACAACCGGCAGGTATTTTTTCAGGCCCCCCAGCCGGATGTGCGCTATAGTGATCAGCAAAAGGTCATAGATGAAGTGTACCGCAGAGCCGGTGACCAAACGTTTGAAATCCAGGCGCATACCATTCCCTACGCCTGGCAGGACGGGTGGCAATACCTATTTTGGTTTCGCGGGACGACGCGCTATGCGGGCAAAATGCCTCTGCCCTCCGGCGGATACCGGATGTTTGTCATCATCCAAAACGATCCGGCCAACGCTACGTTTGTTGAAAACTGGTACCGCGATACCGTGAGTACGTGGGGGAGACTTGCCGACACCTTTGTCATCGGCGCCTACACCGTAGAAGAACGGCTGATGTTTGAGTAAAGGTTATTCCCCTGCTGGCTTCACAAAATACGCATAACTCCATTTTTTTGATGTCAGTCGTTTGCGCAGACTCGACCGGACATATTCTGCGTTCGCCCGCCTCAGGGGATAGAGAAGTAAGTATTTTTTTACTGTCCAGGCAAGCTGCCAAAAATTTACCCTCCGGAATCCGAGAGAGTGTGCGATATGCACGACTTTGGGATTTCCCGTGCCCACATACAGATTGTGTCCGGCAACATTTTTTACCACGTGGGTTACCAATGCCATTCCCAAGCCCTTTCCCTGCATATGGGGAAGGACGAGGAGTGGTCCGATTTTTATCCATCCGTCTAAGGGAACGGTCACACACACGCCGAGAAGATTCCCACTTTCGCTTAAGACAAATATTTTCCCGAATTTTCCCCACGCGCGTTCACTGACAAATCCCAAATGGGGAGATGTTTTCGTCACATTCATCAGAATATTTTTTTCTGCTGGCGTGAGCATGCGGTGGTCGATGGAGCGTTTCATAGAGCTATGATAACAAAATATTCTTCCGTAGGCGCAAAGGATCCCTTGCGTGCCGGGTTGGCCGTGGTATACTAAGGCGCTGTTGTTATAACAAGAGAGCGAAAACCGCGAGCGTAAGCTCGTCGGATTTTTATGGAACTTTCCCTGTTTCTCTTTCTCGCCGCGGTGGTTATCATTCTTTCCTCGTTGCGCCAGGTCAATGAATACGAGCGCGGGGTAAAGTTTCTCATGGGAAAGTTTTCGGGAGTCGTCAGTCCGGGGTGGCGCATCATCGTTCCGCTTTTCCAGTCCATGCAGAAAGTGGACGTGCGCACGAAAGTCGTTGAGGAGCCGGATCAGGAAGTGATTACCAAAGACAACGTCTCGACGAAAATTACCGCGGTCATCTACTACAAAATCACCGATGCCAAAAAAGCAATTCTGGAGGTGGAAAATTTTTACTGGGCGGTGTCGCAGCTTGCGCAAACCACCATGCGCAATGTCATCGGCGAAGTCGACCTGGATCACCTTCTGACCCTGCGGCATGACGTCGCCATGAAGATAGGCGAACAGGTGGAAAAGGCCGCCCACCAGTGGGGGCTGGACGTTTCCAGTGTTGAACTCAAAGACATAAAGCTCCCCGATTCCATGGTGCGCACCATGGCCAAGCAGGCGGAAGCGGAACGTGAGCGCCGCGCCACTATTATTAATTCCGAGGGAGAAGTGGTTGCGGCCAAAAACCTTTCCCAGGCGGCAAAACTCATGAGTAGCTCGCCCGGCGCCCTTCACCTGCGCACGTTAAACTCCATTAACGACATTTCCTCCGACCAGTCCAACACGGTTATTTTTACCGTGCCCTTGGAAATTCTCAAAGCCATCGAAGGATTTAAAAAGAAGTAATTAGACCCGTCTTCCTCTTTCGTGGTATTCTCCCAGAGCTATGACCAGGTACTGAAACTTCAGAAGATTATGTTCTTTTATGTCTATGTTTTAGAAAGTGTATAGAACAAAGGCCTATACATAGGTTCTACGAGCAATCTAGTTCGTCGCGTAAAAGAACATAATCCTGGATTAAATCAGTCTACAAAAGCGTACAGACCTTGGAAATTAATCTACCATGAAGCATGTCTCAACGAGCAGGATGCAAAGCGCAGAGAATACTACCTTAAAACAAGTAAAGGAGGCAGACTTCTCAAGCGCAGATTGAAAGAGTATCTCTACTCTCTGCGTTTTGTCTGAAGTTCTAGTACCTGGATGAGTGACATCGATGAAGTCAAGTCGCGGCTTTCTATCGTCGACATTGTCGGCGAGCGGGTGACGATAAAAAAAACCGGCCGCAACTTCAAAGGGCTGTGCCCGTTCCACAGTGAAAAAACGCCCTCGTTTATCGTGTCTCCCGACCGGCAGTCGTTTAAGTGCTTCGGCTGCGGCAAGGGCGGATCTGTCATTGACTTTGTCATGGAGTATGATCATGTGGACTTCGGCGAAGCGCTGGAGATGCTGGCAGACAAAGCAGGCGTCAAGCTGACGCGCCGGACACCGGAAACCGCCGAGGGCAAGCTGCGGCAAAAAATATACGAAGTCAATCACCTGGCGAGCGAGTTTTATGCGTATCTTTTAGCCAAGCACGCCTTGGGCGAAAAGGCGCGGCTGTACCTGAAAAACCGCGGCATCAGCGACAAATCTATTCAGACGTTTGGCCTGGGCTACAGCCCCAACAGCTGGGACGGACTGCTCAAATTTCTCACGAAGAAAGGCTATGACGGTGAGCTTTTGGAGACCGCCGGCCTGGTGTTGCGAAGTACGAAACCCGAAGCCCGAAGCTCCCGATTTTATGACCGGTTCCGCGGCCGCGTCATGTTTACCCTCAAAGACCACCGGGGTCAGGTGGTCGGGTTTGCCGGACGCGTTCTGGATTCGGGCGAAGGCCTGGCTGCCGCCCGCCTGCCGGCAGGGCAGGATAGAAAGGAGGCAAAATACATAAATACTGCCGAAACGCCGGTGTACGTGAAAGGCAACGTGCTTTACGGCTTGGATGTGACGCGCGATGCGATTGCCAAGGCGAACGAAGCAGTGGTCATGGAGGGTGAGCTGGACGTCATCTCGTCTTTTCAGGCCGGCGTCGCCAATGCGGTCGCCATCAAAGGATCGGCGCTGACCGAAGGCCATGTGCGGCTCCTGCGGCGTTTTGCCGAACGGCTCGTGTTTGCCCTGGACAGCGATGTTGCCGGCGACACTGCGGCCCGCCGGGGCATAGAAATTGCAGACAGCGCGGGGGTGGACATGCACGTCGTCACCCTACCCTCCGAGACATACCCGGATGAGCCGGCACGAGACAATCCCGGACTTTTTAAAAAAGCCGTAAAAGATGCGGTTCCCATATATGATTACCTTCTCTCTTCTGCGTTTTCCCGTTTTGACGGGGAGAGTGCGTACGGCAAAAAAAAGATCAGCGACGAGCTCATTCCGGCTTTTGCAAAAATAGAAAATCCTATTGTCCGCGGCCATTACGCCAAAAAACTTGCGAAAAAGCTCGATGTTTCGGAAGACGCGGTTCTGGAGGGGATGGAGAAAAGCCGTGCAAAAAAGGAGATGCTGCCCCGGTTTCGCAATCCAGTAGACACTGTTTCCGGAGAGAGCCAGACCCGCGGCGAGAAGCTTGCGATGCACATTCTGGCGCTTCTTCTACAGGGGAAGACAAAGGAAAAATTTGAAGAGCTTGTCGCCGAGATTCCTCTTGCCGACCTGCCGCACCCGGCGGTCCGGCAGGTTTTGACAAAACTCCAGTCGTTTATGGCAGCGCACGCGACGTTTCTCCTGAAGGATTTTCTGGACCGTATGCCCATCGAGCTTGCGCCGACTTTGGATACCGCGCTTTTAGCGGATATTGCCGATATCGTGGAGGATGCGGAAAGTTACGAACGGGAGTGGCAGCACGCGCTCATGGAAGCAAAACAGCTCATTCTAAAGGCAGCCATAGCTTCCCTTTCAGGGTCGCTCACGACCAAAACAAAAAAAGAAGATATTGAGGCAGTGCAGGAGAAGCTCAAAACGCTCTCCCGCGAGCTCGGGAGCCTAGAAAAAGCCCGCTCAATCTAGTACAATACAAGCGGTCTTTGGAGCATTTTTCCCATGAGTAAAGCCCGAGCAATCGCCACCGTTGCCGATTTAGTGAAAGAAGGCCGTGCCAACGGTTTTGTCACCCAGGAGGATATCCTCATCCTCTATCCCAAGCCGGAAGACCGTATAAAAGAAATCGACAGCCTCTACGACAAGCTCATTAAAGCCGGCATTGACGTGTTTGAAACCACGTCGCAGGACGTGGAAAAAGAGGCCAATAAATCCATTGCGGAGCTGGAGAAGGAAATCGAGGCTTTGGCCAAGGTGAGTTCCGAGGGTGTGTCGGATCCGGTGCGGATGTATCTAAAGGAAATCGGACGCGTGCCGCTTCTGACGTTTGCCGACGAAATGTATTTGGCCAAGCGCTACGAAAAGGGCGACCGCCGCGCCAAAAAAAAGCTCATTGAGTCCAACCTCCGGCTGGTTGTTTCCATCGCCAAAAAATATATCGGCCGGGGCATGAGTCTTTTGGACCTGATCCAGGAGGGAAACCAGGGGCTTATCCGGGCTGTTGAAAAATACGACTGGCGCAAAGGTTTTAAATTCAGCACCTACGCGACCTGGTGGATACGCCAGGCCATAACCCGCGCCATAGCCGATCAGGCCAGGACGATCCGCATCCCCGTCCACATGGTGGAGACCATTAACCGATTTGTGCGCGCCAGCCGGCGGCTCATGCAGGAGCTGGGCCGCGAGCCGATGCCGGAGGAAATCGCCAAGGTCATGGAAGTGGACGTGACGAAAGTCCGGGAAATTATGAAAGTGAGTCAGGAACCCACGAGTCTGGAAACGCCGGTGGGAGACGAGGAAGACAGCCATCTGGGGGATTTTATTTCCGACCCGGGCCCCACACCGTATGACCAGACCAGCAGGCAACTCCTCAAGGAACATATGGAAGAAGTGCTCACGACACTTTCCGACCGCGAGAAAAAAGTTCTCATTCTCCGTTTTGGCCTGGAAGACGGCAGGCCGCGGACGCTTGAGGAGGTCGGCGCACAGTTCGGCGTTACCCGCGAGCGCATCCGCCAGATAGAAGCGAAGGCGCTGCGCAAACTCCGCCACCCGAGCCGATCCAAAAAACTGAAAGACTATCTTGAATAATGCCATGAAGGCTGCACTTGCAACTCTGGCCGGTGGGTGTTTTTGGTGTACCGAGGCGATTTTTACGAGGCTTCTGGGAGTTATACACGTGACTCCCGGCTACAGCGGCGGCACGGTTTCCAACCCGACATATAAAGAAGTTTGCACCGGGAATACCGGCCACGCGGAAGCGATCCAGATGACGTTTGATCCAAACGTTATTTCCTATGCAGAACTTCTGGACGTGTTTTTTCATTTCCATGACCCCACGACACCGGATAAACAGGGTAATGACGAAGGCTCCCAGTACCGTTCGATGATTTTTTACCACGATCCGGACCAGAAAAAAGCTGCGCAAGCAGCGAAAAAAAATATCCCCAACGCCGTGACGCAAATCGTTCCGTTTGAAAAATTCTACCCGGCAGAAGTATCCCATCACGATTACTATGCCAAAAATTCCCGTGCTCCCTACTGCCGGTATGTCATAGACCCCAAAATCCAAAAGCTCCTTAGTGGCCGGCGCGCGCAGGTGAAGCCGGAATTTGTTACGATGTAACCACAGATATCCATGCAGGCATTTTTCAAAAAAAACATTTGGCTCGTCTTTATTTTTCTGCTTGCGCTTTTTCTGCGGCTGTATCGGCTCGACAGCATTCCGCTCGGCTTGTATGAAGAAGAAGTCACCAATGCGTATGTCGGCCGGTTTATCCTGGAAAACGGCCGGGACCTCCATGGAAAATTCTGGCCGCTTCTGTACTTTGACAAATTCGGCGACTACCCGCCGGTCTTGCCTCTGTATCTGACGGGTCTGGCCACGTATCTTTTTGGCTTTACGGAATTTAGCGCCAGATTTTCCACGGCTTTCTTGGGTGCCCTTACGGTGTTTCCGCTCTCCTTCCTCGCCCGGATTTTTTTCAAAGACCGGCGGACCAGCCTTCTTGCGGGACTTTTTCTTGCGGTTGTGCCCTGGCATGTGGTCCTCTCCCGGACAAGTGCCGAGGGAATTATCGGATTTTTTGTCTACACGTGGGCGCTGTATCTCATCCTTTCCGGCCGCACCAGGGGCTCGCTGGCGTTATTTTTCGCTAGCTACCTCCTCCATCCCGGGCTTCGCGTCATCGTTCCCCTCACGCTTCTTCCTTTGCCCCTTTTTGTAGCTGGCAAAACGCAGAAGCGCACCCTGATTTTTGCAACGGTTGCTGCATTTATTTTGACCGGAATCATTGCCGTCACGCCCTGGGGCAAGGGGAGGTTTGAGCAAACGTCGCTTTTCCATAGTACAGAAGTGCGCAGCCGGATCAGCGCAAATCTAGAAGCATTAAGTTTTGATGAAGGAAAGGAAAACGTTACGCTTGCCCGGACGTTTCACAACAAAGTCGTGGGATACGCGAGAGAATTTGTGAGTCAGTACGTGAGTTATTTTTCGCCCCAGCACCTCTTTGTTCAGGCGGGCGGACAGGCGCGCTATTTCAATGTGCCGCATCAGGGGATCCTGTTTATTGTCACAGGTATTCTGCTGTTTGCCTCACTTCTACCGGTTTCCGGCATTCCGTTTTTTACCTATATTCTTTATCTGACGCTTATCACACCGCTTCCTGCGGTATTGACGGTGGACTTTGTGCCGCATGTGCACCGGTCGCTCTTTCTCCTTCTGCCGCTTCTTCTCCTTTCGGCATCAGGATTTTTGAAGCTCTCCAAACTCTTGCCCGGCCGTATCCCACGGGTGATAGCAGGGGGAGTCATTCTGTTTTTACTCCTGGGTGAGTCGATATATTTCTGGCATCAGTACAGCCGGCATGAAGGATCCAACCAGAGTGTGCTGCGCAATGTCGGGGATAAAGAAGTCGTGCGCTATATTCTAGCCCATCAGGCTGAATATGACGGCATCATCATGCCGCCGTTTGCCAGGCTTCCCATTTACTATCTTTATTTTTCCGGCAACTTCGACCCGTCCCTCATAGGCCAATTTAAATCGCAGCTTCAGATAGACCGGCTGCCGGGAATAGAATTTTTTTCTGACTGGTGTCCCACCAAGCTTCTCTCGCGGACGGCAGTTTCGCCCAAGACGCTTATAGTGGAAAACGGCGATTGTTCGGGAGTGGACGGGTATAAACAGGTGCACGAGATTACGAGAAAAGACAGTACGCGCGCCTATCGTCTGATGGTCAAAGACGAGGCCTTCGATAACTAGCGAAAGTGAAGCCCCGGGTCCAGCGCCGGGTCAAAGGGGACTGCCTGCTCTTCAGGGGAGAGGATATAGCGCTCCACGACAAATCCGCTTTCAAAAGTTTTTGATGTTTCCGGCTCCCCGGCGATCCCCAGCTGATTTTTTCTCCACCAGGTACCGGTCATGGTGGGGTTGTTGCGCGGCGGGGGCGAAAGGACCAGGTAGGTGACGGGGAGCTTGGTAAACTCCTGTGCGTTTCTGCCGGATTTTTTGAGGATATGCCGCACTGCGTATTTGGGTGCATAGCCCGTGATATCCGGGGAAAACACAAAGTAGCCAAATGCTGCCTCCCGCTCTAGTGCGACCGATTCGGCAACTGTGCGCAGCGCCTTCCACGACTCGCGGTCTTTTCCGATAAACCCGGCTGCGCTTTGTACGTCACCTACGGAGCCTGCGACATTGAAAATATACACCAGGGTAAAAAGCGGGATGAACCATCGCCGGTACTGCGATGCCACAAAGGAGCTAAAGACCAAAAATACCAATGGGAACTGCGGGTACAGGTGAAAGTAGAGGATCGGGCCTTTGTCGACAAAGCTCAGGGCAAAAAATCCGGCATACAAGTAAAGAAACGATGTGTACACGACGCGGTGCTTGTTTTTCCGAATCTGAAAAACCGTAAGAAGCAGCGTCACGAGCATGAGGCCGAGGTTGCGGTACCCGGGATCCCGGCGCAGAATTTCCGGCCCGGAAAACAGCAGCCACAGCCGCTGCCCGATATATTTAGCGTAATTAAAAAGCTCTCCTTCCTGGTGGGGTCCCACAAAATCCAGGAGTTTATTGAAAAGCAAATGGTCGTGCCGCAGGTCGAAAATGACAAAGTTAACCAATGTAAGCGGCACTATCCCCAGGTAAAGAAGGTGCCGGAAGTTTCGTTTTTTGACGATAACCGAAAAAAGAGCGAGGCCGGAAAGACCCGCGTACGGGATACCGACGGCAAGTTCAAGCTGGATCAGTAGGCCGCTTAGGAGTAGATGCGCTGCCAGAAACAGCGGCCTGCGGGTTTGGAGGTACCGGACGAACAGAAAAAACCAAAACGGCAGGATAAACATCGCTCCGTGCGGGTGACTCATGCCGCGGGTATGGAACGTATAGTAGAGCGAGCTCATGAGCGCAAATGCCCACCCGGCAGCCGGGCCGAACAGTTTTTTGGCGATGAGGAAATTTCCGGCAGTTGCGGCAACAGCAAGGAGGATCCACCACCAGCCCACGATGACCGGGTCTCCGCTGCCGACGAGAAACGCCGGGAGATTTATGTACGTCCACACCGGGCCGTGGTAGAGCTCACCGCTTGCGCGCGGGCCGATGAGGACAAGCTTTTTTTCCGCAAGCTCCTCCAGGAGCCAGAAGTCGCGGCCGATGTCTGCGGTAAATACAATGTCTGCCTGCCGTACGTACCAGGAGGCCAGGAAGAAATGGAGGAGAAATAGGATGATGAGGCCGGCGCGGTAAACGGGTTTCACGGTTTTTTTGCAATCATGCTGATTTCGATATCTGCCCCCAGGGGTAACTCTTTGACGCATACGGTCTCGCGGGCCGGATACGGCTCCGTCATGTAGCTTCCGTACACCTCGTTGACTTTTGCATACGAGGCCATGTCGGTGACATAGATAGTGGTTTTGACGACATCGGCAAAAGTCGCACCCGCGGCCTCAAGCACCGCGGACAGATTTTTCATGACCTGGTGTGTTTGTTCCTCGATGGTTCCATCCAGGAGTTTGCCGTCAGGCGTTACGTGGATTTGCCCTGCGGTAAAGATCATGTTACCGGAAGCAATCGCCTGCGAATACGGCATACCTTTCGGCAGAGGAGCCTGCGGCGTTTCAATTTTTACTTTCATCGAAGAAAGTATACCACGTCCGGCCGGTAGAACTCGGGGAAGGTCGATGATATAATGAGGAAGGCCGTTGTGGTCGATTCCCCTGTAGCTCTCCGCCAGCTGGCGGAGGTAGAGCGACTTATAATGGAAACATGCGTCATGTCTATGCCATTTATAATCAGGAGAACGATAAGATTTATATAGGTCAAACGAAAGATTTAGACGAACGATTAAAATTACACAATAATAGAGAGTTTAAGGGTTCGTATACATCAAGATTTTCCGGATATTGGAGGTTAGTATATAAAGAAAAAGTCAAAACAAAAGGAGAAGCGTTGTTGAGAGAAAAACAATTAAAAAGTTATAGAGGAAGAGAATTTATTAAAAAGTTAATAGACGGATCCCCTGTAGCTCAATGGTAGAGCGCCTCTCTGTTAAAGAGGATGTTGCGAGTTCGAGTCTCGCCGGGGGAGCCAAGCGTTGGTTTTGGCGTAATTTAGGATCGTGTCGAATGGTTTTATCGCATCATACCGGACTGTTTTGCCTTCTACTCTAAGGTTCTGAAGTACGAGTCTGATTAACTGCCGTCTTTCTTCGATTTCCGAACCTACAAAGAGGTCATATGCCCGATTAGCCAAATCCAGCACGTATTTAGCCGTAATGTAATAGTTATCTTCCGCTTCCTGCAGTATTCCTAAGCGAGTATCAATATCTGCGACTTTTTCACGGAATGACTGAAAGAATTTGTCATACGCATCGTCAGTAATACGCCCGTCTATTCTATCTAGGTATATTCTCTCAAGTCGTTTTGAGTATAATTCGTGGTCTTTTGTTAATTGATCGTACTGTTTGTTCCGAAATTCAGTCTTGCTTTCGTGTGTCATGCGTAGAGCATCCAAAATCTGCTGTAAGACCTCATCCGGTACCTGTAGGTGCTTAAAAATCTGTCCAATCTGTTCGGTAATATCTTCTTCTCTTAGCCATTCAGCCCCGTGCTTGCCGTTGTACTGCGTACAATGGTAGTAGACGTGCCCTTTCTGTTCTTCCGGGGTTATTGATAGTCCGCAATGACCACACCGAAGTAGTCCGCGATAGTAAAAAGGTTTACCGGCATACTTAAAGCGTTTTTTATTAAAACCTGCTTTTATCTGTTGTACTTGGTCAAATAGTGTCTTGGGGACAATCGGTTGGTATTTATGAGGGTATATTTGACCCTTCCATGTCATCATGCCGTAGTAGAAGTGATCTTTAAGCACTTTATCTGTAAAACCTTTGGACCAGTTAACGCCATATTCTTCATTCAGCTTCTTTCTAAGTAAGTCCATCGAATATGCACATGTTGCATACCATTCGTAAGCCTTCAATACGATACGTGAGGTAAATTCGTCAATATCTTTGTCTTTCTTGCCATCTGGTCCTATTAGACCGTTTTTGTACCCGTAGGGAGCCTTGCCAGGGTATATTCTACTTCTAAGCATCTGTTCCTGAGCTCGCTTTACGTTATCGCTTATAGCATCGGAATAATATTTGGCAAGACCAAGGCTGATGCCAAACTGAAACTTTTCTACTGCCGATATTTGACTGTTGATAACTTGTCCATCTGAAACAAAATGCAGCTCCGTCTCGTCTTTGAGGGCTTTTTCATAAAGTAGGGAAACCCTTTTGTCGAATACGTTACGGGATAAACGATCAACTTTATCAAAACAAACTGCTACTTTATTTTTCTGACCGATAACAAAGTCAAGAATATTATCAAAGTCGCTTCGCTGGTCATTGTATGCACTTTCATCAAAGCTAAACTCTCTGATAATTTCAAATCCTTTACTTTGACAGTATTTTTTAAGCCGTGCTGTTTGAGCGGGTAGAGAATTACCTGCCTCTTTCTGTTCTTCAGTACTTACCCTCGCTATTATTACCGCTTTCATCATATTTATTTTTTATTTTTTGTGATAGCCCCATCGTTTTGCTCTATAGCACTCCTGACTGCAATATTCGCTTATTAGCTCGTACCCGTTGGCTCGTGGATAATATTTACTTCCACAATTCTTGCAAACCTTAATCATGTTTGCTCTGTGTGGTTTGTTGTAGTTTTTTATTTTCGGATTTAGTTTACTTATTGTCATAACGGTTTATTTCCTTTGTTGATTTATCTTTTTGATAACTTGGTGAATGGTCTTGTGAAAATTCGTTTCTATATCACATTCCCAGATCCTGATTATTTTCCAGCCTTTTAACTTTAATTCTTTGTCTACTCGTTTATCACGTTCAACATTTTTTGCCAGCTTATTCGACCAGAAGGTAGTGTGCGATTTTGGTATATATGACAATTTACAGTTTTTGTGGTGATGCCAAAAGCATCCATTGACGAATACTGCAATTTTTCTGTTTTGAAAAACAATATCGGGTTTACCATATAAGTTAGTTTTTAGACGGTATCTGTATCCCTGCGAAAACAAATACTTTCTTACTAATAATTCTAGCTTGGTGTTGGCATGTCGTATTCTCGACATATTCCAACTGCGTTTGTCTTTTGATATTTTGTCCATCTATTGCCAGTAATACACTCATCGCTCCTATAAATTACTGTTTGCATAATCTACAATCTTTGAGAGATTGCTTATAAAATTTGCCTTTAACGGTTTTCCGATAAAAGAATTGTCGAAAAATTTGAACATGCCCCTGTGTTGTGGATTGTTAATTTCGTTATAAAAGTTTACCGTTGCAAAACAAACCAAGGGCATTTTTTTGGCATCGTATCGAATATTGTATTTTTTCTTTATTTCGCTGCTGCCAATGGCTATTTCTAATAGAAGCTTCCATTTATAAGTCTGTCCTGCTCTTTCTCGTAAAGAGGTTTTTAAGGATATAATAATTGCTCTGTTGATTACACCCTTTTCATTAAGACTGTAGACAATGAGATCCATATCGGGTTTCTGGGTTTCGCCATCTACGTGTATAGTGACCATGTCCTCAAAAATAGAATTTTTTGTCTTATTTGTAATGAAGATATTGTTTTTGACTTTATTTTCATCTTTGCATTTCAAAAATAGATATTGCATGATGTTTGAAAACGCAGCTCCTGCTATTGATTTCCTTGCTTGAGACTTATCTGTAATTTCTTTATCTATAATTCTTTGATCGAGCATCTTTTCAACATCACTCTTTGAGGCAAGAAGCACCTCGTGTATGTAATCAAAAGCCGCAACCGTACCAACCGCTTTAACTTTCTCTTTTACTTTAGCGAGGATTGGCTTCATGTAATAAATATTTTCCAGCAGCTTAAGTTGTGTTTGTTCTACTGTGGTTAACATAGTAATTAGAATAAAGACACCTGCTTTATCCTTGACCCTCCTCTTTTATATGTTTCAATGGTTTTTAATATTTGTGCTCCAGTAGCCTGAATGGCCGGGACAACAACAGAATTACCGAATTGTCTGTACGCCTGCGTATCAGAAACCACTATTTTATAATTTTTGGGAAACCCCTGAAGTACTGCACATTCTCTGGGCGTTAGCCTTCTCGGATTTTTCCCGTTCTGTTTTATAAGAATTTCCGAACCGTCTTTATGGTATCTAGCACTTAATGTTCTGGTATATTTATCATTTTTTGGGTCTATCAACCCAAAGCCAAATCCATTCCCTTTAATTCTATTCTTTTCCTTATATCCCTGCAGGTATTGCCACAGTTTGTCAGATAGTGTGTATTTAGTTTCAACTTCATTTTGAATAGCGTCTTTCAGTTCATAAAGTCTCTTTTGTGGCGGGTTAGGGAATGAAAAGCTAATATCAGGGAAGTATGTTTTATTGAAGCAAATAATAAATACTCGTTCCCTGTGTTGAGGTACATAATTTTTCCCATCAATAACCTGCATAAAAACCGTGTAGCCAGCCTGTTCCAGTGAATATTTAATTACCTTCCAAGTATTGCCCTTATCATGACTTTTCAGGTTTTTAACATTTTCTAAAAAGAGTACTTTGGGTTTATGATGATTTACGATACGAATTATTTCAAAAAACAAATTTCCCTGCTTTTTATCTTCAAAACCATGTTTTCTTCCCAATGAGTTTTTTTTGCTGACACCGGCGATAGAGAATGGCTGACAGGGAAAGCCAGCACATAATAAATCAAATTTTGGAATAGTCGTTGCCTCAACAAGGTGAATGTCCGTATTGTCAATTTCATCAAAGTTGGCCTTATAAGTAACAGCGGCATGTTTGTCGTAATCATTTGAATAAACACACTCAAGCCCAAGGTTGTCAAAGGCTGTTCGAAAACCACCTATACCAGCAAATAAATCTATGTATTTAAGTGTTTTTTTCATTTGTGTTTTAAGAAGTCCAATAAATCTAATCTGTTTATTCTATACTGTTTACCTGCTTTTAATGACCGTAATTTTCCGTTCTGTATCCAGCGATAAACCGTAAGATAAGCGACTTTAAGTGTTTTAGCGACTTCTTCAATGGAGTAGTACTGTTCTTCTGTCATATTAGTTATATTTATCATTATTTATCATTTGATCTTGAAAATCAACTAGTCTTAATGGCACAAAGGTAGTCAGGTTACTGCGAATAACCCCGAAAGGATTATTTGATGATGGTATATTGAGCTTATTGGTTTCGGCAATAAGTCTGTACCAGCTCCTAGGGCTGTATTTACCAAACATTGCCCTCATTTCACGAAGGGTAACGTCACTTAGTGCCCGCTTCAGTCCAAACGCCTGTAACGTTTTAAGCGGTCCCAGTTTGGGGTTGTTGATAATTAACCCGGCTAGTAACGCTTTTGGATTATTAGCGTCGAGGTCAAGCAATCGTGGTCTTCCGCTTTCAACCTCACATAAATAGTGCAAGAGGACTTTTTGTGATATTGCCGAGCTGAACAGATTTTGAAAAACAAGTTCCGTGTTGATACCCAAATCACGGAGCAGTTTACCTATTTTCTGACGTTGATTAAGGCGAATTTCCATTCGTAACACTTCAAACCGTTTTCTTTTCTGAAAGGCATTAAAAAGATCGAGTTGTATAGCGTTGTCTTTTTCAATCGCCCGCTTATCACCCTGTTTATTTGCTTTTTCCAAGTCGTGAATTTTATCGTAAAAAGCCACTTCATATGAGTTGCTGTGTAATTTATAGCCATGCCCATCATTGCGGTAGTCTGTCTGATTTACGTCAAGAGCAAGTGATATATTGGCCTCCTTTATTTTACTGACAAGGTAATGGGGTGTTGAGCCGTCAATAAGCGGGATATTTTTGGAATAGTGTACGGTTGATACAGGTGCCAAAACGAGTATTCTGGTAAATACTCTTACACCCATTGTCGCCAGTACCTGCACCAGTTTTTCTACCGTTTCGGTAAAGTGTCTGTTTTCCAGTTCATCAAAATTGTTGCCGTAAATCAGCTTCGGGAGCGATAGTTCTATCGCTAGTGTTTCTTCAAAGCGTTTTGAACAATTAAACCGCCGGGTCACGGTAAGTCTGGGTTTGTATATCCCGTTTAATAGCTCGCTTTTCGTCGGATTTTGGACCAAGGTAAAATATCCCCTTGCGGAGTTCATCGTTTCTTTCTGGAACAAACTTACGTCTGTAATCCAATACATAGTTTTATCGAGAGTTAACTTGATCGTGTCTATCATATTGGTTCATTACATCTTCAAATCGCCTTACTACTTCGTTTTCTATTAACTGGGCAAACCCTCTGTTAATCGGGTAAAAGATATTAAGGTTTTTATCAGCAACCTTTTTAGTGGGGTATACGAGCCTGTAGCCACCATCAGGCCGGGTTACAATACCGATAGAGCCTAGATATAGGCTATTGTCCAGAACAAAGCTGGCAAAGGCTACAAGGCCGTTTTGTGGCTTGATAGGTAAAATCTGGATTTCAGATAGTCTTTGTTTCATTGCTTTTTCTTTGGTTTCGCTGGTCAATTTCAATCAAAAGACTGAAAAGTTTAACCAAGCGGTCTTTATACTCAAAACCTTCCTCGTCGGTCAATTTTCTGCCGTAGGACTGTTCAAGGTACGACTTTAAGCTGGTATTTGGCGTGTCGCTATTCACGCCTATACAATAAATGAAGAAAAAAAGGCTGTCGTCGTGGTAGGACAACTTGGGTATCTGTGGGTATAAATAGGAATAAAAGGGGCTAATTATTAGTGGGGCAGGATAAGTTTACCTCCTCCTTTAACAAGTTTAATAAGAGGTTTTTTCATTTCTTCTAAATCTTTTTTTGTTATGGGGTTTCTGAATTGGATAGCGTTTTTTGAAACACTGATAAACACCTCTTTTGTATCGCCTTCAAAGCCTAAATTCTCAACTATTTTGTGCAATGATTTGTTTAGTTTACTGCCAACTACTTTTTCAATTTGTTCTCTTGTAACACTTTCGTTCGGGTGTGCGTATAGAAAGGAAAATACGAGGTCATTTTCACTATTAAAATCTGGCCTGCCTATTTGAACATTGTTCATTAAGATTAGCCTCTGTTTTGTATATGTAATTTCATAAACAACTTCATTTTTTTCTTCAAGCCGCTTGCTTGTAGTTTTTTCTTCTTCCCGACTTTGCTGGTAAACTTGAGCCACTTTCTTATACTCCTCTTGGTATTCGTCAAAAACAGTTTGGTAATTATTGCCAAGTCGAAAAGACCAGTAATAATAGGCTCCTGCGACGCCCTTATGCAATTCGGTTATTGCACCTAGAGATTGAAGTTTTTCCAAAATTGTTTTTCTAGCTTCATATAGATCGTCAGCATCCTGACCATAAGCAGGAAAACATGGTATCCTGATGGGGTTATTATCAATTCCAAGCTGCCTCTTTTCTTCAATTTCCTGTAGAACATTCCAGATTTTTCCCAATGCCTTTCTTTCGTATTTAGGTCGTGGGTTGTTTTGAGCCTGCGGGATTGAGGGTTTTTTGCCAATATACTCCTGATATTCTGGCTCCTGTTGGATTTTAGCGAAATACGTATCAAAAGCTGGAAGAAGCTGTATATGATAACAGCCATCATCAGCGTGGTCGTAGGGGTCGGGGTCAAGTTCACCAAGAGTTGAATTTGTTATCTTTGAAGCTTTTAAGACTTTCAAAACTCGCTCATCTTTTTCCAGCTTGGTAAACAGTTGGTCTAATTCAACCTCTCTATAGTGGTTATTGAGGTCATTTGCTGGGTCTAGCCTTAAGGGTCGACCAGAGGGTGTAATTACTCTTGCATCCTCAATTCTTAAAAGCAAAAAATAGAGTTTGTGTTTACCTGACATCATAGTTCATTACGTTTTCAGTGCCATTTTACTACTTCTGATTTGCTATAGCTAACCTTGGATGATGGTCTGATCCAGCCCTAATTGATATACTCATCCTATGAGAGACTACGGTTTGGATTTTGAGAATTGGATTTGCGATGTTTTACCAAAGAAACTTAATGTTTCTGCCTCCAAAGAACAGGCAATCAAGGTTAAGTTTGGAGGTTTTGCTGACTTTGTCAGGCAAGTATCAAATATAGCCCCAGACGAGTTTGGTGTGTTTTTTGACGAATTAAAGAAGAAAATCGAACAGGTCTCAAAATACAAGGCTCCTAATGGTCAAAAGGCTATTAGAGGCTCTGGGATTTTACAAAATAGACTGAATAAATAACTCATAAATTGATATTTTTATTGTTCTTACGCCCCAAATTGAATATTACTTGACAGTCGTGTATAATAAGGTTAATTCGTTTATCGAAGGTGGATGTCCCGAAAGGGCATCGTGGGAGGGCTAGCGAAAGCTGGCCTCTTTCATTTTATAGAAGCTTTTTGCCATACCCCTTAACATTATGACTTCTGTTTCCACGGCAATATTTCTTTTGAATTAAATCTATTATTTGTTTTGTAAAGTTTTCTGTGAGCGTAGTTAAGATTCCGTTAGTCTTTAGAACATCGAGTTTTGTGGGCAAGGCCAACAAATCTGCAAGTTCTAGTCCTGCTATGCTTTTATCTTTAGGTTTAATTTTTATTTCCCTTGATGTGAGGTATGTCTGAACATACTCTTTGCTTCGGAAATAAGTACCATCCGAATAAAAGTGTTCATAGGCATCTTTAAGTGCCATATCTTCAATTCTTCCTCTTGATTCCGCACATACGTCACCTCTCCCTCTGATTTCTAAAAAATGAGCGTATCGTTCAAGCATCGCTGTTAAACAGTAGTGATATGGATGGTTAGCGGATTTTTGGTATTTAGCAAAATGAGCGGTTTTATCAATTACAACGGTACATATACTATAATCAACATCTTTAATCAGAGAAATAAATTGAGTATTGAATTTTGCTTCAATAGTGGGGTCATTGAGTTTAGCAAATGCACCTGTTTTGTTAACAATATCATCTCTGTGAAGAATTGGAAGATCATCTGGATCGTTTGAAAATAACTTTTTTAAATTTGTAATGCGGGGTTGAAATTCTGCCTCATAAATTTCTGAGTCCACTATGATACCAGTAAGCCCTAAATACCGCTTATCCAACTGGGGGGCTGTAGAATAATTATGTGTTCCTGACTCATCTATATATAATCTAAATAATTTGGCCATAGATATTGAACCTTTGTCTACAGGATACATCCATTTAGTATGGAATACTAGATAATTTGGCTTAGGGATAAGCTACGGCTATCTGAAAAGTAGAAAACAGCGTTTGTAGGTTAACAAGTGGTATATTTATCTCAATCTCCCTATTACGGAATACGTCTACTAGGGGGAGCAAAGATAGATTTGTCGCCCAGTATGCCTCTAAATTAGTTGGTATATTGGGCTTTTCTTTAGGTTCGAACATTTCTGCAATCGTTTGCTCTTCTTCCATCGCCACTTCAATAAACTGTAACGGTTTTTCAAGATTTATACGCACGGATCGATCATAAAGTTCTACGTTCGAACCAAGACCGGCTAAAATCTCACGCTTCGTCTGTCTATCGCCATTAGCAAACCAAGACCGAGCGTGGCACGCAAAATCGAATGTTTTTTCTGCTGTTTCTCGCCAGTGTTCAGCTTGATAATTATTGCCTCCGAGTTTCTCATTAAGCCTCTTTTTCTCGGTACTTAGTCGTTCTTTTTCCTTTCGATAATCCTCATCACTTAGCAATCCACCATCCGCATTTTGAGGGGATATTTTCAATTTCAGAAGATTGTTTAATCTGGTTTCAATATCTTCATTTGCTGACTGAAGAGACCTTAGTATGGAAACGTTTTCCTCAGATTCTTGATCGTTTATTTCGTTGAGGTATTTTATTGCCCAATCCTTGAATCGTTCGGATATATATAACCGCTCCAGTATTTTATCCATTTCTTTATCAAGTGCTTCAACACGGATGCTTTTTTGAGTACAGTTCGGATTTTTACGTTTTGTACAGTGGTAATACACATAATGCAAAAGGGTAGGATTTTTCATCTCTTCGATGAGTAGATTGCACTTCGGGCAAGCGGATTTGTTTTGGGATGCAAACTTATGTTTACACTTCGAGCAGATAATTTGAAACTTCTCCTCGGCAGTTATCATGGCATGACATTCACCACACTCTAAAAGCCCTGCATAGTCAAATGAGCGGGTTCTAGGTCTTGGTCTGCCTTTTTTCCCAAGTAGTCTTTGGACCTTATCAAACTCGTCTCTTGTGATCATTGGCTGGTGTTTTCCTTGATGCCATATTCCGCTTCCAGTTGGGTATTCAAACTCCCCATAGTAAAAAGGGTCAGTAAACATCTTGTACATGTGACTTCTGCTCATTGGTTTACCGCCAATTCTTTTATGCTTAGGCGTTAAATACCCCCAACTATTAAGAAGTCTCCATGCCTCTATGACAGAATATGTGCCGGTGAGAATAGAATCCCAAGCCTTGCGGATAAGCGGATATCTGTCGGGATCAACGAGGATCGTTTTACTACCTTTTTCTGCATATTTATCATTCATGTAGCCGGCTTTTGCACCGCTAGGTAACCAGCCTTTTTCTGCTTTAGTTTTTAATCCTTCTTTAACGTTTTCACCCTTGTGATCATTTTCAAACTTTGCCTGCATCATAAAAAATCCAAGCATAAACTTATCCATGGGATTATTACGAAATGTTTGAGTTGGGGTGCGAACTTCTATAAGTTTTCCGCTATCCATCAGAGAGATGATCGTCGCGGCGTCTTGTGGATTTCTTGATAACCTGTCTGGATGCCAGACTAGTATGCTATTTATTTGTCCGGATTCAATTAATTTGATTAGCTCTTCAAATCCTTGTCTGCCTAAATTCTTAGCAGACTTTGATTCAGAAATTGTTAGTACGACTTGTAGTTCATGTTTTTTACTTATCTCAACAAGTTCCCTTGTTTGAGATTCAATCGACAATACTTGCCGATCTTCACTTTCAGATGATTTACGACAATATATGGAGTATAAATTCATAATTGCAGTCTATAACTAGCATATTAAGATCATATCACGTTCGTTTTATAATGGGTTTATAAATCATTTTTACTAGCCGTAATAACCGTATCGCTCTAGACTGAGCTTGTTCGTCAGTGAGCACTACACCATGCTCTTCTTCGAAGATTTTTTTAAAAGCTGTAAGTGCTTCAGATGAAAGTTTCATAGTTAAACTTTGGTCGGAGTCTTACCAGTGACTGCTAACAGTTCCGCTAAATACCCCTCTAGAAGCGTTTTAATGGACTCTCCATCGGCTGCTGCTTTTAATTTGAGTAATCTATGCAGACCCGCATCGATACGTATCTGTTTTGTGCCTTTCTTGTCGATTTGTAACTTTTTCATCGATACCTCCGCTTAAATTGCCAGGCAAAATACTTCTTTGGCTTTATGATTTGATATCGAGTTCCGGATTTTTCAGTGATTTCCTCTTGAATGCTCTTGAAGAAGGAATACGCCTGTGATTCACCCAAATGATTAACGACGTGCAGATAAAAGGCGTAGTTCTCGATGTCATCGAAGTACGCCGCTATTTCTTCGGCTAGTTTGGTTTTGGGAGTGTTTGGAGTAAACGATCTTTTATCGAGCGCGTATTTTCCAACCTTAGAAGTAACGTTATTATCGCCTTTAACGTTAGTAGGAGAATTACTTACACTAACGTTAATAACGCTATTAGCTAATTTAATTCCTTTAATAACGCTGCTTATATGATCCATAAAAAAACTCCTGTCTCGGGTGCATACCTCAACAGGAGTTTTCTTAGATGCACCCGATTTCCAATAAAAAAGACGGCTAAGAAATCCAATAGAACCACAAAGGTTCTGATCTAGATCGCTTTACCGTCCTCGTTAAAGGGTTAGGAGCTTTTCTATCTCTCAGTTTACAAGTTTAGTGACGAAAACTATGTGGAGTCAAGTAGGAGCTTTGTTCACTATGCGTTCCTTTTTATCGTGTCTCCAAACCACTCTATAGCCTCTTTTTATCGTGTCGGAAAACTACCCCATCGCTATCTTTTCACCGTGTCAAAAAACCTCACTATGCGTTCCTTTTTATCGTGTCAACAAATTATCGCTATGGAGTTAATTGAGAAGATCGCCAGGAGAAACTTTCAATGCTTTTGCTATCTTGTGAATATTGTCTATAGAAACATTCTGTTCAGCCCGTTCTATTGCTCCAATATACGTTCTATGAAGTTTCGCTCTGAACCCGAGCTCTTCTTGAGATATTTTCTGCTTGGTACGAATCTTTCTGATCGTCTCGCCGAGTTTTCGCCTTGCTGGAGATGCCTTCATACCCAGATCGTAGGTAAA
>CAYNWD010000001.1:101250-108037 GCA_964400835.1 uncultured Gammaproteobacteria bacterium | reverse complement strand
GAAGTCGATAACTCTACAGACGATAACTAGCATATTGATCTCAAAAATGATATATTTTCGATATGATAGAAGTATTGTTATTGGTGTTGATGAGCATGATCGTCGGAGGAGTCATTGCATCTCGTGCTGGATTGAAAGGATTATCGATTGCGTTGATCGGAATATGCCTTATGATAGCGTTCTATGGGGGCAAGATGGGTATTCCCGTAGGGATAATAGGAATTGTTTCGATTCTACTTTTATGGTTTTGGTCTGATTGGAAGAAACCACTTAGCCCTTTGTACAACGTACAATTGCAAAAAAGCAATGAAGATAAAAGACGTGTATTAGATCCGAAGCTTTCTGAAGAATATAAACAGGGTTTTCATGCCGGGCTAGAGAAAAAATATCCTGAAAAGTTCGGCAAGGACGCTTTGATTGATAAATTGCGAAGAAACCTTCGAGCTGGACTTGCAGAAAAATACTTCAAGGATGGGGATAAGAAAAGTAAACATTTTTAATCAGTAGCCTTACATCAAAGCACCTTACGGAGAAGATTTTGTAGTAATGAGTCCCCCGAAGATAGTGCTTTTTCCACAAAAAACCGCACCCATAACATAACACTTGAATATATCAGAAGTCCATGATACTATTCCCAATATGGGAACAATATTCATAACACTGCCCAGATCGCAAAATGAAATTATTTGGAAAACAACGATTACAGGAGTTTAAGAGACGGTATGCGGACGCGAGACCGCAAATAAGCTCTTGGGAAGCAGAAATCGAAGAAGCAGAATGGAAAACTCCGCACGATTTGAAGGCGAAATTTCCAAAAGCTAGTCTCCTGAAGGACCAGCAGGTGATATTTAACATAGGATGGAATAAATACAGGATATTAACGACTATAAGCTATAAAAGTCAGATGGTGTTAGTAGAAAAGATCGGAACACATAGAGAATATGACAATTGGTAGACATGAGAGGACAATATGAACAAAATAAAAGTTATTAAAACTATTACAGATTATGAAGAGGCTCTTGCTTTGCTCAAAGAGCTTTTAGGTCGTGACCCAAATCCAGAATCAGATGAAGGGCAACAGCTTAGTCTTCTTGGTGCCTTAATTAAAGATTATGAATTTAAAGAAATTCCAAGTGATCTTCCTGATCCTATCGAAGCGATTAAATTTAGAATGGAACAATCCGGACTTAAACCCTCAGATCTAATTCCCTATTTAGGTAGCAGAAGTAGAGTTTCTGAAATTCTTTCAGGTAAACGTCAATTAAGTCTTGAAATGGTTAGAGCGTTGCAAGAAGGTCTTGGTATTCCTGCAAAAGTTCTAATTAGAAAATCAGACTTTATTGAAGACTCAGAATATCGCACTTGGGATGATCGCTTGGTTGCAGAAATGAAATCCAAG
Source organism: uncultured Gammaproteobacteria bacterium (assembly GCA_964400835.1). Lineage (GTDB taxonomy): Bacteria > Patescibacteriota > Microgenomatia > UBA10105 > UBA927 > CAYNWD01. The sequence goes on along the minus strand of CAYNWD010000001.1, from coordinate 106,638 downwards.
GGATATTTTGATGAAGAATCATTGCAAAAAAAGCTTTCAAAAACAGAATTGTTGAAAAATTTCTTTTTACCTGTAGGATCTCCAACTCAGTTGGTAGCATTATGGCGTAAATCTAGTTATAGAGTGCTTCCTTATACTGATAAACAAGCGTTAGCAGCGTGGTCAACTAAAGTTATAAAAAAAGCACAAAAAATAAAAGTTTCTGCCAAATATAGTCATGGATTGATTGATCTTGATTTTATGCAAAAGTTAGTAAAACTAAGTATTTCCGAAAATGGACCGATCTTGGCGAAGGAGGCATTACTAGAAAAAGGCGTTATATTCATCATTGAAAAGCATCTATCGAAAACAAAACTAGATGGAGCAACACTATTAGTTAATAAAGCTAATCCAGTTATCGGTTTAACACTTCGATATGACAGATTGGATAATTTTTGGTTTACCTTGATGCACGAAATTGCGCATCTAATCTTACACTTTGATAAAGATACAGAATTTTATTATGACGAACTAGACAGCATAAAAGGTCTTGATATTGGTTCAGAAGAAAAAGCAGCAGATGACCTAGCTAGTGAAGCCTTAGTACCTTCAAGTAAATGGGAAATTAGTCCAGCTAGATTAGTGCCTTCCGTCCTTGCAGCTCAGAGTCTCGCAGCGGAATTGGGAGTTCATGTTGCTATCGTTGCAGGGAAAATAAGATACGAAGGAGAAAAATGGATATACCTAAATGATCTTGTTAATAAATCTAATATTCGGCAACACTTCCCGGAAGAAAATTGGAGTAAAAATGAATAACATACTTAATTATGTCCCTATCTTAAAATGGAAAAGAGCTGAACAAAGAGCGCTTCAAGAATTAAAAGATAAATGTGGGGTAAGACCGTTGTTAGAGCTGGTTATGCCTACTGTTTCACTTTATAAAAAGGTAGAAAAAGTGAAGGTTAAAAAAACACCTGACGAAATAATCTCCGAGATTGTTAACAAATTCAAGGAACGGAAAATAACAGAGATTCCTGAGGAAATATTGAAATCTTGGGGTAAAAGCGAAGCGTATATTGATTTTACACTTTTACATGACCCACACGATACAATTCAATTAAAGCTTGAAAGTATAAATAGAATTCTTCACATCGGAATAGAAAAAGGATTAAAGCTAATACCGGTTATTAATCTTAATGATGAAATGCGGATAAAAGAAATTATTTGTGATTTGTCTGGTAAGCACGGTTTAGGACTTTGTCTTAGGATTACACAATCGGACTTGACCGATGTCAAAACCCTAAACGAGAAAATAAGCGCCTTCCTGCATCAATTTCGATTAGATGTAGCTAGAACAGATTTATTGATTGATATTAAAGCGATTGATGGTGATATCGGTCAATATTCTTTCTATTTTAGCTTAGGACAGAAAGTTGAAAATTTGATCGATTGGAATCAGTTTATTTTCACTAGCGGTGCTTTCCCCGAAAACCTGAATGACTGTAAGTTTGAAGAACTAACTCCACTTCCGCGCGTTGACTGGCAATATTGGTTGAATGCTAGAAAAAATAAGCAGGTGAGGATGCCAATTTTTTCGGACTATACGATTAGGAATCCGGTTTTTAAGGAAGCCTTACAGTATTTTGATCCGACCACAAGCATTAAATATACTCACGAAAATAATTGGTTAATTATGAAAGGAAAGAAAAGGAAATTTGACCTATACTTAGCAAATGCTAGCCTGCTAGTTGGATCTAAATACTACTATAGTGCTGATTTTAGTTGGGGTGATGCTAAAATTTCAGAGAAAGCAGAATATTTTAAAAAATACATCAAAGAAAAGCTTCAATCAGGTACGGGAAGTAATGAAGATTGGATAGCTTGGTGTATTAATCACCATATGACGCTGGTTTTGTTCCAAATCGCCAATCTTCCCTCGATGTCAGCAGCGTCTGCCTAACTTTTTCTTTAAGAAATTCAATTTCAACTACTTCAGCTAACCGTTTATATATTTCTTCACGAGGCTTAGAGCGTACGCCTTTTGCCATATTCTGATCCTCTAATATTTGTAAAGCTTCTTCTCTCCACAATAATCTTGCAACGGAAATTCCGTTTTGTATTGTATTGTATTCTGCATCTCTAATATTATAAAAAATTACATCATTATTGGGGCTAATTTTAGCTAACTTGAGACCCCACCAATCAGGGATAAGATTTATGGCTTCATGAAGATGGTTGATTCCAACAACTAAGGTTAGTTTATCGAATACTTTGTTGTATTCATTCATTTGATTAGGAAGTCTATGCAATGTGTCACGGTCACTTTTTATTTCATAACCATGCATAATTCCATTGACTACAGCCATATCGATTCTAACGGCGCCATTTTTTACTCCTAACTCTTCAATAATGTCAGCGGGGCACTTACTTTTTAGCTTGTAAGATGCCAACTCCGTTGTTAACTCTTGTCTAAGAGCATATCTGATTACCCTATCATAGGTCGAAGCTGCTGCCGTGATTTTCGGGGTATTCATTCTAATACCAGTTTAGCATAGTCAAATTAAATGAAAAACAATGTCACATCACGAGGCGTATGCAAAATTTCTCGTTTTGACGATAAATCGGTTAACGACGGGCTGAATAGGAAAATAATGATAGAAGGTTCGCATTCGAGCAAAAGCGAGTTCATACTTATTCTTCGAATAATCCACATTTTACATAAAAAGAAGTATACTTTCCTAAACTGACATTTATTTGGTTAAATTATCATCGGTTATGGAGTTTACACTGTTTTTATTATTCGTAGGTTCATGTTTCATGCTATTTATTTCGCTACTTATATATCCCAAGATCAGGTCATTTGAAAAACAACTACAACAGACCTACGAAGTTATACCCGAGGGAACTCCTTTATCTCAAATAGGAACTGAAATTGGATATCGTTTCCCAAGTTTTACTCACTTCCCGGTTCCGGAAACGAAATATAAATTCAGAGGAAGGATACTAAGGTTTCCGACCTGCCCACAGTGCGGCAAAGGTCTTGTGAGGCGTACAGGAAAATACGGGGCGTTTATGGGATGTGTAGGTTATCCAAACTGTCATTTTACAAAAAGCGTGAGCTAACTATGGAAATAGCGATTTTAATATTTATAGGCGTAACCATCTATGCCGTTGCAGCGGTTTACACATACTTCAGTGAAACCCAAAAAAAATACAACTCCCGTGGTCAAGAACTAGAATCCTTAAATGAGGAATTGAAGAGAAGGATAGAAATAGTTAATAAGCAAAAACAAGATCTGGAAGACTTGAGTAAACAATATTCTCTCGGGTTTCCATTGCTTGCGGAAGCATACGCAGAATATTTATCTCTTTATGACGGAAGATATGCACGTTATTTGGAAACAAAATCTCACCCAGCGCAAAAATCAGCAGACTTAGTAAGGGATCTCTCAAAACAAAAGACGGAAGCTATTAAACAGGCAAAAATCACAGAGTTTATTAATAAATATTACGAAACTCTAGCGCCATTTCTTATAGACGCTAAAGGAGAGCTTTTAGATGAACTAGAGGCAAGAGAAGTGTTGCAGGAATATACACAAGAAGAGTTACAGGATCCAACAATAAAATTCTTATCTAAAGAAGAATATAGGAAATTACCAACAGTTGAGCGCAACCAGCTCGCATTAGATAGATATTGGGAACGAAGGAAAAGCAAAGGTGCAATAGGATTTCTTTACGAGAGATACGTTGGATATTTGTTTGAGAAGGACGGTTATGAGGTGGAATTTCACGGAATCTTTAAGGGTTTTGAAGACTTAGGCAGAGACTTGATTGCCAAAAAAGGGAAAGAGGTGGTCGTGATTCAATGTAAAAATTGGTCTCAGTTTAAAACGATATATGAGAATCATATATTTCAATTTTTTGGCACGGTTTATAGATATAAATTAGACTTTCCTGATCACAAAGTGCGTGCCGCGTTTTATACATCTACAAAATTATCGGACATAGCTAAGTCTTTTTCTAAGGATTTAGGAATTGAGCTTGTGGAGAACTTTAAGCTTGAACGATATCCATGTATTAAATGCAATATTTCGGGAAAAAATAAAGAGAAGATATATCATCTTCCTATGGATCAGCAGTACGACACCGTCGTTATAGAGCCAAACAAAGGTGAATTTTATGCTATGACTGTTGCAGAGGCAGAAAAAGCAGGTTACAGAAGAGCATTTAGATGGCATCCGCAGACTTAAATTGCTATAAACATGTCAGAAATAAAAGGTGTAGACCAATCACAACCAAAAGGCAGAGAACAATTTAGAAGGGTTACCACTGGTAACGGCTTCGCTAATGATCTTACGGCTACCACGAATGACAGGCTTGAACTTACAGTAATCGAATTGCAAAATCTTCAAGGAAATAATACAGAGCAAACAAAAAAGTTAGGCAAGCTCCTCACAAGCCTGGATGACAGCATCGTATATCTTCAGGGTGACATACAGAGGTTAATTCAGACCATTACTGTAGCAAATGAAAAGAATGATAAATTACAGCGACTATTTTTAATACTTACCTTTATTGGTGTGATTTTTGCCGCAACAGGGGTAATTCAGGCGTGGGATATACTAGCGCGTGGAATTGGTAAATGATGATCGTTGTAGATTACACTTGGAAATAGGTTCTCGCCTGATCCATGATTCGGAGCCAATTAGTCACTAATATAACCAAATCAATCTTTTGGCAAAACAGTCATGGATAGACAAGAAGTAATCAAGAATCTAAAAAATCTAGCTTCTCAACTTAAAGATAGGGAATATCTTACATTAAAAGATATTCGTTCAGTCCCCAAATTGGGCCATTACGCATATTTCCACTTCAAAACATTAGGAAACGCGCTAAATGCAGCGGGGCTTCCATCTTCTCACTTGGCCACAAGCATGAACCTTAGTGATAAAAAATTATTGTCTTATTTGAGAGATTTACGAGATAAACTGGGCAAAGATCCAGTTGTGTGGGATATTCAACACGATAATGAAATATATAAAAAGTATTCTGAAAGAAGAATATCTTGGAGTATTTACAAATCTAGGTTTAAGGGATTTCAAAAAGCAAAGGAACTCATGGACGGAAAAGATATTAAAGAATACAACAAGGCGCATGAAACAGGCGTAGCTGAAGAAGCTACAGACGAAAATGAAGAAAATCTACCAAAAAATAGATTTTGGGGAGAAGCAGCTGAAATACATGTACTAGCAGAGTTACTTTATCGCCAATTTCAAGCTGCAAGCATACCTGTTGATGTCGGATTAGATATCCTTGCAGTAAAAAACAACAAGACTTTTTACTTTCAAGTAAAACATAAAGACTTATTTACTAACATGCCTATTAAAATCACTAGAAGTTCATTTGAAA
>CAYNWD010000001.1:54486-101240 GCA_964400835.1 uncultured Gammaproteobacteria bacterium | reverse complement strand
AGGAAACGTTTTTTATATTTTTGTTCTTCTTTCTGAAGACAAAAGAGATTTTTTGATAATTCCATACTATATTGTAAAAAGCTGGATTACTTCAGGACACGCAAAGGAAGAGAGGCTTAATTATTTAGTTTATATAAACAAGAAAGGTAGTAAATATAAACTAGGTGACATTGAGTTAGATAGTTATCTCAACAAATGGGAAGATATTAGATAATTAAGGTTTACCCGGTGTAACGAGCCGTTGCGGTAGCAAGATTTATTTTATCAACCTCTTCTCGTAGCTGACTAATGAACTTAAATCTTCAAAACTTTGAAAATACGCACAAATTCGCTGCTTATATTAGAGTTACGATTCTCGAGCCAGGTGGTTTTTGTATTTGGAAGGCAGAGATATACTAAAGTATTCCGAGAAGCTGTTGCGACAAGATAATCAACCCTTCGACGGGTTCAGGGTAAGGGTTTGACCCCGGTTTTCACTGAAGAGTTGACAGGGGAAGTGCGCCGATGTAGAGTTGGATATATGAACAATCGTTCATATATAAATGGGCACCAGGGACATGCCCATTACGTCGCAGACAGGAAGTTCAGGTCACTGCAGCTTGAACTTCGGGTATTCGGTCGCCAGCAGGATCACACCCTCATTCTTAAAGAGCTTTCTGATCCCACAAAGCGCGCCATTTATTTTCTTTTGCACAACGTTGATGAGCTGCCGGTGATGGACATCTGTCAGATTTTAGGAGTAAGCCAGTCTGCGGCTTCCCACGCACTGTCTGATTTGAAAAAGCTGGGACTGGTCGCAAGTAACCGCTGCGGGAAGCTCGTTTGCTATTCGCTCAAAGCCCAGCAGAAGAGCAGGCGCTCGTTGTTGTCTCATATAGAGGCATTTTTAGCATGAAACCATTGACCCTTTTTATCATCGTGTTTGTTTTCATCGTCGGATTTGTTTTTCTGAAGGACGAGTCCGGCGGGACGCAGTCTGTGCAATCTGAAATACGCATGGACCAGCCGGGATACAGGGAGTATTCGGACGCAGCTCTTGCCACAGCACAGAAGAAAGGCGCGGTAATTCTGTTTTTCGCGGCGACGAGATGGTGCCAGACGTGTGCCGGGCTGGAGCGGGAGATCACGCAAAGAAGCGCGCAGCTGCCGCCAGGCGTGACTATCCTGAAGGTTGATTATGACAACGATCGCACGATGAACCGGAACTATGCCGTGACCACCCAGCATACGCTGGTGCTCTTGGATCGAAACGGAGGAGAGATCACGCGTTGGGTGGGAGGCGGATTTGACACATTGCTTCGGCACCTGCAACAGATATAGCTATGCGAAATATACCCATAAGACCACTGTTTGTTCTTGCCCTCCTTGCACTGGCATTGTTTATTTGGAGGAGCGCAGGCTCGGCGCCAGGCACAAACGTGCAAGATGATTTCACTGGGGCCAAGGTAGCCAAGGAAGATCTCGTACAAGGGTGCCCGGGCCGTGACTGTATTCCTTCGATTGATCGCCCGCAGTTTGAGTCGGCCGTCTCAGCGGATGCCTGGCTTGCGCCGGAGGATAGGGTGTTTGCGCTTGAGTATCGCGGGGTTGTCAGAGCCTATCCCCAAAGGATCCTCAACTGGCATGAGATTGTGAACGATGAAGCGGGAGGTACACCTGTTGCGATCACGTTTTGTCCCTTGTGCGGTTCTGCTCTTGCCTTTGAACGGATAGTAAATGGAACAGCCACTGAGTTTGGCGTGTCTGGTCTGTTGCACAATAGTGATCTTGTCATGTACGACCGACACGAGGGCAACCTTTGGCAGCAGATTACCGGAGAAGCGATTGTAGGTCCTGCTGCCAGACGCAGTGAAACATTAGTGAAAGTCCCGATTATTACCGTCCCCTGGAGTCAATGGAAAAACGAGCACCCGGATACCCAGGTTCTTTCCCGAAATACCGGCTTTACTAGAAATTACGACCAATACCCATATGGGACATATGAAGAAAACGATGAGCTTCTCTTTGGCGTAAAAGGTCTGGACAGGAGCCTACAGATTAAAACTGTGGTTTATGGAGTTGAAGTAAACGGTTCCTCAAAGGCTTATCCTGTGAGTGTTTTTGATGAAACCCCAAAAATCACTGACACGTTTGATGATATTTCTATCACACTGGAAAAACAGGCCAATGGTGAAATCGTGGTCACCAACACAGTTACGGGAGAATCGATCATTCCGATTCGTTTGTTTTGGTTTGCCTGGGCGGCATTTCACCCCGGCACAAAACTGTATCAAAATAATTAAGGAGGTGAGCTTATGAAAATATCAGAATGTACTCATTTGCCAAAGAGTTTTGCCAAACCGGGAGCCGAAAAATGTGAGGAGAATCACTTTTGCCCTTTTGGTCAGAGAGTTTGCTTAACCTGCGGATATGTTGGATGTTGTGATTCCTGTTCACAGCATATGAGAAAGCATGCGAAGGAAACTGGTCATCAAGTGATGGCAAGCTACCCCGCAGATGAACACTCGTTTATCTGGTGCTATGCCGATGATGATTACTTAGAGCCGGACAAAGAGCGCAATATTTCTAGAAATGACTAAACAGTGATCGTGTAAGTGCTATTATTCACTGAGAGGGGGTGAATCTCTATGCCAAAAGTAAAAATTTATTCAACCACAACTTGTCCCTATTGTACATTGGCAAAGGAATACTTTAAAGAAAAAGGCGTTGAGTATGAGGATGTACTTCTGGATCAACAACCGGATGAGGTACAAGCTTCAATGGACACCTGTGGTTCAATGGGAGTTCCCTGTATTCACATTACCAAGGATGATGGCACCGAAGCAAAAATCCTGGGCTTTGATAAAAACGCTATTAATCAAGCTTTGGGTCTGTAGCAAAAGTAACAACGAAAAGGAAGGGATACGAATGGATAAGCATGAGTTACTCTGCCCACTGTGCGAAGAACAGTTTGTGGTTTTACGGCAAATAGCGCTGAGGAGATGGGCAAACATACAACCGAAATCATCTCCGATACCCAGCAGCAAATTAAGATGAGCAAATTAAAAACCAAACAAAATCAATCCATATCTAGCCCTACCATCCTTGTCATTTTTGGTATGACAGGTGATTTGGCAACCAAAAAAATCATTCCCTCTCTCTGGTTTTTGTTTCAACAACATCGCTTGCCAGAGAAAATAAGTATTGTTGGATTTTCTCGTAGAACCATTTCGGATCAGGATTTTCGTGATTACCTTCTTCAAGTTCTTACGAAGCTACGAGGGGAGCGGGTTGACGACGTACATTTTTCTCAATTCTGTGAAATTTTTTCGTATCAGCAGGGTGCCTTTGAGGATGGAGATGCTTTCCGGTCCCTTTCTGAAAAAATACATGCTGTCGAAACAGCCTGGAATGTTTGTGCCAATAAGCTCTTTTATTTAGCTGTTCCACCCAAAAATTATAAGGTCATTTTTAAAAATCTAGAGAGAGTAAAATTGAATATCCCCTGTGGCGGCGAATTGGGCTGGAGCCGGGTATTGATTGAAAAACCTTTTGGATTGGATCTGGCGTCAGCCCGGGAGCTTCAAAAACTATTGAGAAGCTATTTTAAAGAAGAACAAATCTATCGCATCGATCACTATTTATTCAAGGAAATTATTCAGGGCATAGAAAACTTCCGCTTTTCCAATAATCTTTTTGAGAATATTTGGGACAATACATCTATAGAGCGTATAGATTTAGTATTGCGCGAAACTATTGGAGCAGAAGATCGGGGAAGTTTTTATGATTCAGTCGGTGCACTACGTGACGTGGGGCAGAACCATTTGCTCTCTATTCTCACCAGCCTCACCATGGATTACCCGCTGAATACACAAGAGGCTGGTATACCCGATAGCCGGGCCGATGCTTTGGCAACCTTAGCGCCATGGACAGAAAATACGCTCCGGCAGAAAACCTACCGTGCTCAATATAATGGCTATTCTACCATTGAGGGAGTTGGCTCAAATTCTGATGCAGAAACCTTTTTTGCCTTGCAGACAGAGCTTCTTCATCCCAAATGGAAGGGGGTACCTATTACTATTCATGCAGGCAAGCGCCTGGCAGAAACCCGCAAGGAAATTATGGTGACCCTGAAGCATCCGGCAGTTTGTCATTTATGTGCCATTGACCCCAATCACAACCTCAATACTATTATTTTCCGTTTCGCACCCAATGATGAGGTCATCATTAATTTTTGGACAAAAAAACCAGGGTTCGAGAAGGTTCTGGAAGAGAGATCCTTCTCCTTTTTTCTCTATGAGAAAAAAACCAAGATGCAATATGTCGAAGAGTATGCCAAAGTCTTATATTCTGCGATAAACGGCGAGCAATCTTTATTTGTCTCATTCCGAGAGGTTGAAGCTGAATGGAAATTTACTGAGCCCATTGTTGAATACTGGAAACGATCGAATGTCCCTCTGGGAAAATATGAAGTTGATACTGATCCCCAAGTTAGTTTTCTCGGACGAAATATTAAAAATGCAGAAGTGCCAGATAAAAAAGAGGTTGGTGTGATTGGTTTAGGGAAAATGGGTGCCAACTTAGCGAGACAAATGATTTCCAAAGGATGGAAAGTGTATGGGTTTAACCGTTCTCCTGAGATTACGCGGGAACTGGAAACAGAAGGACTGCAGGGCGAGTACACACTCACTGAATTAATAAACAAGCTGGCTCAACCGCGGGTGGTTTGGTTGATGGTTCCCCATCATGCAGTGGAGTCCCTAGTCGAAGAACTGTTGCCGCTCCTGCATGAAGGGGACACGGTCATTGATGGAGGCAATTCTCCATACAAACAGTCCATGAAGCTGCATTCAAAATTAAAGGAAAGAGGCATTCGCTTTCTGGATGTGGGAGTTTCCGGTGGTCCGGGTGGAGCCCGTTACGGGGCCTGCATGATGATCGGTGGTGAAAAATCGGTTTATCAGGAGAATGAGGTGTTATTTAGGAGTGTGGCTATACGTGACGGTTACGTTTACGTAGGCAGTTCCGGAGCCGGTCATTTTGTGAAGATGATCCACAACGGGATTGAGTACGGGATGATGCAAGCCTTAGGCGAAGGTTTTGCGATACTGAAAAAATCCCCATTTACTCTTGATTTGCATTCCATTGCCAATCTATACAATCATGGTTCGGTGATTACTTCCCGCTTAGTCGGCTGGTTAGCTGAAGTTTATGCCCAATTCGGCGACAACCTGGACAATGAGGAATGTTGTTCCGGTAAGGTTACCCAAAGCGGAGAAGGTGAGTGGACAGTGGAAGCGGCTGGCGAGCTTAGCGTGCCAGCTCCTATCATCAAAGGCTCCGTAGAGTTTAGAAAACAGTCACAAAATAAACCATCATATACGGGGCAGGTCATATCCGCACTCCGTCATCAGTTTGGTGGTCACAGCGTAAATGATAAATAGTTAGCCCATGGATAATCATCAATACAATCCACAGTTCGATTTTAGTCAAACTCTATGAATATAAAAGTTTATGAATAAAATTATTCCGATTGCAGTAATAATACTTATATTCTTTTCTGCTGGTTATTTTATTTTTTCTGGTTCTTATAAGAATTCAAATGACATTCCTAGCCAGAAAGTGTCTCTCGGTGAGGCGACTAAGTCTTTGCCTCTCATACAAGAAGTCGATAAAAAGGCTTCCTTCGCCATTTTTACCAATGGCACCTTTAGAGTTTTTACCGCGGCGATGTATCACAATCTTTCTCAGGACGTGTATATTGAGGCAAATAATCCCAATATTGTTCGGGTGAAGAAGTCAGGTACAACTTGGAATGATTTCTTTTCGACCCTCCCTTTTAAATTAACTTCTCAATGCCTTACTACTGGCGCAAAAGAAACATTCTGCACAGGTAACGGTGGCGTATTGCAGTTTTACCTTAACGGAGAAAAAAACGACAATGCTCTCAATCAGGAAATTCAAGAAGGAGACAAATTACTTGTTACTTTCGGTACAGAATCAGGTGCGCAAATCAAACAACAGCTCGATAAAATTCCTTGAGCAAAAGTTGGGTGATTCTTAGTGCAATGACTAGATGAACGAATTTGATTTAATCATCATTGGCGGTGTGGCCGGAGTGCTGAATCAGATACTAGCAGGAGAGCAGCACAGATATTTGAGAAGTCAGGAACATATTAAAGTATTCCGGAAAACTGTTGCGACAATACAATCAACCCTTCGACGGGCTCAGGGTAAAGGTCTGACCCCGGTTTTCATTCTTTAGTTCAAAATTACAATCGCTGCATTGAGTATGGTGGCAAAACTAACCCACAGCAGATATGGCACCAGCAGATAAAACGCCAGTCTTGATAAGGGGTAGAACTTCTTCATGGTCATGACGATCAATGCCCACATAGCCACAATCACAATCAACCCCAACAATGGTGCTCGCAGTCCAAAGAAAACCGGTGACCAGAAAAAATTTAATGCCAGTTGTGCTAGAAAGAACATGCCAGCCGTTCTGACTTTCTTTTTCTTCCAGCCTTGTTTCCAAATTAAGTAAAAGGCTACGCCCATCATTAGGTATAAAAGTGTCCAAACCGGTCCGAAGATCCAGTTGGGTGGGGCAAAGGACGGCTTATTTAAAGTGGCGTACCAGGTGGGAATAGCGGAAATGGTAAAGGGAGTACCGAGGACCCCCACTAATTCACAGCCAATTACAGAAACAATAAGCTTGTGCACGTCTTTCATCTTCTTCCAGTATGCACTGAACGAACCAGGAGAGCAATCAATCCTTCGGCAAGCTCAGGGCAGGCGGGCTCAGGGTAAAAGTCTGACCCCGGTTTATATATACATAAAAGGCCTAACTTGGTTTATTACGGGGACCAAAAACTGATATTATGAGGCTATGATGGAAGGAGGGGTAGATAATTTACGAAGCGTTACAGAGCTTGTGCTTCAAGGAGTGCCCAGGTTTAGTGATTTGAATACTCCTTCAAGGGAAAAAACCTTTCTTGAATTACTTTCGGGATCTTTATCTTCTTGCGAAGCTTTAAACCCTTCTGGAGAACGGGGAGCTTATGTGGATTTATATTTTCCGGAAATTGATGGTGTAAAAGTTCCCGTTGTTGTAAAAGTTTTGAAAGATGAAGAAAGCCGGCCTTTAGAAGGTTTAAAAGCTAGGCTTTCACAAATCGATCATGCAGAATTTCAACAAACTTTGGACGAACCAGGGCTGGTTTTATTTCATAATAGAGATAAGAAGGTAAAATTTGAAGACTTAAATGAAAAAGAAAAATTACTTGTAGTAACTGCTTGGGAGCATCGAAAACACGAAGAACTGTTTGGTCCTTTTGTTGTACCGGCAGTATTTGTGTCTTTTGTAGCTTGTGAAAATATAACTGCCGATGTGTCATTTATACCCGAGGGTGCTTTAGAAGTAGACAAGGGGTGGCTCTCATGGGCACGCAAAGAAACTGCTACGCTGAAAAGTCAGGGAAAACTTACAGAAGATGGTAAAGAAATATATATCAACAAGGGTCAAATTGTGTATGCTATGGTTCAAAATTTTGTGAAAGAATTAAGCCCTTCTGTCTTTCGTCTCCCAGAGGAGTATCCAGTCACTGAAGGTATGATAAGGCAGCTGGAAGATTTTTCAACCACAGTAGCGAGGGTTTTGGAAGAAACAGGATATTACCCAGACCCTTCCATGGATCATGCTCAGAGTCAAAATTTAAGATTTACCCCCAGTGGAAAATTAATACTGATTGATACGAATTCACTGAGAAAAAGGGAAAAAGATGGGGACGGTAGAGAGGTAGTTTGGCGCTTAAACAAACTTATGGGTAAGTTAAGAGGAAGGATTAATAAATAAGCTTTATTGCGGAACAGCGAGCGTCAGCGAGCGGCGGGCGACTTCATTCGTCGGGGGTTTGCCGGAACTGGGTTCGGATTTCGTTCAGGGCATGAAGAAAGTAGCCTATAGTTTGACTTTCGACTTCTAGATTGATACCATTCCCAAAATGTTCACCGGAGAAAGAGCAAGAAATATCAGTGGCGTTGATCGGACGAGACGTTACTATGCCGATTCTCCCACCTACCTCACAGGCCCTTTCGGCGGTGCCTGTCATTTTGGTTACACACCCGACGGCAAGGCATTTGACCTAAAGGCTGGTCTACGTGCCATGGAGAATATGCTTGGTCAATCACTTGGCTTACCCCCAGGGTCAACAGTAGTGGATGCAGGCTGTGGTTTTGGAAGGGTAGCAGCTACTTTAAGCGGAGAATTCGGTTTGAACATCATTGGAATAGATCTCATTTTTGAGCGCTTAAGCGAGGCCAGGCGGTACACTCGCTGCAACCGCGCTGAAAAAGTTAGACTACTCAACGGTAATTACGGCGCCATTCCGCTTCCTGGGTCTTCTGTAGACGGAATTTTTACCATGGAAACTCTGGTTCATGCCGACCCGCTAGAGCAAGCGCTCGGTGAGTTTTTGCGGGTACTTAAGCCCGGTGGGAGATTAACTTTATTTGAGTACTCTGTGCCTGACAGGAAAACATTAGACCCGTTGCGGAAATTAATAACTGACTTCTTTGTACGACGCACTGGTATGGCCAGTATAGAGCGTTTTACTCACGGCGCCTTTCCTGATTTATTGCAAGATTCTGGCTTTGAAAATGTTCACGTTACCGACATTAGTCCGCATGTTTGGCCCACGTGGCAGTGGATGTTTCAGGGAGCCGTTAGGCGATCGCCTGATGTGCTTAGAGGTCAGATACAAGATAGGACAAACTGGGCAGCCTCTTTGCTTATTTGGCCATACAGAAATTTTTTAGGCTACAATATAGTAACTGCTAATAAGCCGGCTTGATATTTTCCCAGTTTGACAAACTTTAGCGCAAGATCATGGCAGAGGGGCACCGGTTTTTAGCCCCTTATGGCGGGCTATTTTAGTAATGATACAATGTGTTCATGGAGCCCCAGGAAAAAAAATACCTCGTAAATTCATTTGACGATATACAAAAGCTTCTTCATAAAAAGGGGGCAATCAAAGGCAAAGAAGTTGTGGCAACGCACTTTTATGGTCAGCGTACAGGTAACGATGTGGAAAAGTTTGTCGAGTATGCTGACCGCATCGAAGTCCATGTCCTCAAAGAATCCGACGGACGCTTTACTTTAATAGAGTCTATCCCAATAGCAAACAAAGAAGCGGGGTTTTCGTGGCTTAAAAGCCGGGGATACCAGACGGCGAATATCGTGAAGATGGCCTATACCGAGTATTCGTACAAAGAGGGAACCGTGGGACTATACATCATCGACGATTTCCTCCACTCCATCGTTCTGGATTATCCTCCAACGGAACACGCTGCTTTGGAGAAGGAATTTACATTGGAAAGCGCTGAAGTCATTCGTGTACCTTACAATAAGTATCTTGAAAAATTAGGTCGTCTCGGCTCAATCAACGTATGACCACGAACGACTATCCAGAAATTACAATAATGTACGTAAGGTCTGACTCTGGTGTACGAGGCTCCAAGTCCGCTTTTGACAAACTTGAGGAAAAACTACCCACGCTGAGAGGCAGGAAATTCTATGGACTAATTTTTGGAACGCCGCCAAAAGATGAGTACTGGGCATGTGTTGAATTGCAAAAAACCGATGTGCCCAAAGAATGGGACTACCACGTGGGATCCATACCGAAGGGTCTCTACGCCCAGGAGAAAATAGAGAATTGGAACGATGACATAGAATCTATTGGCAAAACATTTGAAAAATTGTCAAAAAATTTCGATGTGGACCACTCCAGACCGAGCGTTGAATTTTATCGCAGCATGAGAGACATGCGCGTAAGGGTACCGATCCGAAAACCGCCCCAGTAGGCGAGCACGGGTGTATAATCATCCTATGTCCAAGAATCCTCTTGTTAATGCCCTTGGAGCTTCAGCGTATATCGCCTTGGTCGTCACGATCATGAATGTTGTTACCCGTACGCTGCGAGACAAGCCTGATACTTTTTTTGCTCCGGTCGTATTTTTATCCCTCCTTACCCTCTCGGTCACGGTCATGGCGTATGTATTTTTTTACCAGCCGCTCCAGTTTTTTATGAGCGGAAAAAAGACAGAAGGGATGAAGCTTTTCGTTCAAACCGTTACTATCTTCTGCGCTCTTACCGCAGTGGCACTCGTGCTGCTTTTTTCAGGCATGATGTAATCGCGATTTACATACAAGGAGATGCCGAAGCCAAATATTCGTAAGAAAGCCAAGGGATTCACGGACTTTGAACGAGCCGCCATGAAGGAACGCGCCCGGGAGCTCATGGCGGTCCATGCGGACGGGGAAGCAGCGGTGCTCGCTAAAATTTCCCAGATGCCGGAACCGGATCGCACCATGGCCACGCGTCTCCATGCGATCATCAAGGCTAATGCACCAGGTCTGACACCCAAGACCTGGTACGGGATGCCCGCATATGCGAATAAGGACGGCAAGGTCGTCTGCTTCTTCCAGGGCGCCCATAAGTTCAAGGCAAGGTACGCGACGCTCGGTTTCAGCGACATGGCAAATCTTGATGAAGGGGCCATGTGGCCTACCGCATTTGCCCTCACGAAACTGACTGCTGCGGAGGAGGCAAAAATCGCGCTACTTGTAAAGAAAGCCTGTCTGCCGACAGGCAGGCGGTGAGGTGAGGGTTGAGCCATATAAATCAGCGAGAGACGCTCGTTAAGTATTGACAAGCAACTTAACCCATGTTAAGATAATAGACATCACTTAACCAAACATGACGGAAAAACGTTTTTTATCCACTACAGAAGTTGCCAAGATGCTTGGAGTGAGCAGGGTGGCGATATTTTATAGGATCAAAAAGGGCCAGATAAAAGCGACAAAAGTCGGGAAAATGTACCTGGTCGATCCGGTAAATATAGGCAATATTCTAAAGGCGACGCTCTCCTCTCGGGATAAGCAGATTATCGATCGGGCCGTGAAAAAGACGGTGACGGAGTACGGCGAAGCACTCCGGCTTCTGGGGAGCGCATAGGTATGAGAAGTGTCAGTATCAGCGAAGTTGAGTATCTCGCTCATAGTCTGGCAAAGAAACTCATGGACTGGGATGAACCCATACCCGCGTTTGCCTCACGGTTTCCGGGTATCCTTGAAAGTAGTTTAGCGGTTCCTTTCCAGACATTCTCCGGGCGCTATGTCTATGCCGGGCTGGTCCAGAAAGCGGCAATCCTCTTCTACCTCATGGTCAAAAATCATCCGTTCAAAAACGGAAATAAACGGATTGCCGTAACGACGTTACTGCTTTTTCTATACAAGAACAATACATGGCTTGAAATAGACAATCAGCAGCTCTATCGTTTCGCCAAATGGGTAGCCGAAAGCCCTCCGGAGGTAAAAGATGCGACCGTCGATGCCATCAAAAAGACGGTCAAAACATATATGGTTTCCCTCAAGCCTCCGGCATAAAGATTCGATCTGGCTTTTCTATTTTTCCGGAGCGATTTGGCGGCCTCCCTGCAATCAAAGCGTAGTTTAGCTTAGCTTAGCTTAGCTTGGCGAAGCTTCATGCTTTGCGAAGCTTCATCCGGTAGATAATTCCGGCGATCCCGGCGATTCCCAGGGCAAAAATAAACAGAAGAGCGCGCTGCAAAATGTTTGTGCTTACACTATCGGCCACAAGCGTGGGAACGAGGAGGATCGGTGTGGGAGTGGGTATATCTGTTTGTGTTGGCGCCGGCGGGGGAGCCGTTGGTTTACTCGTCGTTCGGGGTGTGGCAGTGGGCGCCTGTGCGGTTCCTCCTGCAACCGCGGTAAGTTCGTTGGAATAGCTTCCCGGCGCGCATCCGTTCCCGGCCCTGATCACAAAGTAATACGTGGCGCCGTTTACCAGGCTGCCTACGGTATAGGAGGTAGTGCCGCGGCCGCCGACGTTGGGATTGCCATACGTATACTGCCCCGGTGCCGTGCCATAGGCGACCAGATAATAACTCACCGGATCGGCTGCCTCCGTCCAGGTCAGGGTTATCCGGTTTGCACCGCTTGAAACTGCGGACCGAAGCATCGGGGCGCCGGTGGGGGCCGAATCTTTGCAGGAGGGATCCGGCGCGAGGGATGCGGGAGTGAAGGTGATGCGTATGGTGCCCAGAGTGACCGGCGGGAGATCGCTGGTGTCAGTGGCGGTGAAGGTGACGGTTCCGGGGCTTATGTTCCGGCTGCTGACGGTAAAATTGACTTTTCCGTTGGAATCCGTGGCCGCAGTGAAATGATTGACGCCCGCCGCCCCGCCGCTTATAACAAGTCCCGGATCAGCGCTCCCGGTCAATTTAATATGATCCCCGGACAGGGGATTTTTGAAACTATCCTTTACCGTTACGGAAATGGTCGCGGTGGTTAGTCCGTCTGCAGGCAGGAGCGTGGTACTGGCCGCGATCGTCGAATTCACCGGATCGGCGCTGTTCTTCGCAAGGCCGGGAAACGGAGAAGCAAGGGAAAAAAGAATGAAAAAAAAGACAAAAAGAGCGGCTCGCATCTTTTTAAGTATAGTACGTTTTCCGTGAGGGGGGATAGCCAGGGAGTTTGATTATGCTACCATAAAACCAATGGTTGGAAAATCTTTTGGGTATTCAAAAAGATCTCTTCGTGATAAATTGGGAATGAAAGAAGGGGTTCCTGCGGTGGTATTGCAGCCCCCGAAGAACTTTCATGTTGACGGCATCAGTGTTTTCCATACGCTGAAAAGCAGTTCAGCCTTTATCCTGTTTTTTACAAAATCTAAACGCGAACTGCAGGAGAATTTTCCGAAATTAAAATCACATTTACAGTTTGACGGCATGCTTTGGATCGCTTGGCCCAAAAAAAGCTCTCACGTTCCGAGCGACCTGGACGAGAATGAGGTCATGAAGATCGGATTAGACCATGGGCTTGTCGATATAAAAGTGGCTGCTATTGACGAAATTTGGTCCGGGCTGAAATTCGTGTACCGGCGAAAAGACCGGCAATAGGTTTTCGATGATTTTCATAGCCGAAAGCGGGAGAGAGGATGTACAATAAGGACAGCATGATAACGCTTGAAGCATTAGAACAGGACATTAGAGAAATTAACGAACGCAATCGAAAGGTCGAGCTGGATAAGGCGTGGGAAACGAGCCGGCCCCGGCGGATCTTCATTGGTCTTGCTACATATCTTTTGATTTCCCTCTTCCTCATCGTTCTAAACGTTGATCGTCCGTTTATCTCCGCCATCATCCCGGCTGTGGGGTACTTTATCTCGACACTTTCTCTGGGAGTCTTCAAATCCTGGTGGCTTCGGTCCCGAAGTTGATTTTTCGCAATATTTTGCAACGCACAATTGCGCTGCCCGGCCCGGTATTTCGCCTGGGGAAGTGAACGTATTGCGCCCGGGAAGTGAAAGAGCTTCACAGCAAACGGTTGCTCCACAGATAAAAATTATTGTATAAAGAAAAAAGAATATGGCCGAGAGCGACCTACCTAAGCAGAGAATAGATCATTGGAAGTCGTTGCTCAGTAAGTATTCCAGTAGACTTGGTTCTCCCGAGGATTTGGGTGTGCCCCCACTTCACGTTTCTCTTGCACGATGGGTTGGAGCTGGTCGACCAGAAGATAAAAAAAAATTTTTAGAAGAAATCAAAAAAGACCCCCAAACCGCACAGGAGATTGAACATGTTGCTCAGTCGATACTTAAGAAAGAGATGGGAGAGACGTTGGGAGTCGATGGCGTCATACTTTTCCGCGCCCTAAGGGAGGTAAGCGGTCAGTGGGTTGCTATTGGTCCTTTCGATTCGTTAAGCGCAGATTATGATCTCACTAGACGAGCTTTTGCCGAGCGGCATAATGGCGGGTTCTCCCCAGTCCTGGGGTTTGAGGTGCCACCTGAAAACATCTTTACTTATTGGAAAGCTCATCCCGCGTTTAATCCAAGACAAGTAGAGAAGGAATATATTTTAAGTGAGCGAGGACTTGCCGGAGTACGGTTGGCATCGGTCGACCACAAGTATCCAACTGCATCAGAGGCACAAAAGTTGAAGGAATTGATGCCCGATTTAATTATTGAGCCAGGAGAGGCAGAAACATACAATGATCTTCATGAAGATTACCTTAGCTGGCGCAGCCGAAAACAGAGAGATTTGAGTTGGATTGTCGAAATGTTTACCCTGGGTAATTCCAAAGGCAAGACTGAACAGAATACGCTCGCTAAGCGAAAAGAGTTGGCTTGGATATACCTCTTTTCGCTTAGCCTGGCTCGCAGGATTTTTCAAGTGCCTTTGGGGGTGGCGGGTGAGCCCCCCCTCGTAGTGTTCGACGAGGAAATGAGCGGAGGGGAAGCTGCATATGTAGAGTTGCCGGGCAATGATGGTGAGAACTCGCGTTTTATAGTTTTTTCGCAGGGCGCATTAAACGAGTTAAGCGGGGAATTCAAAAACGACATTTTTGTAACCAATCCGGAGTCGTTTGCTTATTTCATTGGGGTCAGCATAGAAGAAATTGCCCATTTCGTTTGGTCTAAGCTTGCATGGCAGGGAAATTCGGGAGAGAAAGAGAGAACAGGCAAGCTTTACCAAGAAGCATATGATGGTATTCAGCAAGTTAGAGCAGAAATCTTAGCCAGCGGAGAAAATTTTAATGGTGATAAGGATGAGCTTGAAGAACTTCGCGTCCGTGCATTACAGGCGCAGCTCAACTACAATACCGCGCCAATTGAGTTTATGGGTTTTTCTTGGAGAAGAATTATTGGGAACCGATTTTTATCATGGAGCAAGGAATATAAAGCTGTCTCCGCTGACTATAAAAGGGCTATTGATCACAAAAGGAGAAATCGCAAGCAACATAGCTAGTTCATTTCAAAATCGGATGTGAACGTATTGCACCTTGGATGTGAAACAGCTTCACACCTAGTCTTTAGAAGGCTTGACTAGGCACGGAAGGCCGCCAAGGTGTACTATGCGGGTATGTTTAAATTGTCGCCTTCTGATTTCGCCCTTCGGTTTCACTCAGGACTTCGTCAGGCGAGCGTAATGTACACATATGTTTAAATTGTCGCCCTCTGACTTTGCCTACCTCTGGGAGGAATGCAAACTGTGCTATTACCTCAAAATAAAGCAGCGGATTGAGCGGCCCAGGTCTATCATGCCGGCGGTGTTTACTGCATTAAACACCCGCCTGCAGGGCGCGCTCGTCGGCGGCGACCTTCGCGCGCTTTCGCCGGTTTTGCCGCACGGCAAGGTGGAGAGTCAGGGGGGATTTATCGAGTCGCAGCCGGTGCCGGGGACCAAGGTATACATAAAAGGAAAATACGATCTTCTGGTGCGCCAACCCGACGGCACCTACCTCATTGTCGACTTTAAAATCAGTAAACCTGATGAAGAAAAGGTCACAAAGTACCAGACGCAGCTTCTGGCTTATCATTATGCATTCGAGCATCCGGCGCGGGGAGAGGCGAAAAATATTACGAAGATGGGACTCGTCATCATGTATCCGGATCAGGTGGCCTTTGCCGACGGCCAGGCCCTCATCAGTTTCCCGCCGCAGTGGATGGAAATTGCTATTCAAAAAGATTCTTTCCTAAAATTTATGGGAGAAGTGAGTAGCCTACTGGAAGGACCGATACCTCCCGAAAATCCCAATTGCAGCTGGTGCAAATACCGGCATGTGGGTGAACTACTCGCGCATCCGGACACCTCGGATATTCCGTTTTAATTCCCACTACCCGCTTATGTACAGCGTGCGGTTTCAAAACTACGTCACAGGGCAGAAAACTAATGGAAGCAAAACCTTCAAAGACACACCGTGATGCACCCCTGATATAATGCGGGTCATGCTTCAAGTTTTCGGTTACCTCTCGGCGCTTTTGAGTGTTGCGATGGTTGTTCCCTACATCCGGGATATTTTTCGGGGTACCACCCGACCCGAGCGCGCATCCTGGTTTATTTGGACAGTGTTGGGCTTTATCGCGTTTTTTTCCCAGTTAGCAGAAGGCGCTTCCCATTCGTTATGGCTTACAGCCGGTCAAACGCTTGCAGTATTTTCCGTTTTTGTGCTTTCCGTCAAATACGGGTACGGTGGACTGGGGAGCCGGGATAGAAAAGCACTGGCTGGCGCGGGGGTTGGTTTAGTACTTTGGTATCTGACGAGCCACGCGTACTTGGCTTTATTTTTGGTCATTGTTGTTGACAGTTTTGGGACGGTGCTGACTGTTCTCAAAGCCTACGAAGACCCGGCAAGCGAAACAATGAGCACGTGGATTCTCTCCGGAACCTCGGGAATATTCGGCATGCTTGCGGTGGGTCGGCCTGATCCGGTGCTGCTTGCATACCCGTTTTATATCGTCTGTGCAAATTTTTCAGTCGTTGTCGCAATGATTTTGGGAAGCAGGAGGCGGGTATTGTAGCTGCCGTGTTTTTCCTGCGGGAGAGGTGCTATAGTGGAAGAAAGAGGAGGTGAGAGAAATATGAAAGCCAAAGAATATGTTGCGGCAACGAGGTGGATTTTTGCCTTGGTTTTTGTTTTGCACGGACTGCGGATCATAAACGGGTGGGAAGCAATCATCGGGTACTGGATCGTGCCGATGTGGGCGAGCTGGCTGGCCGTCGGGATTGCCGGCTACCTTGCGTACTACGGCATGAAGATTGTGAAATGAAGTTCCCGTACTCTCACACAAAGAAGTCACAGGTTTCCCCTTTCGCGGACTGGACTTGGGGAGCCGGGTGTGATATACTCTTTGTTGTTGGCAGATGAAAGAAAAGCATCTGCTTAATTTAGAACGACAGACAACGAGACGTAAGATAAAGATAGCTACTAAAAAGAACTTCGTTTTTATAAACCCCTATCTTGTCCCTCTCACCGTTACCGCTTTTAATTTAGGCAGTTTCTTTTCTTTCATTTTTTAATCAAACTATGAGACCACAGTTTTATCGAAACCGGCCAGGGAACGGCCAAAGACGGAGCAGATTCATGCAGCCGAACGGGTCGGTGCTTGCGGCTATCCGCGCCGCTTCCCGCCGGCCGCAGGCTCCCGCTACTCCCGCGACGACAGCTGTTGAGCTTCCCGGCCGTACATTTGCCCACTTCGGTCTCTCGCCGGCTCTTTTAGCCAACATTGCGGGCAAAGGCTACACGGTCCCGACCCCCATCCAGGATCAGGCGATCCCGGCCATTATGGCAGGCCGCGATGTCATCGGTATTGCCAATACCGGTACGGGGAAAACCGCTGCATTCCTCATCCCTTTAATCGAAAAAATATCAAAGGACAGAAATCAGAAAGTCCTTATCGTTACGCCGACCCGCGAACTTGCCCTGCAGATCGGCGCTGAACTGCGCGACTTTTCGCGCGGCCTGGGGGTGCGCTGGGCCATGATCATTGGCGGCGCGGGCGTGTGGCGTCAAAGGCAGGACCTGCGCAACGGCGCCCATGTCGTCATCGGCACGCCCGGTAGGTTAAAAGACCTTGTGGGAGAGCGGATTTTGTCTCTGTCGCAGTTTCGCAACGTCGTCCTGGACGAAGCAGACCGTATGGTCGACATAGGATTTATCAACGATATTTCGTACTTTATCTCCCTTTTGCCGCATGAGCGCCAGTCTCTCTTTTTTTCTGCAACCGTGTCGGGGAAGGTGTCGGGCATCTTATCTCAGTTTGTCCGCAATCCCGTGACTATTTCCGTCAAAACGGCAGACGCGGCAGAAAATATCGTGCAACGCGTTATTGAAGTAAATAACGGAAAAACAAAAATTGAATACCTGCATGATCTCCTTATCCAGGAGGGGTACGACAAGGTGCTTATTTTTGGCAGGACCAAGTGGGGGGTCGAAAAGCTTGCGCTGGAGCTCACGAGCCGCGGGTTTGCCGCCGGTGCCATTCACGGCAATAAGCGCCAGGGTCAGCGCCAGCGGGTGCTGTCACAGTTTAAAAACAATGAAATCACGATTCTTCTTGCCACCGACGTCGCCTCGCGGGGTTTGGACATAGACAACGTGAGCCATGTCATAAACTACGATATTCCCCAGACATACGACGACTACATCCACCGGATCGGCCGCACGGGTCGCGCGGACAAAACAGGGACGGCAGTAACGTTTGTCTAAAAAAAGGAGAGCGGTTAGTGCCGGCTGGGAGTATCGGCCGGAAGAAGCGAGCGCATGACGCGCTCGGCTATCACCAGGTCGTGGCGCGTTTGTTCACTCATGGGGTACTTGGATGCGCGCGCCAAGGGAACCCAGGAGAGCGTGTGGCCGGATGTACTGGTGTGTGGTTTGGCATGGGCGACTTTTACATAAAAGACATAGTAATCACCCAGCCTCTTGTGGACATAATCGTACACGGGTTGAACCGAGTCTTCTTTGATCGTTATACCCAGGGCATCTTCCAGACACTGCCGAAAGACTGACGAGGGAGCCGCGCCGTCGGTACTTTTTTGGCGGAAAAAAACAAAATTTCCTGCGGAATCTGCAGGGAGCTGCTGCAGGAGAACTTGTTGTGTGGGCTGGTGGTAAAGAAATCCGCTGACAAAAAAATGATTCTGCACGTCTTTATTATACTACATCCGTCGCACAATTATCGAAGACACAGTTATCGATTCAGCTTGCGACCGGGTATTTCGGGCAAAGAGTCATGTGATAGAGTAGAAATATGACGCATGTGCTCCGCATGCCCAAGGTACAGCTTGGGATTCTCCTTCTTCTTATCGGGATTTCGACCATAGTGCGCTACCCGGCACTGACAGGACTGCGGCTCATCGGCTTGTCCGTCGCCTTCTGCGTTTTGTTCGATGAACTTTTTTTCTTCATGAAAAAGCGGACATGGTTTCCCTCGTATGCTGCTGCGGTCACGGGTTGTATCATCGGCCTTCTGGTTTCTCCCGACGCTGCGTGGTGGCAGCTTGCCCTCATAAGCTTTTTGGCCATCTCCTCCAAGCTCTTTCTGCGGCTCGGCGCAAAAATACTTTTTAACCCGGCGGCGTTCGGACTGGTCGCCGCTGGACTCCTTTTGGGCCTTCCGGTTTCGTGGTGGGGCGTTTCATTTCAACTGGTGCAGGGAGGGAGTGTCGCCGATTTCCTTTTGTTTGCGCTTCTGGTTTCTCCGCTTTTGGTTTCGGGGGGAAAACTGCGGAGATTTCCTGCGATTGCAGGTTTTGTGTTCACCTACAGTGTACTCTCCCACGGATTCAGGCTGCCTGTGTCATGGCCACTTATCGCGGCCAGGGCTTTTGATCCGACGGTTCTTTTTTTTGCAGGGGTGATGCTGCCTGAGCCGCGCACATCGCCGGTTCGGTTCGGGGTCCAGATTTTGTATGGGGTTTTTGTGGCGGTTGTTGCACTATTTCTCGCACCAATATCGGCGCTGCCGGACACGTTTGCAGCAGCACTTCTTTTGGGGAATATAGTATTTTTGAAAATTCGGTCGGTCAGTTGATGCTTCGACTGGCCTGCTCTTTGTCCGGTGCCGTGCCCACAAAGCGCACGCGACCGTTTTCGACTGTCAGCCGTTCAATGTGGTAATTGGGTTTTCTACTGTCTATGACGTCTTCGATGAGTTCGTTGAGCTGGGGCGTGTACTGGGCAATAATATCCTGCGGTACCGGAATTCTGCTTATGCGGGCGGCTGCGACTGCGATAGAACTGCTGTTGTCGGTAATATTGCCGGAAACCTTGAGGTACACCGGCAGTGTTGTCTTGGGGATATTAAATTCTTTGGCGCCGGATTCAATATCTTTGCCGGATACGCCCAGCGCCACAAGATAGGCGACGGCGTCGGCAAAGGATACGGTTGCCGACCCCTCGACCGTGCCGTCGGCGTTTACCCGGATCTGCACGTTGCGAAAAGGAAAGTAGGCATAATGATTACTCCGGTTGTTGACGCCGGCAGTGAGCTCTTCACTGGTAAATGTTTGGTCCACCGGGTGGGAGCCGGAAAGAATAAGGGTTTTGCCGGTAGCGGATCCGGTGAGCGGTTCAAATGTCACGCCCAGCTTGGCATGGATGGAATCCAGATTTTCTTTCGTCGCAGCTATGCCCAGGGAGGCCGGCCGGAGCATGTACCAGACGCCGCCGGCCAGAAGGAGAAAAAGGACGAGGAGGACGCTTAGGAATTTTTTCATATATGCCGCTCTCTCTATTATAGAGAAGCCAACGGCCAAACCCAAGCCTAGGATCCGTAACGTGGTATAATGATCACAGTGAGTAACCCGCGGGTTTCGCGGGTTTATCCCCCTTCGCGAAATACCCTTCGCGTAAGCCCACGGATATAAGCGAATATCTTTTCGCTTCGGAGGGATTTCGCTCCCTTCGAAACGTGGGGAGAAGACCCGCCTGCCGGACGGGCAGGTACCACGACCGTACGGTAATGGGAGCTTCATTTTTTCGTATGGATATCAGAAATATCGCCATTATTGCCCATGTGGACCACGGCAAAACCACGCTCGTGGACTGGATGCTGAAACAAACCCACACGTTTCGCGACAACCAGGCGGAAATGACCCAGACGACGATTCTGGACAGCAATGACCTGGAGCGCGAAAAGGGGATTACGATCCTGGCTAAAAACACTTCGGTTTTCTACCGTGACACCAAAATAAACATTATCGACACGCCCGGCCACGCGGATTTTTCCGGCGAAGTCGAGCGCGTCATCAACATGGCAGACGGCGCGCTTCTCATTATAGACGCGGCGGAGGGGCCGTTGCCCCAGACGAGATTTGTGCTGGAAAAAGCATTTGAGCACAACCTCAAAGTAATTGTCGTCATCAACAAAATAGACCGCAAAGACGCGCGCCCGGCAGAAATTCTCACACAGACCGAGGATCTGTTTTTGCAGTTGGCCCACCACGAGCGCCATCTGACGTTTCCGGTCATCTATGCCGTGGGGAGGGAAGGGAAGGCATGGCGATCCTACCCGACGGACATGCAGGCAGAAGGCTCGCTTGCGCCGTTGTTTGAAGAAATCATCCGAAGTATCCCCGGTCCGCAGACCAAAAAGGACGCGCCGTTTAAAATGCTCGTGTCGACCCTGGACTTTGACCCGCACAAGGGTGTTTTTGCCATCGGCAAAGTGACCCAGGGCACGGTCGCGCCGCGCATGGGGGTTCTTTTGACGAGCGAAAAAGGCAGCCTGGGGTCATACCGGATAGAGCAGGTATTCACGAGCCGCGGGCTGCAGAGAGAAGAAGTCAGTATATCCGCGCCCGGCGATATTATAGCCGTGACCGGCATTCCGACGGTTGCCATAGGCACGACGATCACCGACCCGAAAGACCCGGCAGCCATTGCGACCATAGCCGTGGAAAGCCCGACACTTAAAATCGTCCTTTCTGCCAACACCTCGCCGTTTGCGGGTCGAGAGGGGAAATTCTGCACCGCCCGACAGATTCATGAGCGGCTCACCAAAGAGCAGAAAACTAATATCGGCATTGAGATTACACCCAATCCCCAGGGGACCGGGTTTGTGGTCGCCGGCCGGGGAGAATTGCACCTTGCGGTTCTTTTAGAAAACTTGCGGCGGGAGGGATATGAGATGCAGGTAGGCAAACCCGAAGTCATCATGAAGGAGGTCGACGCTGTAAAAAGCGAGCCGTTTGAGGAGATGACCATAGAAATAGAAAATTCTTTTGTCGGCGTCATCGCAGAAGAACTGGGCCGGAGGAAGGCGCAGCTCGTGGATACGCACACCAACGAGAGCGGCGTTACCCGCATGGTGTATACGATTTCCAGCCGAAACCTCCTTGGTTTCCGCGGCGATATCCTGACGAAAACCCGCGGGAACGGGCTTTTTGCCAGCAGGTTTACCGGTTACTTTCCGCTCCACCCGACGTTGTCCAAACTGCGAAACGGTGTTCTGGTTGCTATCGAGACGGGGACATCCACCGGGTACGCGCTGACGACGGTGCAGGAACGCGGCCGCGCGTTTATCCGTCCGGGCACACCCGTGTATGAGGGAATGATCGTGGGTATCAATAACCGCGCCGAGGATATAGACGTCAATGTCTGCAAGACCAAAAAACTGACCAATGTCCACTCCGCCAATGCAGACATCGCAATCCAGCTGGATCCGCCGCTCGTCCTGACACTGGAGCAATGCCTGGATTTTATCGAGGCAGACGAACTTGTGGAAATTACTCCCCGCTCGCTGCGGCTTCGGAAAATTCACCTTTCCAAAAACGAGCGCAACCGCGCCGGCAGGAAGTAACGCACCTCACTGTTTTCCCTTTTTTGGGTTTGTTGTGCGGATTTCCTTGTGGATGACTTTGCCGCTCGTTGGCTCTATGTGGTACACGTAGACTTCGCCGGTGCCGATTTCCAGCTTGGGAATTTCCTGATCCGCGATATTTTCGAGATGCTTAATGAGCGCCCGCAGACTGTTGCCGTGGGCTGCTACCAGGACGTGCTTGCCGGCATTTAAATCCGGCAGGATAGACTTTTTAAAATACGGCACCACGCGGCTGTGGACGTCCTTGAGGGATTCTCCTTCCGGTACCGGGTAATCCCAGCTTCTGCGCCAGAGCATAAACTGTTCCTCGCCGTACTGTTCCTTTATCTTCCATTTATTTTTACCGGTCAAGCTGCCGTAGTTTCTTTCTTTTATTGCCGGGTGCTTCATTACGGGAATGGTCAGTTTGAGTTCGGCGAGGATAATCTCGAGCGTTTCCTGCGCGCGCCGCAGATCTGACGTATGGCTTGTGTGAAAGCTTATATCCCGCAGCGCCTCTGCCGCCCGTTTTGCTTCCTGCCTCCCGCCGTCTGAAAGCTCAATATCCGTCCAGCCGGTCCACTGACCCAGGGCATTCCACAGCGATTCGCCGTGCCGCACCAGCGCGAGATGACTTACTTTTTTGGCCGTTATGATTTTGCCGGACATAAAAGAAAAGATTTTCTGTCTGGTATTGTAGCAGATTTTCGCAACGCGATGCAGAAAATTCTTGCATGAGCCGGGTTTTTCTGGTACTCTGGTGCTTGCTTCATGCAACGAACGATCATCGGGTCTTGCAGTCCCTTTCTTCGGTGGGGTCTGACTTTATTTTTTCTTTTTTCTTTCTTCCCAGCTTCTCCCGTCGTGGCCGAAGAACGGGCAATGGAGTTTTTCAGTTTTTCCCAGATGAAGATTCCCGAGCAGGATGTCTTTTTCGAGGATCCAGGAAATACTTCAATACTAGTTCGGCCGGGAGAAACCGATGTTTCGGACGAAAGAAAGCGCTCATTGCCACTTTTTGCAAGCAGCGGAGAGGTCGCCCGCGATCCGTATCAAGCAGGGGAGCATGCCCTGGGTCCGTTTCCCAAAGGAAGGCCGCTGGGTATAACGCTTTCCGTCTGGCTCGGGGCTACGGGTACGGGGACTTACAGAACAGACGAGACCAGATCAGAACTCTCGCTTGTCTTTGAGAAGCTCGTTCCCGAGGCAGTCTATACGGTGTGGTGTTCGCGCGTGGGTATGCCGCCAAACCACAGCATCGCTCACATTCCCTGCGGCGAGCCCGGGGCGGGCACGAATAGATTTGTGACGCACAAAGACGGAAGCGGGACGATCTATATCCGGCTTCCGGGGCCGCTTGAGGCAAGTACCAAAGAAACCGCAACGGTCGTGGCGCTTCTCTATCACAGCGATACGCGATCGGCCGGATCGCTTGAGGGGCAAATAGGGAAAACCGGGCACCAGCAGCTCGTCTGGTTCCTGCCCGTGCAGGAAGTGTTGGCGGTGCAAAAGTCGGAGCCGGAGACTAGAATTGCGCAGTGGCTGTTTTATGCCGGATTCGGCTCGGCAGTGCTTCTTGGCCTGTGGTGGGTGGGCCGGCGGCCGCTTACCGGTTCTTCGGCGTAAAAATACTACAAAGTATTTAGCGTGACGCGGCAATATAGATGGTGCTTTTGCGCTTTCCTGTTTTTGTCAGTACCCCTTCTTTAGCCAGTGCAGATAAGTCACCCGAAGCAGTTTGTCTGCTCACGCTGAAATACTTCTGAATATCGGAGTTTTTGACCGGCTGCATTCTGGCAAGTTCCACGATGGAAGCTCTTCGGTCTTCGACAGTTTTGCGGCGCTGCTCGTTTGCCCTGTTTCGGAGTTCATCAAGATTCTGTTGTGTCATATATGCCTATTATGGGCCAGAATAGGCATATTGTCAAAAATTATCCCCCTTCGCTCCGATTAAACGGAGCTTCGGAGGGATTTCGCTCCCTGCCAAGCGTGGGGAGCTTCATGCACTAGACGCGTATGCGGTAACGTTTTGTGTGGACCCCGCCGGATTTAAGCGTTGTTTCGATAAGGAGTATTACGTTTTTGGGGCTATAGTGGGGCGTGCAGACGCCCTTGCTGCAGGTGCCAAAGTACAGGTCCCGGCTGTCTCCTGACTGGCCGGTCGGGACAAGGGTTCCGACGACACCCTGCGACGTGCCACCGGCAGCGTAGCTTAGGGTATACGTCACGGATGAGACGGACGCCAGGTTCAAAAAAGAGATCACGACGCTGTTGGTGGCGCGCGAAAGTCTGGCACTTGAATACGCAACGCCGCGGACCGCCGGGGCACGGCTTTTTCGTAATCTGGGCTTGGCAGCGTGTACTGCAGGTAGAATCGATGCTGCCGCAAGGATTATAACCAGGGCGGTGAAACGCAGGGAGTGTTTCATGGGTTTAGGCCCATTATAGCAAAATGTCCGGCAGCCGTGGTACACTGTGTGGGCAGTATGAAGCGTTGGCTTGTGGTCGCGTTTGTCGGTATTGTTTTCGGGACACTGGGCGCAGGGCTTTATATAGGGAAGGTCCGGCAAAGCTCTCCGGTTCCCGGTGTGCAAAACACACAGGAATCCGGGGACGTGACACTCGTCAGCTGGAAGGACCCCGCAGGATTTTCCTTTGATTATCCCGAAGGCGTCACCATCAACAAGCACGACGAAGATCAGGAAAATTATGCCCACGTGGAATTGACCCGGCCGGATGATCCCGGCCGCATCATCGTTTGGGCCAAAGACACGACCGCCCAGGACGTGGCGGCCTGGGTAAAAACGGAAAAAGCATTTCAGGGTGCATCGGTCGTGGATACCACGCTCGGCGGCCAGCCGGCAAAAAAAATTCTCATAACCTCCCCGGCAAAAAAATTCGTGGTCGGTACGGTCTTTGACGATATCGTCTGGTACGCAGAGGCACAGCTCGGTGAGGGGGATTTTTGGCAGAAAACGTTTGACACGCTTTCGGCAAGCTTTCGTTTTATTCCCCTTGCTGGCGAGAATGAATCCGCGGGTACCGGGGAAAGCTATGACGACTATAGCGTGGATGAGGAAGAAGTGATTGAGTAAACTTGCGCAAATTGAGCTCCCGGCCGCCCGTGTGGTATAATGTTTGGTGTCCTGGGAACAAAGTGTGGTTTTTGGCCTACGAAGAGTCCTCGTTTACGGGAAATCTCTTTAGGCGTCCCCTTCAAGTCCTAAGGAGAAAGGATATCCTACTATGGCAACCAATTTGTTTGTCGGAAATCTTCCGTACAGCATGGACGATGCCCAGCTCAATGACCTGTTCAAACAGGCAGGGAATGTGGCGTCGGCCAAAGTCATTGTTGACAAGTATTCCGGCCGCTCACGCGGGTTCGGATTTGTCGAAATGGCATCTGACGAAGAATCCAAGAAAGCCGTTGAAATGTTCAATGGCAAGGATGTAAACGGCCGTGCATTGGTGGTCAACGAGGCGCGTCCTCGAGAAGACCGACCGAGACGGTAAAGAGCGCAGCGCACCCAGCACACGTACGTGCGCCGGGTGAGAGATGCGTCACCCCCTCTTTTTTGTAAAAAGAGGGGGTTTTGTTTGGAAAAAGCCTCTCTCGCGGATTTTGCTTCTGGGGGGTGGTTTTGCTACCATACGGCAGTATATGTTGCACAGTCCCACATTTGGCGAACTGGATTTGCCGGCAGTCCGCGAGAAAATCCTTGATTTTGTCTCGGCAGATCCGGAGCACAAGTATCAGCTGGTGATCGGCACGGATTCGCAACCGCACAACGGCAGCGGGGTGGATTTTGTGACGGCAATTGTGGTCCACCGGATCGGCCGCGGCGGCATTTATTTCTGGAAGCGCGTGGTGAACAAAAAAATCTATGTTCTGCGGCAGCGCATGTACGAGGAGGCCGGGCTTTCTCTGGAGATGGCAGAGACCGTCCTGGCACTTCTTCACAAAGATGGCATCACCAAATATGACGTGGAAATCCATGTGGACATCGGTAAATTCGGCGAAACGCGTGAAATGATCGCCGAGATTGTGGGCATGGTGCGCGGCAGCGGCTACAATGTGAAGGTCAAGCCGGAAAGCTACGCCGCCAGTAAAGTGGCGGACCGGTACACGTAATAAATCCGCCAGCTGGCGGACCAAATCCCAAATCACAAACACGAAACTTCAAACGCAGTTGTCAATGCACATCCCGCAAGTGTACAATAGATTACATACAAAGGAGGGACTATGAAAAAATTTGTCGTTGGTTTGCTCGTTTTTGTCGTCGGCGCAGGCGTGGGGTGGTATATGCTTTCTTCCCGGGGAACGGAAGTCGAGCAGGCGTCCACACCCAGTGAAACTGTGCAGGAAATGCCGGTCGTAGGCACAACTGGTGTAGAGGAAATGGTGGTGAGTACCGACAGCGGAACCATGGAGAAAACAACCGTCACCTAGACAGACGAAGGATACAGTCCGGATGAAATCACGGTGAAAAAAGGAGCGACGGTAATCTTTGTGAACAAGTCACAAAGCGGCATGTGGACGGCGTCTGCGCCGCATCCGCAGCACACCAATTACGCTGGATTCGACCAGCTCAAAAGTGTGCCGAACGGAGGAACGTACGAATTTACTTTCACGAAAGTAGGGACGTGGAAGTATCATAATCACGTCGCACCGACCTTTACCGGCAGCGTGACGGTGACCGAATAACGCTTAGGGTGAAGGTGTGGGTGACCCCGACGGCGTGGGAGTGGGGATCGGCGCGCAGCGGCCTCCTGGCGGCTGGGTACCTTTGACAAAAAATTCCGTTTTGCCGAAATTGCAGGGGACTTCTACGATATTTGCGGGTCGGCCAAACGCCTCGTTGGGTTTTCCTTTCAGAAGTTCCACCATGGTATCCCGCCATATGGGAGCCGCTCCCGTGACACCTGAGGTCAATAGGGGGTGCATGGGGGTATTATCGTTATTGCCTACCCACACGGTCACGACCATGCCGGGCGTGTATCCAACGGTCCAGTTGTCGCGTTTGTCGTTACTTGTGCCGGTTTTGACTGCCACGGTGTGACCCGGGATGACGAGACTGGACACCGGTCCAAATGCCTGGGTGCGCGCATTGTTGTCGCTTAAAATATTTGTGAGAATCCAGGCTATTTCCGGACTGACGGCCCGCACGGGTTTGGCGATGGCTGTTTTTTCCAGGACGCGGCCGGTGTAGTCGGTAATCTCCAGAATCGGCCGTAGGTTGACGCGGCTGCCGTAATTGGCAAGGGTGCCAAATACCGTTGCCATCTCAAGCATCGTAACTTCGCCGCCGCCCAGGGTGAGCGACAGGCCGTACTGGTTCGGATTTTTCCACGACTGGATCCCCATTTGTCTCCCCTTGTCTATCATTGCGGGGACACCGACTGCGGCAAGAGCCCGGACCGCCGGAATATTGTAGGAGTTGCCCAATGCATAGCGCAGGGGAACTTTTCCGTGGAACTGGCCGTCATAGTTTACCGGTGCGTAATCAGGAGAGCCGGCTGCGCGAAATACGACCGGGCTGTCGTCAAGGATTGTGGCTGCGGTCATTCCCGCTTCCAGAGCCGCGGCGTAGGCCACGACTTTTATGGCGCTGCCGGGCTGCTGCAGACTGGTCGTCACGTTGAAGTTGCCGAAACTGTTGTTGCCGAAATAGTCACGGCTGCCGACCATGGCCAGAATATCGCCGGTTTTGGGGTTGGTGATAAGAGCGGCGCCGTTCCCCACACGCAGCGCGCCCAACGATTCGATGTTTGAGCGGACGATATTTTCCACCTGTTCCTGGGTGGTGATGTCCAGAGACGTTTTGATGCGCAGTCCGCCCTGGGCCACCAGCCGCGGGCCGTAGCGTTCCTCCAGAAGCTGGCGGATGTACATGACAAAATGAGGCGCCCGGATTGTTGACTTGGGCGGGATAATGCGGACGCCGTTTGACAGCGCTTCGTCTGCCTGTTTTTGGGAAATAAGCCGGTCCTCGACCATGCGGCGCAGAACCTCATGCTGTCTTGCGAATGCGGACTGCGGATCATTGCCGTAGGGCGAGTAAAGGGTCGGCGCGGCAGGAAGGCCGGCAAGGAGGGCTGCTTCCTCAAGTGTCACATCGGAAATGGATTTGCCAAAGTACATCCGTGCCGCAGCTTCCACTCCCCAGGCAGCGCCGCCGTAAGGCACCTGGTTTAAGTACATTTCCAAAATATTGGCCTTTGTATACATCTGTTCTGCCCAAATCGCGAGGACGAGTTCTTTGAGTTTTCTGGATAGCGAAACTTCCGGCGTGAGGAGCGCGGATTTTATAAGCTGCTGGGTAATAGTCGAGCCGCCCTGGATTTTTTTATGGAGGATCATTTCGCGCACCGCCCGTGCAATGCCCCACAGGGAATAACCGTTGTGGAGGTAAAAATTTTTGTCCTCTATGGCAATCGTTGCCTGTTGCACTATGGCGGGAATTTCCGTGAGCGGCACCGGCGTCCTGTTTTGGTCCGCATAAATTTCGTACAAAAGAACGCCGTTGCGGTCCAAAATTTTTGTCGTGACGGCAATGTCCCGTTGGGACAAAAGCTTCGGGTTGGGGAGTTCGCGGAGCCACCGGTAGCCGGAAACCGGAGCGATGACGGCGATGACACACAGCCCGCCGTAGACAAACCAGCGTGCTTTTTCAGACAGTGTCGGAGGCGGCGGAAAAATTCTTCCAGATTTAGGCAGCCGCTTTTTTGGAATGGGAAACCTGAATCTCGGGCCCCGGATTTTGAGTTTGGGAAGCCGAACAGTGAGCTTGGGCAGCCGGAGAGAAAACTTCGGGAGTCGGGGGGCGAGGCTCGTGAGGTTGCGGGAGACTGAGCGGATGCTTTTTCCGGCCGTGCGGGAAGAGCGCGAAAGGATTTCTTTTTTCTGGACAAAGAAGGCCGCGAGTGTTTTGGCAAATAGGGATTTTTTCGGCCGGCCTTTTTTCTGGGCGCGGGATTTTTTTCGGTGTCCTGTGGTTTTTCGGATTTTTATCCTGGGAATCCGGCGCACATGCCCCAGCAAAAGGTCAAAAAAATACAACAATCCCGCGGCGGCGAATCGGCCGGCAAAGGTGAGGACGAGCCGGACGCTGTCGCCTATGGCAACTAATGAGTCCAGCAAAAATGACACCGGGTCGGTGAACCGCTTCATAGTTTTCGTCAATGTTGGAGCAAAAACCGGCAGGGGAAAATGCTTGTGGCTGTTATATCACATTTGAGGCGTCAGGTAAACCGTCAGAACGCTCCGCACGCGCGCATTACTTAATGAGCACTGCTTTTTCTTCCGGGTGGGGGCAGTCCAGACACCAGACCGCGCCGGTTTCGTCTGTTGCGACCGCATGCTCCTGGTGCTCCACATTTGCTCCTTCTTTACCCGGGGCTACAATATCGCCGGTATCTTTGTCGATAACCACGGTTTGGCGCAAGTTTTCCCGCACGGTCGGCACGGTTCCTTTTATAAAGTATTCAAAGCGAGTGCTGCAGCCCTTATCGTCCCCGTCCGGATTGGGAGGAAGGAGACCGGTCATGGCACAGATCTGGCTGCCCACGATGCCGTCGGGCTGCTTGGGCCAGACATCGGGTTTGCCGCGCAGTAGGTGCGCCATAAGCTTATTCCATATGGGCGCGGCTCCGGTAATACCGGAAACGAGCGCCTGGTTCATGGGCGTGTTGTCGTTGTTGCCGACCCAGGTAATGGCGAGATACTGGGGCGTGTAGCCGACGGTCCAGTTGTCGCGCAAGTCATCCGTAGTGCCGGTTTTGACCGAGACCGCGTGACCCGCAACAACGAGTGCGGAAGAGGCGCCGAACGCATCCTGCCGCGCATTGTTATCTAGAAGCATGTGGCTTATGAGAAACGCGGTTTCGGCAGAGACGACCCGGTCTCCCTGAAGGAGAAGCTGCGAGGGGATGTCGTGGTCTTTGTTGGGGTCTTTAAATTCAGCGAGCACTTTACCGTTTTTGTCCGTCACTTTGAGGATCGCCACGAGATCTTTTCTTAGGCCGGCATTGGCAAAGACGCCAAACGCTTCGGCCATGTCTGTCATGCGCACTTCGCCGCCGCCCAAAGTCAGGGAGAGCCCGTAGCGGGACGGCTCCGTAATCGTGTCCAGTCCGAATGCGCTGGCCGAGGCGACCATGGTGTGAACCGTGTTGAGGTAGAGCATTTTGACTGCCGGAATGTTGTAAGAGTTGCCGAGCGCCATGCGCGCCTGTACCGGGCCGTGGAATTTTCCGTCATAGTTTTTTGGGCAGTACGCAGGTTGATTTATGTTGGCAAAGCAGGTGGGCGTATCCAAAAACATGGTCGCCGGGGTAATGATTTTATTTTCTATGCCGATCGCGTAGTTAATGGGTTTGATCGACGAGCCGGGCTGGCGAAGCGCGGTCGTCACATTAAAGCTGCCCGACGGCGAGGCAAAGTAATCCACCGAGCCGACCATGGCCAAAATTTCGCCGGTCGCGGGTTTGGTGATAAGAGCGGCACCGTGCCCCACCCGGAAACTGCGCAGTTTGGCAACTTCGGCCGTGACGGTCGCCTGCGCATATTCCTGCAGGTCCAGGTCCAGTGTCGTAATGACCTTGAGCCCGCCGCGTTCCACTGCCGCCTGGCCGTACTTTTCCACCAGAAGTTCGCGGACATACATGGAAAAGTGCGGGGCTTTAATGCCGGTTTCCTGTTTAAAGACGAGCTCCTCGGTATAGGCCGCCTCTGCTTCCTCCTTTTCAATGTAGCGGTCCTCGACCATGCGGGAGAGAACCTGTTTCTGGCGTTCTTTCGCAAGCTCCGGGTGGGCGCCGAACGGAGAGTAGCGGGTGGGCGCCTGGGGAAGGCCGGCAAGAAGTGCTGCTTCAGAGAGCGTCAGGTCTTTGGTATGCTTGCCGAAATATTTTTCCGTGGCGGTTTCGATACCCCAGGCCGTGCCGCCGTAGGGAACCTGATTGAGGTACAGTTCCAGGATTTTGTCTTTGGAATAGAGGATTTCCACGACGACCGCAAGCATCGCCTCTTTGATTTTCCGGCTTATGGTCCGCTCGGGCGTGAGGAGCGCGGACTTAACCAGCTGCTGGGTAATAGTCGAGCCGCCCTGCAGACTCCCTTTGCGGAATGTCGCAAAGACCGCGCGCAGTATTCCGCCGATGGGATTTATACCCTGGTGCCGGTAAAAATCCTTGTCTTCTATGGCAATCGTCGCCTGCTGCACGTGTTTGGGGATGTCAGAAAGCGGGATGGGAGTGCGGTTTTGGTCGACAAAAATATCGAAAAGAAGCTTTTCGTTGCGGTCGTAGATTTTGGTCGACAGCGGAATATCATAGCGGCCGAGCCGGGCTGGCGAGGGGAGATCCTTGAGGATAAAAAAATAAAACCAGAGAACGAGAAGAAGCGGCAGGAGGAAAAACGTATATGGCAGATAGGCTCTCCAGTATTTTTTTTCTTGAATGCTCGGTTCGGGGCTGCCGGGTGGGAAGCGAGAGCCAACCGGCTTTTCGGTCTTACGTTTTGCCATGTCTGTATTATATAATACGGGGACGAAAGGAGACCGTGACGTATGCATACCCTTCCTGATTTACCCTACGCAGCCAACAGTCTGGAACCGTTTATAGACGAGCGCACCATGCAGATTCACCACGGCAAACACCACGCGGCATATGTCAAAAACCTTAACGACGCCCTGACCGGTCTAGAAAAATTGAGCAATGCGACCATTGAAGAATTGCTGGCAGAACTGGATTCGGTGCCGGAGTCGGTGCGCACCAAGGTCCGAAACAACGGCGGCGGCCATTACAATCACCGTTTATTCTGGCAGATTATGGCACCTAACCCCAAGGCCTCTGCCCGCCTTCCGGCCGGAGAACTTGCAAAGACAATAGAAGCATCATTCGGAAGTTTTGAAAAATTTAAAGAACTATTTGCTGCTTCTGCGCTGGGCCGTTTCGGAAGCGGTTGGGTGTGGCTCGTGA
Source organism: uncultured Gammaproteobacteria bacterium (assembly GCA_964400835.1). GTDB lineage: Bacteria > Patescibacteriota > Microgenomatia > UBA10105 > UBA927 > CAYNWD01. The sequence goes on along the minus strand of CAYNWD010000001.1, from coordinate 69,108 downwards.
AGGATCAGGGAAAACTTATCATTGCGGACACGCCAAACCAGGATTCGCCGGTCATGGAAAAGAAAACGCCCGTTCTGGGGCTTGACGTCTGGGAACACGCATATTACCTCAAGTACCAGAATATGCGCGCCGATTACGTGAGCGCCTGGTGGAATGTCGTCAACTGGGAGGAAGTTGCCAAACGCTATGCGGCTGGCTGATCCGTTTACCCTCAAGTTTTCCCAACCGAAAGACGTCATCATCTTTGCTGCGAGTCAGCGCGTTGGCCGCCGCCGCCGTCAGGAGGATTATTTCCTGAATTTTAACGATGAGTGTTTTGTGGTGGCAGACGGCATCGGTTCGCTGACTCACTCCGACGTAGCAAGCAGGCTTGCGTGTGAAACCGCAGTTTGGGCGTATAAACTGGTGCGGCAGCGGCAGTTTTACTGGTCGGACAAAAAACTTTTTATGAACCGTATTTTCCGTTCGACCAATATTACGCTCTGGCAAAAGAGGCGGGAGCGGGGGTTCGAAGGGGGTCTGGGGACGACGATGGTCGTTGCCATGATCGGTGACCGGAATTTTTGGGTCGGCAGTGCGGGCGACAGCAGCGCGTGGTACTTTCACGAAGAAACGCTGACCAAGCTGACCACCCCGGATGCGGACGCAGCCGGTGCGCTGACCAAATATGTCGGCTACCAGCGGTACGGCATGCTCCCGAGTTTTACGGGCGGCAGGCTGGGCCCCGGGGACTGTTTGCTGCTTGCGACCGACGGCGTTTCAGCTGCAGTTTCGGAAAAAAATATTTCCACAATCCTGGCTGCGGCAGGCACCACCAACGAACACATGACGGCAGCGGTGACCAGGCTATTGGACGAATCGGAAAAAAACGGGGCAACGGACAACATGACCGCGGTTATTATCAAACGGATTGCCACCGCTGCGGCCCCGCAGGCGTAACCATTCTTTCGGGTCTTTGTATTTTCCGCCCCGCAACCTATACTTATATTATATATGCCTGCCTCATTTTTTGGTCCGCTTGCGACTGACACGACCCCGCCGGTCTATCGGTTTTTTAACGGGACGGACTGGGAAGAGGGGAAAAACAAAAAAACCGCAGGCGTTGTCTCCCCGGTCACCGGAGGCATCCTTGCGAGACTTTCCAGCGTCACGGAGGCGCAGCTTCATGCCGCATTCATGTCTGCGACCCGCAGCCAGCCCATGTGGGAACAGACACCTTTACATCAGCGCGTGAAGATCATGCATCTGGTGGCAGACTGGATCCGGCATTTTGAAGACTACCTCACCAATCTCTTGAGCCGGGAAATCGGCAAAACCCGCGATGAAGCAAAAAGCGAAATAAAACGCACCGCGGATCTGACTGATTATTTTGCAGATGAGGCGCTCTCGCTTCGCGGTGAAACGCTCGACAGCGATAATTTTCCGGGATACGACAAGGGGAGGATTGCACTTATTGAGCGCGTTGCCTACGGAACCGTGGTTGCGATTGCGCCGTTTAACTATCCCGTCAATTTGTCTGCCAGCAAAATTGTCCCGGCGCTTCTTATGGGAAACAGCGTGGTGTATAAGCCGCCCACTCTGGGGGGGATAAGCGGACTTCATCTCGTGCAGATATTCCATAAGGCAGGAGTACCGGAGGGCGTATTGACTGCGGTTACCGGTGAGGGGAAAGATATCGGTGAGGCATTGGTGTCTCATCCGGATGTGGATTTGATCACATTCACCGGGAGTTCGGATACGGGCGCCGCAATTGCAAAAAAAGCCGGCATGGTGCCTTTGGTTTTTGAGTGCGGCGGCAACAACCCGGCGCTCGTCCTCCCCGATGCGAACCTGCTGCTCGCAGCAAAAGAGATCGTCAAAGGTGCATATTCCTATGCGGGTCAGCGCTGCACGGCAATTAAATATGTCCTGGGGACAAAGTCCGTTCTTGCCAAATTACTTCCCGTAGTGCTCTCGGCCATGAAGGAGGGAGTGCACATGGGTGATCCCAGAAGCCCCGAGACCAAGCTGGTCGGCCCGGTGATTTCAGAGGAAGCAGCCGAGGCAATAGAGGCGGCAATTGCCGATGCGAAAAAGGCAGGAGCAAAACTTGTTACCGGCGGGAAACGGAAAGGGCGCTATGTCGCGCCCACACTTCTGACCGGAGTCACGGCTGATATGCCTGTGGTCAAAAAGGAAATTTTTGGACCGGTTCTTTCCTTTATTGAAATCAAAAGCATGGCAGAAGCGGTCAACATAGTGAACGCATCCGCTTACGGCCTGCAGGCATCGGTGTTTACGGCAGATGAGGGAGCAGGACTTGTTCTCGCCAAACAGCTCGGCGTGGGGACGGTGCAGATAAACGGATCTCCCCAGCGCGGGCCGGATCATTTTCCGTTTCTCGGAGTCAAAAAGTCAGGAGTCGGGGTCCAGGGCGTGCGTTACTCACTGGAGGCAATGAGCAGGTTGCGGCCGATTGTCATCAATACCCCCGGCTAGCGTGGAGCTTGCGGAAGAATCCGCGAAAAACGGCGACCAGAGTATCTTCTGTTTTCCTGCTTCCCAAAACTGCCATGACTTCTTCGTGATTCGTCGCATTGGTGCCGTCTTTGGCAATGACATTGGTGATGAGTGAAACGCCGAATGTTTTCATACCGCGGTTTGCGGCAACGATAATCTCCGGAATAGTCGACATGCCCACTGCATCCGCGCCCAGTTTGCGCAGTAACCGGCACTCTGCCTGCGTTTCATACGCCCGGCCCGTGACTGCAGTGTAGACTCCCTCATAGATACCCGGCGAAAGGCTCCGGAAAATTTTGCGCAAGCTCGGATCATACTCTCCGCTTTGCGGCTGAAACAGGGGGTTTCCTCCAAAATCGTGGTGCGGGCCAAGGAGCGGACTGGGGAGAAACAGGCCGATGTGGGAGGAGATCACCATGAGGTTGCCGACTCTAAATTTCGGATTGAGTCCGCCGGCCGCATTGGTTGCGACATACAGCGAGCACCCCAGCTGTGCCGCAACATGAACGCCAAACGTCACCTTCTCCATGGGATTTTTTTCGTGCACGACTTCGTAATAATGTTTTCTTCCTTTAAATCCCAAAACCGGCACACCTTCCAGGGTTCCCGTAATGAGTATGCCTTCATGTCCCGGCACGGTTGAGAGGGGGAAAGAAGGAATATCGGCATACGGTATTGTTGCGATTGGTTTCATGATGTTTCCCAGTTTATTGAGCCCGGACCCCAGGGTAAGGGCAACTTTTGGTCGAAATGATTTTGGGTATTGTGTGCGGATAAATGCCGCAGCCTTTTCAACCTGTTCTACGTATGGATCTTGTTTATGATTTTTCATTTGCTATTTGACTATTGGATTATTTGATTATTGGATTATTGTTGTCTCTATTCCCATTCGAGCGTTGCCGGCGGTTTGGTCGTTATATCATACACAACCCGCGAGACGCCGGAAACTTCATTCACAATTCTTGAAGATATTTTTTGCAAAAGCCCGCTGGGCAGATGCGCCCAAGTGGCGGTCATGCGGTCGGAGGAGATGACGGCGCGGACAGCCATGACCTCCGCATACGTACGGCCGTCGCCGCGCACGGCAGTGGATTGCGCGCCGGTTGCCACGGCGAAGGAATGAAGGAGTTTTTGGTACCAGCCGCTTATCTGCATTTCTTCAACCACAATTTGGTCTGCATGCCGCACGCGGTCCAGCCGTTCCCGGGTGACTTCGCCCACAATGCGTATGGCATACCCCGGGCCGGGGTGGGGCTGTTGGGAAATGAGTGCATCCGGAATGAGAAGTTTTTTTGCGAGCAGCCGCACCTCGTCGGTGTACAAATCCCGGATGGGTTCCAGAAGCCGCAGTTTCATGCGCTTGGGCAGGCCGCCGACATTGTGGTGGGACTTTATGGTGTCGGCGTATTTGGTACCTTTGGATTCTATGACGTCCGAGTAAATGGTTCCCTGGACTAAAAAGCGCACACCGGAGTGTTTTGCCAGTTCTTCTTCAAAAAAATCGATGTATAAACCCCCGATAATTTTGCGCTTTTTTTCCGGGTCCGTCACTCCCTTGAGTGCGGTGAGGAATTCTTTTTCTCTGTTGAGAATGCGCGGCCGCAGATGAAGGGTTTCGGAGAAATATTTTTTTACATTTTCCGTGGTGCCCGGCCGCATGAGCCCGCTTTCGATGTGGACGGGGATGAGATTTTTACCGATGGCGCGAGCGACGAGCGTGGCTGCGACGGTTGAGTCAAGACCGCCTGAAACTGCGGCGATGGCTTTGTGGTTGCCAATGTTTTTTGTTATCTCCTGAACAATGGTCTTTATGTTCCGGCTTTTTGGTTTCGTCCGGATGCCGCAAAGAAGAAGAAAATTTTTTAGGATTGCCGTACCGTACTCTGTGTGTTCCACCTCCGGATGAAACTGAACGCAGTAGATATTTTTTGCTTCATGGGTCATCCCGGCCGCGGCAATCGTGTCCGTTCTGCCGGTGAGGAGAAATCCCGCAGGCGGCGTTACCACCGTATCGCCGTGACTCATCCAGACGCGGGAGACGGCAGGGACACTGTCAAAAAGTTTTGATGGTCTGCCGAGGTGTAGCGTCGCCGGCCCGAATTCCTTTATGTTTCCCGGCTTTACGTTGCCGCCCAAAAGATGCGCGGTCAGCTGCATGCCGTAGCAGATGGCAAGAATCGGGATGCCGAGAGAAAAAATTTTGGTGTCAATCGTCGGCGATCCCGTAGCATAGACCGACGCAGGACCGCCGGAAAAAATAATCGCTTCAGGCCGATTTTTTTTTATTGCCTGCAATGCAGTGTCCGGTGTCGTGACCGAAACTGCCGCGCCCAACTCCTTTATCCTTCGTTTGATAAGGTGAGCGGTTTGGCTGCCGAAGTCCAGAATAAGAATCATAAGAGAACGACTTTGTCGTGTTTTCCGATTTCGGTAACCCGTACGCAGGAGTATGTTTTAATGCCGAGGGTCGCGACATGGTCGAGCCCTCCCTGAAACACTTTGTCAAACAGCACCGCGTATCCCACGACCGTTACCCCGCGGTCCCGCAGCCCACTTATGATGCGGTGGCCGGTTTCGCCGGTTGCGCACACGTCGTCGACCAGAAGCACGCGGTCGCCTTTTTTTACGAACGAAAGGTTAATGCCGGAAAACACGGTGGTGCCGCTGTTACTGGTCGTAAATGAGCGGATTTCTTCGCGGTACACATCCTTCCAGCTGGTCGGAATATTTTGGTCTTTGCGGGAACTGTGCAGGCGGACATTTTTATTGAGCGCTAACGCCACTGCAGTGGCCAGATAGTTGCCCGAATGGGGGATGCCGTGAACGACATCGATGGCCTCACGACTGAATTCACGCGCGATGAGTACGGAAGCGGCCCTGAGTATTGCCGGCTTCATGCGCAGGTTAAAGGAGGAAACCGAGATGTATCCGCGTTCGTGGTCTATGACTTTTGCATCGCGAAGAAATTCGGTTTTGAGGAAGGCCAGGGAGTCTACCTTCTGGGTGCCCATGTTCTAGTATATCGCGAGCAGAATATGCATGCAAGCGAAGAAGGATTATTGTGGCTCTGTGGTACTGCCCGCGTGACCTCCTCGCAAATCGTGTCCTCCGGCTCGTCCAGGTTGCGCGGGAGGAGGAGCTTCGGTTGTTGGGTGCGAAGGCGGAGCCCTCGATGTGGCTGGTTCCGGCGCGTTTAACCCCACGACTCGCGGATAGCCGCCCACCCATCGAACGGAAGGTTTTTCAACAACGCCGCCGTTTGAGCCGTTTTGATGAAAAAAAATACGCTCCGGAAATATAGGCATTTTTAGAAACAAAAAAGAACCCGCAATGCGAGTCCTAAGTATCTTTACTATAATCCGCTTGCCTGCCGCAGTCAAGTTTTGCGCGCCGGCGAGGCTCAATACAGACTATATACCACGGGAAGCTATGAAAAAGACCGTAGTCATGGGGGTCACGAGCGGCATCGCTGCAGTAAAGGTGCCGGAGCTTATCCGACTCCTTCGGAAAGAAGGGTATGATGTACCGGTCATTTTGACGCGGCACGCGACCGGCCTTATGCCGAAATCGGCGTTTGAGACAGCATCGGGACAGGCGGTGTACACAGATTTGTTTCCGGAGGGTTTTGACTACAGGAAAGTACTTACCGACCGCAGGGTAGAGCACGTGGACCTGGCAGACCGCGCGTCTGTTGTCGTCATCTGTCCGGCGACGGCAAACATTATTGCCAAGCTTGCGCACGGCTTAGCTGATGATTTTCTTACCACAACCGTACTCGCGACCACGGCAGCGGTCCTCGTATGTCCGTCCATGAATGTGCACATGTGGGAGAATCCCGTCGTGAGGGAAAACCTGGACAAACTGAGAAGCCGGGGGTTTTTCATACTTGACCCGGCAGTAGGCGAGCTTGCCTGCGGGTATGAAGGAAAAGGGAGACTTGCCGACGTCAGGCTCATACGGGACGAAATCGTTTCCATTCTGAGCCGCAGCAATACATGGAAGGGAAAACGCGTCATCGTGACCTCTGGCGGAACAACAGAGTTTATCGACCGCGCGCGGACTCTTACTAACAGGAGTACCGGCAAAATGGGCGCGGCACTTGCCGATGCTGCGAGCCAAATGGGAGCAGACGTAACCATCCTGCGCAGTAAAACAAGCGTTGCGCCGCGGCGGAGAAGGCGTGAATTGTTTTTTGAAACAAGCGCGGAGCTCTCCAAACTTCTGGAAAATGAAGTGCCGGATGCAGCAGTCGTGTTTCATGCGGCCGCGGTATCGGATTTTACCGTCAAAGGCTCATACGCCAAAAAGCTTTCCAGCGGCACGTCTCACCGTTTGACGCTTGTGCCGGCACCCAAAATTCTTCCGCGCATAAAACAATGGAATCCAAAAGCCGTGGTCGTGGGATTTAAAGCAGCGCATGAACCGGACATACAAAAACTCGGCCGGATTGCGAAGAAGAAACTCCGGGAAAGCGGGGCAGACGCTATCGTCGGGAATGACATCAGCCGGCCAGACCGGGGATTTGCGGCAGATACAAACGAGGTCGTCGTAGTTACCAAATCGGATTCGCGTATTATTCCCTTGTCTTCCAAGCGCCGCGTTGCAGAGGAAATTGTGGACTACATCAGCAGCAATTTTTCATCCGCCTTCGCTCCGATTAAATCGGAGCTTCGGCGGATTTCGCTCGCCGAATGAGGAGAAGACCCGCCTGCCAGAGCTACGCTCAGGCGTTTGCGGGCAGCCCGTGGAGCTTCATCCGCGGAAAAATTCCAATAGCTGCGGCCGGATTGCCCCTTTTCCCTTGGCGGTATTGGTGAGGACGACATGCGCAATGGTCGGCGGATCAAAAAGTGCGGACATGTGCCGCAGATACGCCAATCCGAGATTAAAATACTTGCGTTTGATATACCGGCCTTCCCGGATATTCGTATCGGCGGTAACCAGGATAAATTTTGCATCCGGAAAAACTTCTGCAATCTTTTTACGGAAGGAATCCTTGTGAAGCGCCTGGTGGACGACAAGCCTGGGGTGTTTTTTCGCTAAGCGCCGGATTGCCCGCAGGATGTTGGTGAGAAACGCGTCGCGCATGGGTATCGTGATAATTTCCCGGCGAAACAGCGCCGCACGCATGGCGCGGGGAAGGCTGCGGTCTGCATTGTATGAGGCATAGCCGAACTCGTTTTTTAGTACGTCCGCGACATATGTTTTGCCCACGCCGGTGAGGCCAAAGACGATAATGAGAGACGGCGTCATGGTTTGTCGAGGTGATGTCTGCGCACAAAGCTGATATCCGCCGGCGAAAAACGGAGTGACTCGAGAAACGTCTGGATCTGGGCTTTTGTCTTGCCCGACTTTTCCATTTGCTGCGTCAGAAGATAGATGGTTTCCGTTTCTTCATACGGGAAAATAATCCAGCGGTCGGTTTGATCGACGTAAAAATCCGGCCGGAACACCGAGTGCGGTTTGTAATACATGGTGGCGGTCGTAATATTTTTTGGCGCGAGTTTTTTTAGATACGAAACTGCGCGCTTGAGCGTTTTGCCGCTGTCCGCAACGTCGTCGACGAGGAGAATATGTTTTCCTTTTATGGATGTGGACAGCTTGGCGGTAATTTTTACCTCGCCCTGCGACCGGATGTCGTGGTAGCTTTGTATGGTAATAGTCGAGATGGGTTTGCGCAGAAAGTCAGAAAGCATATGCCCAAACGTGAGTCCGCCGCGCGAGATCGCTACAATTTCGTCCAGAACAAAGGGAGAGTCGAGAATGGCCGCGGCAATCTTTTGGCTGCTTTCGTGGTACGTGTTCCAGGAAACCGGGAGGTAGCTGGTCACCATACTCTAGTATGCTGCAGCTTCTTGATTCTTGTCAAGACACGATTATAATGGGGACATGAAGAGGGGCACTCCTTTAAAGTATTCAAGCATTGCCGTTTCCGGCAGGCCCGGCGCCGGCCGCTCTACACTTATTGCAAACCTCAAGCCGTATCTTACGCCCGTGGGGTGGGAATTTTTTTCCGGCGGGGAATGGGCGCGGCAGTTTTCCGTACAAGCGGGTAAAAAGGACCCTAATGATCCCAAGCATCACCTTGCGACTGACTACGGCGACGAGATCGATCACAAAATCGACACCGCCATGCGTGAGAAGCTGTCGAATCCCTCGGTGCACATGGTGGTGGAGTCATGGATTGCCGGCTGGAACATGCGCGAGCTGCCGCATGTTCTGAAAGTGCTCCTCATGTGCAACGACGCGCTGCGGATAGACCGGATCGTCAACCGGGACAACCTGACCGTGGAGGAGGCCAAGGAGCATCTGGCAGAACGCGAAGAAGCAAATATTTCCAAATGGAAGCGGATGTACGGCGCAAGCGACTTTTGGGATCCGCGGCATTATGACCTGGTCATAAATACCTATTCGCATGGCCCGACGGAAACACTCAACCTCGTCCTGCAGGCGCTGGGATACTACAGCGCAAACGGTCAGAAAAAGCTGAAATAAATTCAGCAGCGATCGCTAGCTCGTGGTGCGGGAAGAGTTGCGGACGAATACCCGCCAGTGCATAAGCCACACATACCCCAGATAGACAGTGAGCTGCACCAAATCCATAGTTTTGCGGACTCCGAACATTGCCTTGATTATATCCGCCGCGAACGTGCCCGCTGCCGGAAGAAACGGAATGGTCAAGTGGGGAAATGAAGTCGGGTAGGTCCATATGCCCGCTTCCATAAATTCATGCACCCCGCGGGCCAGGAGGCCGGCGGCAAAAAGCATAAGGAGGATGCTCGAGAACCGGAAGGCATAGTACACGGGAAGTTTCAAAGTTGACGTAAAGAATGCAAAGGAAACCGCAAGTCCGGCTGCGGCGCCGATCGCAAAACCGGACAGGATGCTCGCCGGATTTTCAGAGAAATAGATGCTGGAGAGAAAAAGAACGATTTCAAACCCTTCCCGAAACACCGCGGTAAAAACTAAGGCAAAGAGTCCGCGCTGCTGCCTGCGCTCGACGACCGTTTTGACCTTTTGCAGCAGACGTACTTTATAGTGGGCAAAATACTTGTGGAGAAAAAATACCGCCCAGGTTATAAAGAACGCGGAGACGACCATGAGAACTCCCTCGACTACCTCCTCAATTCTGCCGGAGTATACCTGCTGTACCTTGATCCCAAGGAGGCTTCCCACACCGAGCAACACGACGCTGACGAGAGTCGCTGCACCGGTAGCATGCCACACGGTGCGGATTTTATCCCGGTGCCCGAGCCGCACGAGAATACCCAAAACAGTCGCGACGATGAGTGACGCCTCGATGACTTCGCGGAAGGTGATGAGGAGAGACGCGATCATAAAGAAAGACTCATGCTATTATAAGAAGAGAAATTTTCTCTTGGCAAGGGGCAGATTATGAGCAGGCGGTTGTTTTCGCGAAATGTCGTGGTTCTTTCCGTTGTTTCGTTTCTCAATGACGTCGGCGGAGAGACGATAAAGCGCGCCATTCCTTTGTATCTGGCCAATATTGTCGGTGTCGGGATGTCCGTTATCGGATTTATCGAAGGTGTAGCAGAGGCCATCCCACAGGTAATGCAGCCGTTTTCCGGCTACCTCTCCGATGTTTTGCGCAGACGAAAACCCATTGTCGTCGCCGGTCAGCTTTTGCGTTCCTCTATGCTTCTGCTTTTTTGGGCAACGACTTGGCCGCAGGTACTGCTTCTTCGATTTCTGGACAGAAGCGGGAAAGGTATGGCCAATGCGCCGCGGGATGCGCTCATTGCATCGTCCACCGCCGGTAATCACGAGGGCCGTTCATTCGGCTTAAACCGTGCAATGGATGACATGGGCTCGGTGGTCGGCATGATTGTCGCCAGTTTCCTCGTCGGCGCAGCAGCCCAACTGAGCCGCGGCGCGTTTCAGCGGATTGTGCTTTTGGCCGTCGTTCCTCTGGTTTTGTCTTTCCTCCTTTTGTTTTTTTTCCTCCGCGATATTCCGGATCATACAAAGGACGAACCGTTTGTCCTGCACGATGCCTTCGGCGGAAAATATTACCGGTTTCTTGCGCTGTCGTTTCTGTTTACCATGGGGAATTCTTCGGATGCGTTTTTTATACTCAAGGCCCAGTCGGTCGGGTTCTCCCTGGCCCAAATATTTTTACTCTTGGCAGCGCTCAACCTGATTGCGTCGTTCACCGGGTACCCTTTGGCAAACCTATCCGATACCATCGGCAGGAAACGGCTGTTAGTCGCGGGCTGGTTTTTGTATAGCGTGGTCTATTTTATTTTTGCCGCCAGCGGCAGCCAGATCGTCCTTGTGGCTGCCGTATTTTTGTATGGGTTGTATTATGGTTTGACCCAGGGAACGGCGAAGGCGTTTGTTGCAGACGTCGTCGCGCCTTCCCGGCGGGGGACGGCGTACGGCATATATAATATGGTTGTCGGCATAACGCTTCTGCCCGCGTCACTCATCGCAGGGTATCTTTGGCAGACGGTAGCACCGAGTGCTGCGTTTTCCTTCGGTGGTATTTTGGCCGGTATTGCCGGTCTCGGTTTGCTTTTACTTTTATGATTCCGACCGAAGAACAGGCCAGGAAGCTCTGGGACATATACAATCTTCCCGACAACAAACGGGTTCATGTTGCCCTGGTTGCAACCGTTGCCCGGGTTTTTGCGCAGGCCCTCATAAAAAGAGGAAAAGAGGTCGATACAGCGCTCCTTGTGGCGTCAGCACTACTTCATGACATCGATAAAAATGTTCCCCGATTGCTGGGAGAACGGCATCCGGAAACTGCGGTACGGATTCTCAAAGAAGAAGGTATGGACGAGGTCGCCGACGTTATCAGAAATCACTCGCTCCATGCAATCCTGGATCCCTCGACCGCTCCCAAGAGCTGGGAAGAGAAGGTATTGTTTCTTGCAGACAAGATGGTTAAGTATGATATAGTCGGCGTGGACGGAAGATTTGATCTGTGGAGAAAAGAAAATCTTCCGGCTGAAGCGGTAGCCATATTGAACCGGTCCTACCCAAAAGTAAAAGCGCTTGAGAAAGAAATGTTTTCAGTTTCCGGCATTGATTTGTCAGAGATCCGAAAACTTGCAACAGCGCAGTAAATTGCCTATACTCGGGATGCGACGGCACGTCACTGTTTATGAAAATTGTTCACCGCATACTCCTCGTTTTCCTCCTTGTTCTGGGTTGGGGGTCTGCGATTTTTGCCAAGACACCTGAAGTTCCCCTAAAAGAACCGGCAGAAGAGCAGAAAAAGATTGACTATATCATGCCGTATCCGGGGGTATTGCCGGATCATCCGCTGTACAGGGTAAAGCTTGTCCGCGACCGATTGCTGGATTTCCTCATCGTCGAGCCCACAAAAAAAGCGGAATTTTTCATTCTTCAGGCGGACAAGCGGCTCATGATGGGTGTATTGCTTCTGGACAAGGGAAACGAAAGCCTTGCCGAGCAAACGATTTCCAAAGGAGAAGCATATCTTTCCAAAGCAGCCGGAAAGCTGGTTTCAGCCAAAGAGAGCGGGAAAGAGATTCCGGACTATCTGTATGAAAGGATTGAAGGATCCACTGCCAAGCACGAGGAGATTCTGTCGGACCTTTTCTCCCGCGCGCCCGAGAGTGTTGCTGCCGGACTCGCCGGGTCGCTCGGCGTCCTGCAGGAGACGGCGCAGACCGTTGCCGAATTGCGCTGACGAGCCGCTCTTTTTTTATTTTTGAACACTTTTTCTTTTCCCTGCGAGAGGGCGGCCGCTGACGAAAAATTATTTTGTGTATTTTCCCCGTAGTTTTTCCTCATATTTTTTTCACGAGGCTGGAAAAATGACCTGATCCTTTTTGATATACAAGTTGCCAGTTGACTGACTAGGGATAGTGTCTTAGGATGTTCATTGGCACCACGTATAGCGTAGAAGGTTTTCACGATGAAATGCCATTATTGCGACCATGCAGACACGGAAGTTATAGAAACGCGGGACAACGAGGACTTTAGCGTGACCAGAAGGCGCAGAAATTGTCCCAAGTGCGAGAAGCGTTTTACGACGTACGAACGGGTGGAAACGGTGCCGCTGACGGTCATGAAAAAAGATCAGCGACGGGAACCGTTTGACCGGGAGAAGCTCGGCCGGGGCATCTGGCGGGCTAGCGGCAAGACCACGATAAAAGTAGAAGATGTCACGAGAATTGTCGATGAAGTAGAAAAAGAACTTATAGGCGGCGAGACGACGGAAATAGGAAGCAAGACCATCGGACAACTGGTTGCCAAACGGCTCAAAAAGCTTGATAAAGTGGCTTACATACGGTTTGCCAGCGTCTTTCGGCAATTTGTCGATATAGAAGATTTTGAAAAAGAAGTAAAAAAACTACTGTAACAATAGTATGGAGCTGACCGGAATTCGTAAAACAGTATTTTTGGACCGCTATGCCTTAAAAAACGAGGCCGGCTCCCCGATTGAAAAAACGCCGGAGGAAATGTGGCGCAGGATCGCCCACGCAATCGCCCAGCAGGAGCCCGCAAAACAGCGCGATCACTGGGAGGACCAATACTATAATGCGATGAAGGACTTTGTATTTGTGCCGGGCGGCCGCATACTCTCCGGCGCCGGTACCGGCTACAAGGTCACCTTTTACAACTGTTTCGTCATCCCCAGTCCGCACGACTCCCGCGGCGGCATTTTAAAAACTCTTGCGCAGATGGTGGAGATTATGTCCCGCGGCGGCGGTGTGGGGATAAACCTTTCGAGTCTGCGGCCGCGCGGCACACGGGTCAAAAAGGTCAATGGGTTTTCCTCGGGTCCGTGCAACTGGGCGGAACTTTTTAGTGTCGCAACCAAAGACATTATTCAGCAGGGCGGCAGCCGCCGGGGAGCGCTCATGCTTATGTTGTGGGACTGGCATCCGGATGTGGAGGAATTTATTACGGTGAAGCAGGACCTCTCGCGCATAAACGGCGCAAATCTTTCCGTCTGCGTTTCGGACAGTTTTATGGAAGCAGTGAAAAACGATGCCGACTGGAACTTAGTATTTCCCGACACCAGTGACCCGGACTACGACACCAAGTGGGACGGCTATATGCCCAACTGGATTGCCCTGGGCAAGACGCCGGTTGTGAAAAAAACGATCAAAGCACGGGCGTTGTGGGACCTGGTTGCCCAGGCAGCCTGGAGGAGCGCCGAACCCGGGGTCGTCTTTATGGAGCGCTACAACAAATGGTTCAACAATTATTATTACGAGTACGTCAACTGCGTAAACCCGTGCGTCACGGCAGATACGCTCGTTTCTACGGCGAACGGCATACGGTCAATTGGCGATTTGTATCAGGAAGGAAAACCGTTTACCGTCATGGTTGACGGAAAATCCTACCTTTCGTCTGCTGTATTTAAAACCGGCACAAAGAAAGTACATCGGCTCGTCACAAAAGAGGGATATCAGATCCGGCTTACCGGCGATCATAAAGTCTATACGCCACAGGGGAAAATCGAAGCACAGAAACTTCAGAAGGGAGACAAAATCGTTCTGACAAGCGGCGGCTCGTTCGGGATATCCGGAACACACGAGGAGGGCCAGGTGCTGGGGTGGCTGGTGGGCGACGGGAGCATGAAAGAGGATGTTGCGACACTGTTTTTCTACCGAAAAGAAAAAGCAGAACTAGCCCCGCGATTTGCCCACATGGTAAGCGCAATGGTAGACGGGGAGCAGGTCGTCTCCCGCGCATACCCCGTTGCTGCGCAATATATAGAAAAAGAAGATAAGGCAGTTATTGAGTCCGTCCGCCTGTGGCGGATGGCAAAGCGCTATGGATTGTCCCATGAAAATAAATATATTGTGCCGCAACCGGTGTTGGCAGGCAGCGAAGCAATGCAGCGTGGATTTCTTCAGGGGTTATTCTCAAGCGACGGGCACGTGGCCGGAACTCCGCAAAAAGGCGTGAGCGTGCGGCTGACTTCGGTCAGCAAGGCGCTCTTGGTTAATGTGCAGCGATTACTTCTGAATTTTGGCATTGTCAGTACGCTTTACGAGAACCGAAGAGATGCAGGAATGCGCAAGATGCCGGACGGTCGCGACAGTCACAAGATGTACAAATGCCAGGCGTATCATGATTTGGTCATTTCTAAATCGGATCTCCACTTGTTTGCCG
>CAYNWD010000001.1:16480-54476 GCA_964400835.1 uncultured Gammaproteobacteria bacterium | reverse complement strand
TCTCATCGGGTTTTTACAGGAAGAAAAGCAGGAAAAGCTTCGGTCGCTTTTGGCAACCTATGTCCGCGGGCCATACAAAAAGACCTTTACGGCAACGTTTGACCGCCTGGAGGAAGATGGTATAGAAGAAGTCTTTGATATTACCGTGGCAAGCGTCCACCGTTTTGCGGCAAACGGAATTATTGTCTCCAATTGCGGTGAAGAGGGATTACCAAACTGGGGGGTGTGCAACCTGTGCTCCATAAATGTTGCGGCGTTGGTTAATGCAGCCGGCGAGATGGATTACGACCGGCTTGCGCAAGTCGCCAAAATCGGCGTGCGGTTTCAGGACGGGGTCATCGATGCGGATTTCTATGTGTTTGACGAAATCCGCAACGTACAGCAGAAGGGAGAGCGCCGGATCGGCCTGGGCACCATGGGCCTGGGTGATGCGCTCATCAAAATGAAGCTCCGGTACGGGTCCGCGGAAAGCCTGGCGGTCATAGACAAGATCTACAAAATCATCCGCGATGCGGCCTATGAAGCCTCGGTTGATCTGGCGGCAGAAAAAGGGCCGTTCCCCAAAATAGATATAGAGAAGCACCTTGACGGCTACTTTATACGCCAGTTGCCGCCGGCTCTGCGCGCGAAAATGAAAAAGCACGGCGTGCGCAATTCCGTCATCCTGCAGCAGGCGCCCACCGGGTCCACGTCGCTTTTGTCCGGAGTCAGTTCGGGGATCGAGCCGGTGTATGAGTTTGAATTTATACGGCGAGACCGGCTGGGTGAGCACGTCCTGCGGCATCCTTTGTACGAAACCTGGTTCGGGGAATTTCAGAAAACATACGGCCGGGAGCCCACGAAAGAAGAACGGCCGGCGTACTTTGTATCGGCAAATGACCTGATACCCGAGGACCACGTGCGGGTGCAGGCGGCCATTCAGAAATATGTCGACGCGTCCATCAGTAAAACCGTGAATGCGCCGGCTGCCCATTCGGTTGAGGACGTGAAAAGGCTTTATACTCTGGCCTATGAGCTCGGCTGCAAAGGAATTACTTACATGCGCGAAGGCAGCAGGCCCGGGGTTTTGACGCGGAAAGAAGAAACCAAGCCAAAAGAAGAAGCCAAAGTCGTGGTGCCGGAGCCTCCCAAGCCCGAGATCAAGCCGCGGCCCATGATGGTGCACGGTGTTACATACCAGGCAGAAACACCGGTCGGACAGGCGTATATCACGATAAACACCAACGGCGGCAACCAGCCCTTGGAAATGTTTATTAACGTCGGCAAAGCAGGCAGCGACGTGACCGCCATGGCAGAGGCGATGGGCAGACTGATTTCGCTTTCCCTGCGCATGGCCTCACCCATTTCTCCCATGGAGCGCGCCCACCGGATTGCGGCAGAGCTTATCGGCATCGGCGGTGCCCGGAGCCTTGGGTTTGGCGAAAACCGCGTGCGCAGTCTGCCGGATGCTGTGGCAAAAGTTATTGACCGGCATTTTGGATTTTTCACCAAACACCGGCTGGATTCCGTCGCACCGGCGGAAGGGAGCGGGACTCATGCTCCGGCTGCCAACGGCCATACTCAGCCCCCAGCCAACGGAAACGGCGCAACCGCTGCCGTGCAGGAGCCGCAGGTGGAAGCGGCAGAGCAGCCCAAAACCATCCCGCCCCAGCAGATGATGTTTACTGAGAAGCGCATGGTGACGGTGGATTTGTGCCCAAGCTGCGGCGAGGGAAGTCTCGTGTTTGAAGAAGCCTGCAAAAAGTGCTACTCCTGCGGGTATTCTGAATGTTAATACACGAATAAGCAAATCTGCAAATTACAAATGAATGATGCGACGACAACATGATCACATCATTTGTAATACATCATTTTCCATTTATTTGTAGATGTGCAATTTGTAGATTTACAGACGTATGAGTATCTACACCCGAACCGGCGATGTCGGTGAAACATCACTCTTTGGCGGAAAGCGAGTTTTGAAGTGCGAGGAGCTGGTGGATGTCTACGGGTCCATTGATGAACTCAACAGCTGGATCGGGCTTGTTGCCTCGCGGATTGAAGCGGTGGATGTGCAGCAGTTTTTGAGCGATATACAGAAGGATTTATTTTTGGTCGGGAGCACCCTGGCCGGATGGAAAAATTCCGGGACGGATGCGCTCGGGACGCGGGTCAAACAGATGGAAGGACGCATCGATGCCATGGAGAAAGAAACGGGAACGCTGCGGAACTTTATTCTGCCCGGCGGCAGTGAACTCGGCGCGCAAATCCACCTCGTCCGGGCGATCGTGCGCCGGGTGGAGCGGCAGGCAGTCGCCCTGTTCCAGAGCAAAACATTCATGGACAAAGGCCCGTCACTTCCGGAAAAACAAATCCTTATGTATCTCAATAGATTGTCGGACTTGTTTTTTATGCTCGCACGATTTATAAATAAGCAGGCTGGCGCGGGAGAAGTGATCTGGTCCGGCATTCCGCGCAGCAAGAATAACAAATAGCAAAGGTCTAAAGCTCCGAATCCCGTGCAATTCGGGAACTGTACCGCAACGGTGATAGTCCGGTCGAAGGCTTTTGACTTACGCAATGCTAATCCTTCGGGTGACAGGAGAAGCAGATTTTTTTTCCAAAAACTTCTCACCCGGGAAGTTTTTTATTGGGGAAAACAGTATGGCCGGCCACGCAGCAAACAAAGAACAGGCAAAAGACATTTACCTTACTTCCTACCAGGTGCTCAGCGCTTCGATTGCTGCACAGACAGGGTTGGGAGGCCATGATCTGAATGTTGAAGTTGCCAGACAATTCCGCCCGCGATACAGGACAGACAAGGCATCAGAAAGACAGGAGGATTCAGGACAATCCCAATATGAAGGTCTTCGATTTGAAATTCGAAACGGGGATATCTTTTATCCGGATTACGGAGAAAACGGAACATACGCAGAAGAACTCAACGCAAAGACGAGGATACACCGGCCGGATTTATATTCATCGACAGACCATCAGGCAACCCGTTTAGTAGCAGCGACGCTTGCATCCGGCGCAACCATTGTGGCGGTTCCGTATGCACGGGACGGCGCAGACAACAGAGACGTGCAGGTGTTTTTGTTGGACCCGCAAACCGGCCAGGGGAGGACAAAAATATTAAATACAGCTACAGACGGGAAGCACCACACGTTTTCGCAAATGAGAGGGATTATGACCGGCATATTTCCCCAATACCAGGAGACAATGCCGACCGAAAAGGTTGCCCTCATCACAGACAAGCCGCTCGCGGAGACTGTCGCCAGGCAGATTGTTGATTCGGTCATTCCCCGGGTAGTGAGCGACACAACGCAAACACTGTCTCGAGCGGCGAACCAATTGCATACCGATTTGCACGAGACTGCTCAGAGTGTGGGAAATTTTTTAAAGGAAAAAACACATGAAGGATTATGGAAATCCCCGGATCCAGAATTACCCCCTCTGGGTCTTCTTGCCTGGTGGTCTTTGGTACATGGCGTTGGGTACGGGGAGCAGGTGGTGTTTGCATCGGTGGGTCGCGGTGAGCATCTTGGAATAAGTGAGCAGGAAGTGGCAATTCACGAAAAAAGTATTGATTTTCTCTATCCGGCCGGAGAGAAAAAAAGCAAGATTCATGCATCGGCACAACAAATACCCCGCCTGTGGTCTGATGCAGCGGCGATACGAGAATCAATACCCCCGCTCGCGCAAGCCGGTTTCGGGATTGCCGCTGCGCTTTACGGTCTGCGGCTTCTCTCGGAGATGCCCAAAGTACGGCTTGCCGTACCGGAAAAAAAGCAGGTTCATGTCCAGGAATCTGTCGGGCCCAAAGAAAAAAAGAAAAAAAAGAAACGGCTGAGGCGCGGGAAAAAAGAAGCCGCGGGAAGAGCAAAAATTGAAAAGAAGGAAACGCGGCGGAGGCAGCGGAAAAAGAAAGAGGCCGCATCCGGCGCACCCAGGAAAGAAAAAAAGAAAAGAGCCGCGAAACGACGAAGCAGAACGCGCGCAAAAGAGGGAGCATCAATGGCGAGGAGAGAATATCGGACAAAAAAGACAAAGGAATTTTTAAGGAACCTTACGCGCAAGGAACGAAAACAATTACAGGTGCAGGATGCGTTGCTGCGGATGCTCAAGCGTTTGGCAAAGAACATGCACGCGGCAGAAGTACCCAAAAAGAAACGTACGGAGAAGCGGCTCCTTGGTAGTCCGCAGAGAAAAAAAGAACAAAAGTCAGAGTCCAAAAAAATATTGCGCAGACTGGTGGTGCGGTTTTCGTTTGCACGCGCCCTCTGGCACATCCTCGGCAAGGACGAGCTTCGCATGCGTTCTGCCCGGTTCCCTCTCGATGGCGGGAAAAGGAAAGAAGAGAGACGGCCAAAGAGAGCGCAAGGCGCGGAGCATCTGTGGGTGCTCCTGGCAATTCTTCAGTACCTGGCGGCGATTCGGGAGCAGGGATTATCAATATCAAGCGTCAAATATCAAAAACCAAAAAGTCAGAAAAGAGTTAAAAAACATACACCCGTGATGAGACGGGCGTTGCCTTTGCGGGGAGTGATATTCGCGTTCAGCTCATGATATGATGAAATCATCTATGGCAGATCTGCCCGGCCCCGCCCCAGCGGGGAATAATCCAGTAAACACCGATAAGCCAATAACCCAATCCTCAATAAATAAAGAGATAGAGGGTGGGGTTGGGCTCGGCGAACCGGAACTGCGGGATGTGAGCGGGGCAGAGGTGGAGCTTCCGAAAGAAGTCGCCTCTGCGGGGGTGAAAGTGCACCCGACCACCGTTACCATACCGCAACCAGTCCAACAGATGGGGATCAAGCCCACCGGAACAAATATTCCGGCGCAATCTGCGACTACTGTCGCGCTTCCCCTGACCGACGACCAGATCGCACACGGGCTCGGGCAAAGTATCACAAGTTCTGTCCGGTGGCTTGCGACGTGGTGCGTACGAAGGCTCAAGCAGGCACATATCGCGATTAAATCTTTGCACGGCAAAATGGTCAGAGTGAAAAGTTAAAGAGTTTTTCCGTAGCGACAGTGTCCCGCTGGGGTATCGCATAACAAAAAGACAAACAAAATAATTGATGTTACTTGACCATGTCTGATCAAATTTTAGATCTTGTCTACCAGTTGCAGATGCTTGGCATAAGCCTCGTTCTGATGGCATTTTTCCTCGGCGGTCTCGCCGCGGTTGCCGCCGTCGTATTTGTAGTGTGGAAGTACCGCAACCGCGAGGCCCACTCACTTTCGTATGTTCTCTTGCATGTAGCGGTGCCGCGGGACAATGAGATCAAAATCGATGCCGCGGAACAAATGTTTGCGAGTCTGCACGGAATTTTTAAAGGCGGATTTTGGTCGTTTCTGAAGCCGCAGGAGCACCTCTCGTTTGAGATAGTCGCAAAAAAAGAAGATATACGGTTTTACGTTTCGGTCCCCAAAAAGCTCGTTGACCTGGTGGAAAAGCAGATTCACGGTGCGTATCCGGGGGCCGATGTCAAGGAAGTCGATGAATACACTATTTTTTCCGAACAGGGGAAGGTTGCGTTTGCGGCATTGCGCCTGAAGGGTTCTGATTATTTTCCTATCCGCGTGTATCGGGATCTGCCGACCGATTCCCTCTCGTCCATTACCTCGGTACTTGCCAAAATGCAGGGAGAGGAAGGCGCGGTAGTGCAGGTCCTCATCCAGCCGTCGGAGGGGAAATGGCAAAAATTGGGCCGCTCATACATAGCCAAAATCAAAAAAGATGAGTCAAATCCGGAAAAAGCCAGCTTTAAAATAGACCCCAAGACGCTTGAGGCAGTGGAGCAAAAAACAGCAAAGCCCGGATTCAACGCGGTTGTCCGGCTGGTTGTTTCCTCCGATACCAAAGAATCGGCCGACGCGCATTTGGGAAATCTGCTCACGGCATTTTCCCAGTTTACCTCCGACCACAATTCATTTACCAAAGCAAAGTATCCTTTAAAACAGCTCTTTATGGTTGATTTTATTTACCGGTATTTTCCGCCCATCAACCTGCCGTTTTTTAAGCAGCACAGTGTCTTAAACAGCGATGAGCTGGCGAGCGTGTTTCACCTGCCGAACAAATCCGTCGAGACGCCGCACATTTTTTGGCTCAACGCCAAGCGCGCGCCCGCACCGGCGCAGATACCCACGAGCGGCCTTTTTTTGGGTATGTCCCGCTACCGCGGGGTGGAGCGGCCGATTTACCTGGGTGAAGACGACCGCCGCCGGCACATGTACATTATCGGAAAAACCGGCACCGGTAAATCGCAGCTTCTGGAAGAGCTCACGATGCAGGATATCCGTGCCGGCCGGGGGGTAGCGGTTATCGATCCGCACGGGGATCTCATAGACGGCATTCTGTCACGGATCCCGCCGGAACGGGCGGAGGATATCGTGTACTTTGATCCCTCCGATACCGAGCGGCCTATGGGGCTCAACATGCTGGAAGCATTCACCGAGGAGCAGAAGCACTACGTCGTGACCTCCATTGTCGGACTCATGTATAAGCTGTACGATCCCATGAAAACCGGTATTATCGGTCCCCGTTTTGAGCACGCCATCAGAAACGCCATGTTGACCGTCATGAGCGAACCGGGCTCCACATTTGTGGAGGTCGTGCGTGTTTTGACGGACAGTTCTTTTGTGCAGGAACTCCTTCCCAAAGTACAGGATCCGATTATCCGGCGTTACTGGACGGACCAGATTGCCCAGACGGCAGATTTTCACAAGTCAGAAGTTTTGGATTACATCGTGTCTAAATTCGGTCGGTTTGTCACCAACAAACTTATGCGCAACATTATCGGCCAGTCGCAGTCAAGTTTTGATTTCAGAAAAATTATGGACGAGGGGAAAGTGTTGCTCGTCAACCTCTCCAAAGGAAAAATCGGCGAGGAAAACAGTAATTTCCTCGGTCTCATTCTCGTCCCCAAAATTCTTATTGCCGCGATGAGCCGGCAGGAAACGCCAGAGGAAAAACGCCGCGACTTTTACCTGTATGTGGATGAGTTTCAGAATTTTGCGACCCCGGACTTTGCGCAAATTCTTTCCGAGGCGCGCAAGTATCGCCTGAACCTGATCGTCGCCAACCAATTTATCGGGCAAATGGAGGAAGAGGTGAAAAATGCTGTGTTTGGCAACGTGGGAACGCTTGTCGGATTCCGTGTCGGCGTCACCGATGCCAATTATCTGCAGCATGAATTTCAGCCGACATTTAACGAGGTAGACCTTATAAACATCGACCGGTTTAATGCATATGCAAAAACAATTGTGCGCAATGAGCCGGTCAAGCCGTTTAGCATTGACATGACCAAAGACATGACGAAGGTAAATGCCGAGCGCAATCCGCAGGTTGCCAAGGCGGTCATCCAGTTGTCGCGGCTCAAATACGGCAGGCCCCGGGAACTCGTAGAAGCGGACGTTTCCCAAAGGGCGAGACTCTAGAAGCATGAGAAGTACAGGAAGTACGAAGAGTACGAGAGGCAGCAGAAGAGTGAGGGTACATGGAAGAACGGGGGTTTAAAAAGCTGATTGTTTGGAAAAGAATGCAGGAGCTCGTTGTGCTTGTGTATCGCGTGACAGAAAGACTTCCTCGATCAGAACTATTCGGACTTCAAAGCCAGATGCGGCGTGCGGCGATTTCTATAATTTCAAATTTTGTTGAAGGGTATCTGAAGCGAAGCAAAAAAGAGAAGCGTTTGTTTTTAGAGCGATCCAAAACATCGCTCCAAGAGCTCATTGGACAAGTGGAAGTATGTCTTACGCTGGGATTTGTTTCAGAACAAGAGTATGACCTTCTGGAAAATAAGCGAAGGGAAGTTGGCTATCTTCTTCATCGGTACACGATGGCCGTTCGATAATGTCTTCGCTTTTCTTGCATATTCTATTTTTATCTGTTACGGTTTTTGCATGCTCTGTCTTTTGGAAAATCTCTATTTTTTTGCGGTTTCATTTCGTACGTCCCGTACATCTCGTACATTTTATACTTTTGCAAGCCCATGACCGTATATATCAGTAATTTATCCGAAGACGTGTGGCCGTTTATTTCAGCAATTTCCCAGTCCCAGGAGCGGGAGTTTGAAATACAGGAAAATGCAAACCTCGCCGACCGGGACCTGTTTGCGTTTGCCGGCGAAGACGATGTGCTCTTTGTGTGCCCCAAGCCGATCAGCGACGAGTTTCTGGCTTATTACACCGCATTATTTAACCCCAAGCGGCTGCAGGTATTGGTTCCTCGGGTGCATACGGGAGAGATCTGCGGGGATATTCTGGCAGACAAAAAAGTGATGGCGGCAATTTTGGAGGCGGCAAACGGGCAGAAGCGTTTAACGGTCACCTCTTATGCGACCTCGCCGCAGTTTCTCGGCCTCGTTGCGCAGTTGCGCAAGAAAGGGCTTTCTGTTTTTACCCCGGAGGCGCCGGAGGAAGAGGACGCATGGGTTGTGGATTTTTACGGAAGCAAATCGGGTATCCGACAGCTTGCCGCGCAGGCCAACGAGCGGGAGCCGGATTTTAAAATGGCGCCCGGGGTGATTTGTTCGGGTATAGGCATCGCCGCCAAAATAGCCGCGCATATTTACACCACGCAAAAAGGCGTGGTGGTGAAAACCAACAAGGGTCATGCCGGCGCGGGCGTGCTCATTTACCGGCCGGGGGACCTATCCGGCGACTACCCGCAGCTGGAACAGCAGATACTCACAACGCTCAAAAAAAATACGTACTGGGAAAAGTTTCCGATTGTCGTTGAGGAATATATTCCCGTCAACCAGGGAGTTGCCGGAGGAATTCCCAATGTGGAATTTAGAATCTGGAAAACCGGCAGGGTGGAATTTTTTTATTCCTGCGGCATGCGGGTCACCAGTGAGGGAGTATTTAAGGGGATTGAAATACATGACGATGTTCTTTCCGACCGGCTCAACGCGCAGATCATTGACACCGGATTTTTTGTGGGCGAACAGTATGCTGCAGCCGGATACCGCGGACATTTTGAAGTGGATTACATCGCGGGAACGAACGGGAAAATTTATGTAACGGAGTCCAATATCCGCCGTACCGGCGGCACCCATGTCCAGAAAACCGCACTGGCGCTTTTTGGGAAAGATTTTGCCAGGGACGTATATACGTTGTCCAATAATGTGTATAACATGCCCGGGGGGAAGGCAGTCGCGTTTCCAACTATCCTCACGCGCCTGCGGTCTGTCTTGTTTGACAAAAAGACAGGCGAGGGGCTCATTGTGGTATCGGAACACATTCTTGCTCAGGGAAGTCTGGGATACATTATATTCGGGAAAACCAAAAAGCGGGCCCTGGAGATTGAAAGGAAGATGGAGGAGAGTCTGGGGTAGCTTGATTCGCGTGCCGGCCGGTGCTTTTGGTACAATAGAGCCTGGCGACACGGGCCATTCGTTCAACGGTTAGGACACGAATCTTATAAATTCGGAACGATAGTTCGACTCTATCATGGCCCACAAAAAGAGAGAAAGAGAGAGGGAGAGAAAGAGAAAAAAATTAATGACAGAGTTAGTCGTTTTAGTTGATGAACAGAATTCTCCCGTAGGGACTGCGGATAAGGACACGGTGCACACGAAAGGCACGCCGCTTCACCGCGGATTTTCCCTGTTTCTTTTTAATGCCAAAAAGCAAGTACTCGTGACCCGGCGTGCGGACACCAAAAAAACATTTCCCGGGGTCTGGACCAATGCAGTGTGCGGCCATCCAGG
Source organism: uncultured Gammaproteobacteria bacterium (assembly GCA_964400835.1). GTDB lineage: Bacteria > Patescibacteriota > Microgenomatia > UBA10105 > UBA927 > CAYNWD01. The sequence goes on along the minus strand of CAYNWD010000001.1, from coordinate 44,772 downwards.
ACCGGACGAGACAGTGGGAGATGCGGCCAAACGGCGGCTTGCCGCGGAGTTGGGAATACGCGGTACCCAGATAAAGGAAGTGGCTCCGTACCGTTACCGGTTTGCCGATAAAAACGGCATCGTGGAAAACGAGATTTGTCCTGTGCTGGTTGGCACCTTTAACGAAGATCCCGCGCCGGATCCGGCAGAGGTAAGTGCGTGGAAGTGGGTGGAATGGAAGGAATTTCTGGCAGATACCCGCAACAATCCTGAAAAATATTCACCCTGGAGCAGAGAAGAAGCAGCCCTCCTCGTCTCCCTCAATTTCCCATAGCTCCTCACAGGCCTCCACTCAATTCTTGACAAGTCCAGAGAGAGAGAGTACTATCGGTCCAATTAAGGCATATGATGGAACGTTTTAAACTGGGAGCACACCACACTTGTCTGCACCATATAAACTCGGGCGTCATCGAAGAACCGTTATTCCGTCAACTGGCAGATATGCATAATCTTGCAGAATCGAATTATGCAGTCGTCGAGGAGAGACGAAAAAGGCTTAAACGGAGAAGAGATAGCGGAGAAAATGGAGACTTTGATTTCGCAATAGGCGGCGCAGAAGACGCGCTACGTGGCCTTGAGGAAACAATCCTCGACTCAAATGACAGGCTTCCGAAGCAGTATAGAGAGCTCCATCAATTCGGTAGTGAGGCCGTAAAGAAGTAAAGAGTTTATGCACGAAATTCACAAATTCGGCCGGCCGCGTGTTGTGTTTCATCACGTTGACACGGCTCGCGGAACAAATCTAGAAGAGAAAGGGGCAATTCTTACGCATCAGATTGCCCATGGAATCTTGCAGACGGTTCAGGGGAATATCCTCTCCTTACGATCTCCTGAAGTCGAAGGTAAAGGGACCCCTGAACAAATTCAGGCGCTTATTGAGGGAAAAAAGCAAGAGCTCGAAGAAGCAAAGCGAGATGTGCATAAGACCAACCTGAGATTACCCAGAGAACTTCAGGAACGCCACGTCTTTGAAAATCTATAGGAACTTCTGTATTGTCGTCCGCTCGTATTTCCCCCTTTCCGTTTTGACAAAAACAAAGAGAGAGAGTACTATGGGTCGATTATGAACCCCATTGAGTTCGGCCGACCGAGGATTGTTTTTCATCATGCGCACGGAGACAGCGCTGCGGCGAGCGCGCACAACGCTGCACACCAGCGTCACATGGAGCTGGATGGGCAGCTTGGCGAGGTAGCAGAGTATCAGGCTTTGCGGCAGAGCGTGGACGTCAAAGCACTTAGGGAAGATTTTGAGGAATCAGAACGTGCTATATACTCGACGGATGAGCAGTTGCCTGAAGCGCAGCGGGCTAATCATTTTTGGCAAAATCCCGACCTGGGGTTTGGGAATCACTATAGAACCCCTCCATGGGGAAATGCCGTTGAAGAAAAATATTATAAAAAACCCCCTTCAGGCGTTAAGTAATCTCCACTGATAGGTCCGGTGCTGCGGTGATTTTTTGCCAGCTGACCGGCTTTCCCCGAAAGAATGCGTAACTTGCGATTGCGACCGCGTTGTCCGTGCACAGCGGTACCGGCGGTACGTGGAATGATACGCTGTTGAATTGTGTGAGCGCGGTGATCATTTTCTCGCGTAACCGCAGGTTGGCTGCGACACCGCCGGAGAGGAGAACAGAGCGCGCGTTATACCGCGATACCGCAAGCATCGTCTTTTTTACCAGGACGTCGGTAATGGCTTCCTGTATCTCAAATGCTAATTGTTGCATTGTTGTATTGCTAAATTGTTTGTGTTTTTGAAGGCTGTTTACCCCACGCAAAATTGCAGTCTTTAGGCCGCTGAAGGAAAAATTAAATTCATCTTTTTGGGTAAGCATGGGCCGGGGGAGTTTTATTTGCAGATTTGTCGATTTGTCATGTGTATATTTTGCGGCCGCTTCCTGTATTGCCGATCCGCCGCGGCCCCCAAACCCCAACAGCCGGGCCGCTTTGTCAAAACACTCTCCCGCAGCATCGTCGAGCGTGCCGCCGAGCCAGGTGAGTTTTTTGGGAGAATTCATGCAATACAGTTCCGTATGGCCGCCGGAGACGACCAGAGAAATTGCAGGGAACTGAATAGGTGGTGTGTTGTCTGTTGTTGGGTGCGCGTTTACAAAGTTTGCGTACATGTGTGCCAGGACATGGTTGACCGGGATGACGGGTTTGCCGGTTGCAAAGCCTATGGCTTTGGCTGCCTCCACACCCACGAGAAGCGATCCGATGAGACCCGGCCCGACGGTGACCGCGACGGCGGCGATCTGGGAGGTAATGTGTGAGATAGGAGAGCCGGAACCGAACGCCTGTTCGAGTGCTTCCGCAATGACCGGCTGTATGTAATCGAGCTGCTTTCTCGCGGCCAGCTCCGGTACGATCCCTCCGTATTTGGCGGTGAGCTGTATGCTTGAGGAAACCGTGCTGCTTATAACATCGGTTCCGTTTCGCACGACCGCCGCTGCTGTTTCATCCGCGCTCGTTTCTATGGCCAGAATGTTCATGGTGTTTGATATTTTACTCAAGCCCCAGGAGCTTGGCGAGCTGGGAGGTGGAGGGGGTGTGGATTTTGGGAATGATAATGAGTTTGGCACCAGTCATTTGGGCTTGTTGTTTTTTCTTTTCAATAATTGGGTCGCCGTCGGTGACGGCAATGACTGCCGGTTTGATCGCATCAACAACCGCAAAATATTCTTGGTCAGAATGCATCGGAGGAAGTGCAATAACTTCATGAATCATAGTGAGCGTTTCAAGCATCGCCTTGCGTTGAATTTGGGAATGAATCGGGCGTGCTTTCCCCTTGGTCTTGCGCACATTTTCATCCGATTCAAGGAGTACGATGAGATGATCGCCAAGTTTTTTTGCCTCCGTAAGAAAGACAATATGCCCGTAGTGGATAAAATCAAAGCACCCGCCGACCAATACTTTTTTCATATTGAAAATTTCTTACTGCGTTCCCCGCAGGTATACGGCCTGCCAGGGGCGGAAGTTGGAAATAAATGTTTTGTCCTGGATGACCTCATTGTTGCGTGTGACTTTGTATTGAAACGATGCTTTTGCTCCCCATGCGGCCCAGTCTACCTGCTTGACGACGCCCACGGGAAGCGTCGGGTCATCCTGGTAGAGATCCGGCGGCGGCGGGGTGACATCCCAGGTTTTTTGGTTGAGAATTTCAGATTTTCTTCCGTCACTCGTCCCGTAGATTTCAAACGTCAATGTTTGTTTTGTGCGGTCGGGTTTGGCCTGGATCAGAATGTAGCCGGGAGTATCGTTTTTAAACGCAAAGTCATAGGTCGGAGAATACACCGTGGCGTCAAGACCCGGCTTGAATCCGCCGTCTTCATAAAAGTGTACACGGTATGCGTGCGCATGCCGTTCGACAATCGGCAGGCCGGCGGAAAGTGCGGCGCGGAAAAGGGTCGTGGATACCTGGCACACGCCGCCGCCGTCTCCCAACACCGTCCGGCCGTCTTTGATAATGTAGGCAGACTGATACCCGGTTGCCGCAGATATGTCTCCCACGGTTTTGTTAAACGAAAATGTTTCTCCCGGTTTTATGAGAACGCCGTTTATGCGCGATGCGGCCAGAAGCAGATTGTGGACGCGGCCGGCGATCGAGCCGGTGTAGACGGAGTACCCGGTACCGATAAGTTCGCGGATGCCGAAGGAATTGACCTGATCGGTCGTGATGGTGGGATTGATGGTTTCCACAACCAGCGGAATACGCACCGGCGATGCCGGATTTTGGGCGAAGTTGGCGAGCGCGGCTTCCAGTTTTTCCTTGGTTTTGTCCGTGCGCAGCTCCCGGCCGGATTTTGACGGACGGAATGCCGTCACCCGGCCTTTTGCAAACGTAAAGAGCGCATCCTGTACCGGTTCGCGAATTTTTGAAGCAAGCGTTTCCAGTTCCCGATCCAGAATATCGCTGTTCCAACGGTACGATACGGCCAGGTCGGGCGGGGCAATCAGTTTGTAGTAGAGGTCGGAAAAAAACGCTCCGGTGCGGCCCACGCTGTACGCCTGTGTTGCAGAAAGCGTTGCATCATATCCCGGCTCCAAAAGTTCACCGCTTATGGTCGTGACGAAATTTTCAAAATGCAGCTCGTAACTGCGGCTGGTAAATATTTCATTTTGCTCCATCCAGAGCGCGACTACCTCCTCGCGTTTTTTACCGCCGACATCTCTTCCCGCGACTTCGACACCCGGATACACGCGGTTCTGATACGTCCATTCATAAAAGAGGCTAAACACAAGGCCGATAACAATACCGGCGAGTGCGACATGAAGGCCCCGGTTTACGACGAGGCGAAAGTTGTTCTTGTTCTCATTCTCCTTCATGATATGATAATTGTACGCGATCACCTATGGAAACTCCACAGAATCCGCCGTCCCAATCATCCGATACCGCAGCATCACCCGCAGGCGGCGTGGTTATGGCAGAACCGCCGGCAGCATCCCCGACTGCAGAGGGCGGGCAGGCAGGAGTTACAGAAGTTCCGATAGAAACTATTGTAGTGCCCACCGGGGCTGTTGGCGGCAATGCACCCAAAGAACCGCTGAATCCGTTCGGCCCGCCGCCCCCAGCCCCCGGCGAGACCGCCAAGCCGCCGGGACCGAAGGGGAGTGCCGGAAAGTGGATCAAGCGGATTATCTTCCTCGCCATTTTTGGCGTCCTGCTTTTTTTTGGCGGCAAATTTGCCTTGGATAAAATCGGCAGTAGCCGGGAAGTGACGCTGACCTACTGGGGATTATGGGAAAATGACGCCGTGATGCGCTCAGCAATCAGTAGCTTTGAGGCAGAAAATCCCTGGATAAAAGTGCAGTACGCCAAACAGCTTCCGCGGCAGTATCGCGAGCGGGTGCAGTCGGCGATAGACCGTGATGAGGGCCCGGATATTTTACGTTTTCACAATACCTGGGTGCCCATGCTCGCACAGTATCTGGCAGCGGTTCCCGCAGATGTCATGACCGCGTCCTCCTTTGCGACTTCGTTTTATCCGGTGGCGAGTGCGGATTTGGTCGCCGGAAATAGGATTTTTGGCATTCCCGTCATGATTGACGGACTGGGCCTGTATTACAACGAGGATTTGTTTGCTACCGCCGGGGTTATCCCGCCAACCACGTGGAATGATGTATTGGATATGGTGCCCAGGCTGACCGTCAGATCCGGCGATCAGATTATAACCGCTGCCATTGCACTCGGAACGACCGGAAACGTTGAGCACTTCAGCGATATTGTGGCCACCATGATTTTGCAAAACGGCGCGACGCTTACGGAGCTCACGTCAACACAGGCGCAGGAGGCAGTCATTTTTTACAAAAAGTTCAGCGATCCTTCGGATCCGGTATATACCTGGAATGAAACCATGGACAACTCTGTTGCTGCATTTGCCAACGGCAGGGTTGCCATGATGATTGCGCCGTCCTGGCGGGCACAGGAAGTACATGAAATAAATCCCGCGCTGCGGTTTAAAATTGCGCCGATTCCGCAACTTCCCGGCAACGTTGTGACGTGGGCTTCCTACTGGGTGGAGGGAGTTTCGGCGAAAACAAAGTATCCCGAGCAGGCGTGGAAGTTCCTTCAATATATAACAGGCAACACGGCCGTGACGACGCTATATACAGAAGCCTCCAAAACGCGTCTTTTCGGCGAACCGTATGCACGTGTTGAGCTGGGCAGTACCCTTGCCGGCGATCCGTATGCGTCTGCATATATCTCGCAGGCCAAAACCGCCAAATCATTTCCGCTAGCATCACGGACGTTTGATAACGGGATAAACGACAAAATGATCAAATATCTTGAAGATGCCATCAATGCCATTGCCGTAGGGACGGCACCGTCGGCTGCACTTTCGACGGCACAGAGCGGATTCAGTCAGGTACTTGCAACCTACGGTTATAGCGCTGCCCAATAAGACAGAAGGATCCGACATGCAGCCCGATACCATGCGTTTCCTCATTGCAACGCTGTGTTACTCGGATATTTTTCACTGGCCTCTCACTCGTGAGGAGCTCCTGTTGTGGTTTGTGGGAGAGCGCAGGAATAAACTTCCCGGGAGACTCCCCGCTCCGTTTCGCGCCAAAGAAGCGTCGGGGCAGGTGTTTGTTTTTTTGGGATCTGCAAAGTATATCCTGCGGCGCCGGCTGCGCGAGCGGTGGGCGCTGGCAAAATGGAAGATCGCGGTCCGTGCCGCGTCGATCCTTCGGTTTATTCCGACCCTTCTTTTGGTGGGGGTGACCGGCGGCCTTGCCCGAAACAGTGCAGAAAAAAAAGACGATATTGATCTTTTTATTGTTTCCCGGCGGGGGACGCTTTGGGTGAGCCGGCTTTTGGCGGTTGCCGCAATCGAACTTTTGGGTGTCCGTCGCAGACCCGGGACCGGAAATGTCATGGATACAGTGTGTCTCAATATGTTTATGGCGGAGGATTTTTTGTCCCTGCCAAAGGAGGAGCGGGACCTTTTCAGCGCCTATGAGGTGCTGCAGATGCGGCCCCTGTGGGAGCGGGAGGGAACGTACCAAAAATTTCTTTTTGCCAACCGCTGGGCGGAAAAGTTTTTACCCAATGCATGGGGCGCAACGTATACTCCGCCGACCGGCGGACACATCACCCCCAAAATAGTACCGGGCCTATGGCGCGCGGCAGCGGGTTTGTTCGAGCCCATGGCAAGAGGAGTACAGCTTTGGTACATGCAAAAGCGGCACACGACCGAGGTCATTGCTCCGGGAATTCTCCGGTTTCATCCGCACGATGCCCGGGTGTGGATTAAAGACCGTTTGCAGAGCCGCCTGCGGCGTTTTCATATACCCCTTGACAAGATTTTTTATGGCGGTTAAAATAGCACTCATTCGTTACGATTGCCAAAGGAGGCATTATGACACAAAATATTCAGCCGCTTTTTGATAATGTTCTTGTTAAGCCCCTTGATGTCGAGGAAAAACTTCCGTCGGGACTGGTTCTTCCGGACACCGCAAAAGAAAAACCCCAGGTCGGTCAGGTGATGGCCGCCGGCCCGGGCGGCACGGATGACAAAGGAAATCCCGTCAAAATGGTCGTCAAAGTCGGCCAGAAAGTGATGTACAAAAAATGGGGAGGCAATGAGGTCAAGGTAAACGGTGAAGAGTGGACGATCGTGGAGCAGAAAGATATTTTGGCTATCGTCGGCTAACTATAATAGAGAAATTTTTAGCAAAATAGAAATTTTTAACACAAGGAGGCAAAACATATGGCAAAACAAATTAAATTTTCCGAAGATGCACGTCAGGCGCTTATCCGCGGCGTCAATATTCTGGCCCGCGCGGTGGTCACGACTCTTGGTCCGAAGGGCCGCAATGTCGCGCTCGACAAAAAATGGGGCGCGCCGAATGTGATCCACGACGGCGTCTCGGTTGCCAAAGAAATCGAGCTAGAGGATGCGTTTGAAAACATGGGCGCGCAGCTCGTGAAAGAAGCGGCCAGCAAAACCAACGACGTCGCCGGCGACGGAACGACGACCTCAACACTTCTGGCACAGGCGATCGTCAACAGCGGCTTCAAAAACGTGACCGCAGGTGCCAATCCCATGCAGCTCAAAAGCGGCATGGAAAAAGCAGTGGAAGTGGTGGTTTCTGAATTAGCCAAAATGGCCAAGCCGGTCAAGGATGCGGACGTTGCCAAAGTGGCGACGATTTCCGCTCAGGATGACAAAATCGGTCAGCTCATTGCCGAAGCGCTTGCCAAAGTGGGTAAAGACGGCGTCGTGACAGTGGAAGAAGGCAAAGGATTGACGATGGAGATTGAATACAAAGAGGGCATGGAGTTTGACAAAGGCTACGCTTCCTCCTACTTTGTGACCCTGCCGGACAAAATGGAGGCGGAAATAGAGGATCCCTATATCCTCATTACCGACAAGAAAATTTCCGCTATCGCCGACCTTCTGCCGTTTTTGGAGGGATTCGTGAAAGTGTCCAAAAATCTTGTCATTATCGCCGATGAAATCGACGGGGAGGCGCTCGCGACCCTGGTTGTGAATAAACTCCGGGGAACGATAAATGTTCTGGCGGTAAAAGCGCCCGGGTTTGGCGACCGCAGGAAAGAAATGCTCGAAGACATTGCCATTCTGACCGGCGGAACGGTGATTTCAGAAGACACCGGCCGCAAGCTGGAAAATGTCAAAGTCGAAGACTGTGGCCGCGCTGACAAAGTCTGGGCGGATAAGGATAACTGCAGAATAATCGGCGGCAAAGGAACCAAGGCAGCGGTTCTCGGTCGCGGGCAGCAAATCCGGCGCGAAATAGAGGAAACAACCAGCGAATTCGATCGGGAAAAACTTCAAGAAAGATTGGCAAACTGAAAGACAAAAAAGAGCGCGTCAACGATGCAGTTGCAGCGACCAAGGCAGCGCTTGAGGAGGGCATTGTCCCCGGAGGCGGAGTGTCGCTTCTTCGGGCGCGCATGGCGCTTTCCAAGCTCCGCGACAGTCTGACCAATGCGGACGAGAAGACCGGGGTAGATATACTCTTTAGTGCATTGGCCGAGCCGGTGCGCTGGATTGCCAAAAATTCCGGTGCCGATGACGGCTGGGTTTTGAAAACCGTTGAGGAGTCAAAAGTGGCGGACTACGGCTTTAACGCCATGACCATGCAGTTTGGCAGCATGCTCGCAGCCGGAGTTTTGGATCCTGCCAAGGTAACCAGCACCGCGGTACCAAATCCCGTGTCGGTGGCGATGATGATCCTCACAACAGAGGCGCTCATCACGGATTTGCCGGAAAAGAGCCCGCCGGCAGGCGGAGCAGGCGGCGGCATGCCGGGAGGCATGGGTGGCATGGGCGGCATGGACTATTAATTTTTGCTTTGTACTTTGTAATGTCTAAAAAAGTCCCTGATTTCTCAGGGACTTTTGGTCTTGCTGCAGTGGCCGGAGCGAATATATGAGTCTCATAGATTGGCAGGCGCTTGGATATCTTCTCCTTGTTATCATTATCGGCTATGCGCCGTATAAATTGCGGCAGCGTTTTCACAAAGACGGGCTCAACAGCCTGTCGCCTCTTGGATCTTTCGCGCAGGCATTATGGTTTATCGTTTTGTCCGCTGTTTTATTTGTTGCTTCCGGGGCGATACCGGTTGCGGTGACGGGCATGCCGCTTCTCGTCTTTATCGTAACCACAATTATTTGGTTTGTTATACCCTTTGTCGTGAGAAAGATCGGTGTCTATCCCCAAAAACTTATCGCGAAACGGCCGGGCACGTTTGTCATCCGCCTGGAACCCAGGACTTTTTATCCGAAATTTTTTGAGGTACTGTTTCAGCAGGCCAAATTTCTGTATATCCTCGGCGTGGTCTTTGCAGGCCTTGCTGCTGACATAAAAATATTCTGGTTTATCGTTCTTATCGGATTTTTGCATCTCAATAATGTTTTTTTTCTTCCGAAGGGAGAAGGATGGGTATTTTTTTATGTGAGTTTTCCGGCTGCGTATCTGTTTAGTATACTTATCCTCGGCGGCAACCTGCTCCTTGCCGCGAGTCTGCATTTAGGGTTCTACATAGTGATCGGTATCATTCCTTGGTTTCATAAAAAATATGCCGCAGTTTGAACTGGTCGAAACTACCACAAAAGATAAACTGGTTCATCAGGGTCTTTTTTATACTCCCCCGAAGCCGGGGAAGCGTGCTCTCCTGTGGGTGCATGGGTTGACGAGCAGATTCTACAGCGATGTAGCTTTCATGCAGAAGTTTGCCTCTGCGTGTGAGCGCAAAGGATTTGGATTTGCGGCTTTTAATACACGCGGACATGATTTTGTAACCAGCGCACACAGACTGGATAAGACGCAGCCAGCTGGATATACGCATGCCACGATCGGCGCGGGAGTTGAGGTGTTCACTGAGTGCGTGCATGACATAGATGCAGGGGTTGAATTTCTCATACGCCGCGGGTTTTCCGAAGTGGTTCTTGTCGGGCACAGCACCGGTGCCAATAAAGTGTGTTATTACGCAGGGACAGTACACAACAAGGGTGTCATAGGTATTGTTCTGACTGGCCCCATGTCTGACAGATATTCGGTAAAAACAAACTCCATAACCCACAGAAAACATGCGCGCTTCATGCAGGAGAAGATTCGTAAAGGAAGAGGAGATGAACTTTTGAGCGGATTTGATTTTTTCCCGTTGACACCGAAACGCTGGGTGAGCTTACTGAAAAAAGGATCACGTGAAGATGTGTTTAATTATAGAGACGGGAAGAATGCACTCGTGCAGTTTTCCAAAATTACTCAGCCACTTCTGGTACTCTTTGCGCAAAACGATGAATATGCAGACCGGCCGATAAAAGAGATACAAATTGCATTTGACCAAAAGGCAACCAGCAAGCACTATCAGAGTGCACTCGTTGCGGGAGCTTCGCATAACTTTACCGGCAAGGAGCAGGAGCTGGTGGGGCACATCGTTAGCTGGGCAGCCTCGATTTGATATAATCCTTCAATAGAATGAGCAAAGACAACGTTGCTTCGGTCATAGTTATAAAACCCGGGTATGCGCGGTGGGAGGGATACGCGTCCCAGCGGGCGGTCGGCACGATTACACTCGTTACGTCCCAGCGAAACTGCATCGTGGACCTCGGTATTCCGGCGAACAAGCAGGAAATCTTGCGTGGTTTGAAACAGAGCAAGCTGACGCCTACTGACATTGACTTTGTCGTTCTTACCCATTCAGACGTTGACCACATCGGCAACATGAATCTTTTCCCCGATGCAACGTTTATCGGTGGTAACGATGTGATACAGGGAGATTTATTTAAGGAGTTTTTTAAGGAAAAATATGTCGTTGATGAGTGTGTTTCGGTCATTCATACGCCAGGTCACGACAATAGAAGTATCACTGTTTTGGTCCGTACGGTGAAAGGGATCGTTGCGATCACAGGAGATCTGTTTGAGTATGACAAGGACTGGCTTACGGTGGATACATCAGAGGCGTGGGAGCCTTGGAGCCAGGACAAAGATCTCCAACAGCAAAGCAGGGCAATGATTTGGAAGACAGCAGACTACATCGTCCCCGGCCACGGCGATATGTTTAAGGTCGATAAATCGGTGGACATAAGAACGCAGCGGAGATCAAAATAAATTTTATGGCAAGAAAACATATTGTTTACAATGATTTTTCCCATTGGCAATTTCAGGTAACCCGCGCGGATGGACCATACCTGTGGGACGAAAATGGCCGAAAGCTTATTGACTTTACGTCCGGTTGGAATGTGGCAAATCTTGGTTGGAACCACCCTGAAGTTCGTGACGCCGTGATTGTACAGGCGAAGAAAAATGTATACGTCCCCATGTGGACGTCGGATCCGGTTCAGGAGGAATTTGCACAACTATTCACTTCTGTTTTGCCCAAATCGCTCAATGCTCTGGTTCGCGCAACCGGAGGAACAGAGGCGAACGAGGAGGCTCTCAAAATTGCCCGTGCCGCAACAGGAAGAAAGAAAATCATCGGTTTTCGTGATACGTATCACGGGCAATCGTTTGGTGCAATGGCAATCGGGTATCGGCCGGAGTACGTCAGCGCAATATCGCCACTTGTGCCGGATTTTATCCAGATTGATTTCCCCTCGCTCTATCCATCAAAGATGTCAGAAAAAAATATGCTTCATGCATTTTTAGACAAACTTGAAACGGTTCTTCGCAATCGAGACGTCGCCGCAATAGTGACGGAAGCAGGTATTATTACGGGCTGGGGGAATACGCATATTGCGCCTGAAGGTTTTCTAACGGCGGTTCGCACATTGACGAAGCAATACGGAACATTGCTTATTCTTGATGAAGTGGGAACAGGGTTTAGCCGATTGGGGACATTATTTGGCATGGAGAAGGAAGGAGTAGTTCCCGATATCGCAACCTTTGCCAAGGGGATATCCAACGGCGCAGCGGCCATCGGTGCGGTTGCCGTAAACGAGCGCGTTGTGGATCCGCTGGTCGCAAAAACAAATCTTACGTCTACATTTGGATGGACGCCGATTGCCTGTGCCGCTTCCCTTGCGACGCTCCGGGTACATCTGCGTGACAAAGTCTGGAAACAGGCGAAAGCAAGCGGAGAATATCTTGTAAAAACTTTACGCAGTGAACTTGGGGAGTTGGATATAGTTGCGGACGTGCGCGGGGTAGGTATGGAGATAGGAGTTCAGTTTGTGGAAAACAAAAAGAACAACCTTCCGGATGACAGGACTGCAAAAAAGATTGTCGATGCATGCCTTGGAAAGGGCCTGCACGTGGTGTTTGGGGGATCAGGAAACATTCAGCTCATGCCACCGCTCACAACACCAAAAAGTATTCTAGCGGAGGGAGTTGAGATTTTTACAGACGTGATAAATCGTCTGCTTTAGCCTACTTAATCGATGGCAGAGTTTCCAGAGGATTGACGGGAGTGCCGTCCCGGTAGATTTCCAGGTGCAAGTGATTGCCGGTAGACCAGCCGGTGGAACCGACGGATCCGATTTTGGTGGCCCGTGTGACCTCCTGACCCCGGACAACATCTATCGCTGAAAGGTGGGCATAGAGCGATGCAACGCTATTGCCGTGGGTGACGACGACATGGTTGCCGTATCCCCAGCGCGAGGAAACGACATTTTCAACCGTTCCTTTGTCTACCGGAAAGACCGCCGTCCCGAGTGGCGCAGTCAGGTCTATGCCGGGATGGCCATAAGAGAACCGTTGCGACAGACCGAATCTGGAAAGCGGCCACTGCATAGCGGTAACCGTATCGGACGACGCCTCAACCGGCGCTGTCTGGGTTTCGAGAATGACTTCTACCGAGTCAAACGCCGTGTCGATTTGCGGGATGACTATGGCGGAAAAGAACGCCAGGCCGGCCAGATTCACTCCTATGAACTGGCGGATGTTGAGCTTCTCAAGGTACTTGCGCAGCCTCAAACTGGCATGATTGCTGCCCTTATGGACTCCAGTCTGAATATCCTGGGCAAGCCACCGAACGGCTGAAAGGATTTTCTTCATAAGAACTAAAAAACCACTCCCTTCGGAGTGGTTTACTGTAAATTAGAGTATAGCACGTTCGTACGCTCTATGTCAAGTTTTGGGACCCGGTTTTGGCGACATATTCTGATTTGCTCCGGCTTTGATTTTTGTGCTATGATCGAATTCCTATGAAGCGCAAATTAGCGTTTCTCCTGGCGCTCCTTGTCGTACTTGCTCTGGCTATTCTTGTGGTCAGATTTTTGAGCAGTCGTTCACCGAAACTCGGAGAACTTCGGGTCGATAGCGTGCCGACGGTCAGCATATTCCTCGACAGCAAACACATGGGGAGAACGCCTTTTCGGGACAAAGTGCAGGCCGGCGAATACACGCTCAAGCTCGTTACCGAAAATTCTCTCGAGCAGGCGGCCAGCTGGCAGGGGAAAATTACCATAGGCCACAACCTTTTGACATACATAAATGCAACCCTCTCTGATTCGGAGCTTACCTCTGCGGTGGATGTTTTGTGGCTTGAGAAAATTTCCAGTAAACAATCAGAGCTCTCGGTCGTCACCAATCCCGACGGCGCGACGGTCATGGTAGACGAGCAGACGAAAGGAGTGACGCCGCTTGTGGTCAGCGATGTGCCGCCGGGAGACCACACGGTGAGTATCGCGTCTCCGGGATTTTTGCCGCGCACCCTCCGGGTGAAAACGACGCCGGGGTATAAGCTCATCGCGTCTATGAAGCTTGCCCTGGGGTCCGGCGCAAGTATCCCGACTGCTGCGGTATCACCGGTTCCCTCCGGCAGCCCGACTGCGACGCCGACCAAAACCGCAACCTCGTCTGCGTCTACCGTACCCGATCCGGAAAAACCGTTTATCCTTATCAAAGACACGCCGACCGGGTTTTTGCGCGTGCGCACCGAACCGTCGACCTCCGCCACCGAGGCCGCCCGCGTGAATCCGGGAGAAAAATATCATTTCTTTAGCGAAAAGAGCGGATGGTACGAGATTGAATATCAGGCGGCAAAGAAAGGCTGGGTCTCGGGTCAGTACGCGGAAAAAGTAGAATGAGCGAGGAATTTCGCAGCGTCGTTCCTTCGGCCGTTGGAGGGTATTGCGAGTCTTTCCATTTCACCCCCCGATGCCGTACACTACAAAGAATACACTCCCGACCCACAGGATGACGGTAGAAAGAAGCGGCAGATCAGACGTCAGCACCTGTTCGGGTGATTCCCCTTTACCTTCATAAATAAGCTGCATATACCGCATGATGCCAAACAGCACAAAGGGGATGGTGATCATCATCCATTTCCGCTCCGGCAGCTCTGTGGCAAATTCCGTGTAGTTTCGGAAAAAGAATCCCTCCGTCACCGGCTGGGCCAAAAAGGTAAAATACGAGTAGGTAATGAAGGTAGAGTTTGCAAACATGGCGGTATAGGTATCCAAAAGTTTTTCGGAATATCGTGACAGGCTCGCCCGGGTGTCCTTGGGCACGACTCCCTCGTATCCTTCCAGAAGTGTAATTTCCGCCCTGCGTTTGCCGATTGCCAAAAAAAGTGCCAAAGACAGCGCGGCCATGGCAAGCCAGATAGATATGTGATAGCCGGTTGCAGCTTCGCCTGCATAGACGCGCAGAAAGTACGCAGTGGTAATAGTCAGTATGTCTATGACGCTGACGTGTTTGAGGATAAGGGAATACGAATACTGAATGAGGATAAAAACCGTTGCCAGAATAAAAAATGATCTGCCCAGATAAAAACTTATTGCCAATCCGGAGAGAAGACACAGGAGAGAAATGACGAGCGCGATCCAGACGGGGAGTTTACCGCTGGCAACGGGACGGAATTTTTTAAACGGGTGCTTTCGGTCCCGCGATGCGTCCAGAATATCGTTAAATAAATAGTTGCTGGACGAGAGAAGGCAGAATGCAAAAAACGCCCGGAGCGTCAAAAAGAATGCAGTCGGTGCGAAAAGTTGTCCGCTGAAGAGAATAACCGTGAACAGCGCGGCATTTTTTAACCACTGTCGGGGCCGTGCGGATTTGAAAGCTGCGAAAAGAATTGTACCCATAGAAGAAATCCTCCCACGGTTACCGCAACGACCAGCAGCGTCAACACTTTTTGCTGGCTGCTGACGGTGAGCGCGATTGCACCCAGTATAGCCGACACCCCCCAGTAAAACAAGGCAACCCGGCGTTTCCCCCATCCCAGATCCAGGAGCCGGTGATGCAGATGTCCGCGGTCCGCACGCGTCAGCGGCCGGCGTCTGCCGAGACGCCGCAGGAGCGTGTATCCCGCATCCATCATGGGGATGCCCAACACCAAAAGCGCCGTGCCGAGTTTCGCGAATGAAAGAATTCCCAAAAGTGCCAGGAGAAGTCCTGCGAGTGTTTTGCCGCCGTAGCCGGGCATAATTTTTTGCGGGTACATATTCCACGGCAAGAAACCCAAAAACGCGCCGCAGACAATGGCAGCAAGGACCGTCACCCACAGTTGTTCCGGATCAGTCACGCTGTAGCGAAGCGACAGAAGTCCAAGAGTCGCTGCAGCAATTGGGACAATTCCGGGCATCTGACCGTCCACACCTGCGGACCAGCCGATAATGTTCATGGTCCACATGATCCAGATAAATGCGAGAAGGTCCGCCCACACGACGACCGAATGCGGCCCCCACAGATCAAACTGAATCCGCAGGCTGTCCAGCCGCAGAATGGTGCCGGTTATGGGGTTTGTGATAAACGGAATGCCCGCGCCCATACCGACAACGAGAATCGCGGCCGTTGCGTTCGTGGCGAGCCGAAGATACGGATGGACGTCCCGTTTGTCGTCGGCAAGTCCGACCAATGTCAGGAGAGTTCCGGCAATGACGATGCCGATCGTGAGCTTCGTCACCGGAAGAAACAGAAGTATGGCAACAGCCGCACCCAGAAAAAGCGCTAATCCGCCGGCGCGGGGGATAGTACCTTTGTGCGTTCGTGCCGGATGCCAGCGGTGCTTGGGGTCGTCAACCAGCCCCAGCCGAAATGCCAGCCGGATGACCAGGGGTGTGGCAAAAAAAGTGGCCAGAAGTGCAGTAAAAAAGGGCCGGATGATACCTAACATTTCCGGTGCAATCACGTTATGAGATAAAGAATTTTTACCAAAGCAATAAAGGATAATATACTCACCACCCCCGCAGCCGCAAACAGGAGCTGGACAAATATAAGGAGCCCGCGTGCAACATAGGCGGCAATGACGAGATTGACGAGGAGCCACAGGATGCTCCCCGCCGGAAGGAGGGCAAGCCACAAAGGATGCGCAAACTGTTCGGCTCCCCAGGGACGGGAATACCAAAGCGGGACCTGCGGCGGCAGACCCCGGTATTTCCAGGCGAGGAAGAAAAGAGCGAGAAGCCCGCTCACCAGGACGACGCGGGTAGAAAGCGAAATAATCCAGTTCGTCCGGATGATGCGCCACTCAGCGGCAATGGGTGCGAAAATGTGTCGTATGTTCATGCGTATCAGCGGATCGGCACTTTTGCTGCCGATCGCGCGACGGTGGTCTCGTAGGCAATGTCAAAACTGCCGTTTTCGTTGACCAGAAATGCCCGGATCGGATAGGGAGGGAGGTCGCGGACCATTTGCTTTTCGGAAATAAGCGCATCCCCCACGTACCAGGGGAAGGGCGATCCGGCCGGGTTGTACAGAAAAACCTTGTCCGGGTCGCGGCTGTAATAGATGCTTTCAAAAAAGATAAGCGGGCTGGTCGCGAGTATGACGTCATCCTGATCGCGCAGTAGGTTGACCTCGCCGATCGTTGCGCGGATATCCAGCTTGGGGTGGCGCATCGGGTACCAAAAGTTAAACCAGAGCGTTCCCGCCGTAAGCACTGCGGCCAAAAGAATCCGTACTTGCCGGTGTTTTATTTCATAAAGCGCAATGGCGACAAGCAGTACTTCGGCCACGGTGACCGGGATGAGGTAGCGGTTGACGAAAAGCGGCTTGATGAACGAAACCCCGATGACCGAAGTCAGCGAAAAAAAAATTAAAAGAAACAGTAAAAGCGGCAGCGTGCCGTGTTTCCTGCTGCGCAGTCCAAGGAGAAAAAAAATTACAAGGACCAGAGACAGCCATGCCGTATAGGGCCACAGATACCAGGGCGTCCCTTCGTAGCCCAGGTACATATTCCCGAGCACAGATTTTAAAAGATGAAAATCAACAGGGTAGTACCAGGTGCTTTTGAGCTTGCTTGTTTCTCCGGCAATTTTGACGATCCAGGGCGCGATGCCTGCGAGTGCCATGCCGAATGCCCGCAATGCACGGTCACGAAAAATCTGTTTCCACCGTTTTTGAACAATGTATTGCCGTACCCGGCCGGTCATGAGCCAGTGCAGCGTCTGCACCGCCGGTACCAGGAGAAAATAGGAATGGGTGTAAAATCCTAAAATGGTGGCTATCGTGAGCGCCCTCCAGTGCTTATTGGTATAGCTAAACAGCGACCAGACGGTAAAGAACGTAAACCATCCGTAGGTGCGTACCTCGAACGCATAGTAGAGGAGCATGGGATTGAAGAAAAAAAGTATCGGCGTGAGCCAGGAGAGAAAATGTTTTTTGAAAAGCATTTCTGACCAGTGAATTACGATAACCGTGGCGAGGATAAACGCCAGGAACGAGAGGCTGCGCACCGCAATTTCGCTTGTGCCGAAAAGCTTGATCCAATAATGGAGGAGGAGGTAGTAAAACGGCGGTTCAAAAGAGAGTTTGGCAAAGAAAAACGAGACAGGCTTTTGAGCAACGAGTACTGAGAATGCCTCATCTCTCCACAGGCTTTGCGTGAAGTAAAGAAGCGGACTATGAGAGAGAAGCCAGTTGAGCATATCGTACTTTTATTATAACAAGAAAGCGAAATCCATGACCGTTCGGCCCGTGGATGAAGCGCTCAAATCCGCGCGAAGCGCGAACAAGGCGTTTCAAAAACCGCGAGCGTTAGCCCGTGGAGCTTCATACCTTCTCCGTCACCCGGTATTCCAGGCGTTTTCCCAGAAGCAGTCTGGTGTGTGCATCCAGTCCGGGAAGAGCGCCCAAAAAGAAGGAAATAATCGGCAGCGTCACCCACTGAAGGTAAAAGAACGGAAGCTTCCACGCGGCAAGCTCTTTTGGTTTGGGCGGCTTCATGCGCCAGTCGATCACCATGATCGCCAGGAGAAAGACGGCAGAAACCGTCAGAATTCCCGATGAGATACGTGAAAGATTGTGGCCGAGCACCGTGCGCGCAAATTCCGGATTCACGAGCGGCGGAAGCGCACTGCCGAGAGTCAGGATAAACCAGTTTGTCGGCCAAAAAATATGCTGCTCCAAAACAAAAATGAGCCGCAAAAATCTGTCCCAGGCGGGAATTTCGCTGTGCATCACCATGCCGCGGATGACAAACGGAATATCCGACACGCCCCATGCCCACCGTTTGTACTGTTCATATTGGTTGACAATGGTGCGCCAAAATGTGTGGCTTTCCGCGGCATCGGCCAGAATCGGCAAAAAAATTCCCCGGGTTTTCACTTTTTCACCAAAGGAAAAATACACTTTAAAAAACATATGATAATCTTCCGGAATCACATCCACGCCCCAGTAGCCGGCTTTGATGGCTGTGGAAAGCGCCAGGGAGTAGGTGGAAAAATTTATGAAGCGCCGGGGCTGGGAGAGAATGGACATATTCCAGATACTTCCTATGGTGTTGACGACTTTGTTGGGGAGCGGAAGCCGGCAGATATTTGAATAAAACAGGACCGCACCCTGGTAGAAATGGTACGCGCGATCCGGGTCGGTCAGGAAATGGTACGCGAGGGAGGCAAAGTATTTCGGGTGCAAAAGCGCGTCCGCGTCGCAGGAGGTGACGGTGCACTGGTCCTTCGGAATTTTCCAGCCCGCCAGTTTCGCGACGACCTGCTTTGCCGCCCACGCCATATTGGATGACTTGCCGGCAACTTCGCCCAAATGAAGGACGTGCCGGGTGAGGATGAAACGGCCGAATTGCCCGCCGAATTCTTTGCGCAGCACGCGGCCGGTTTCGCCCGCCTGGGGGTCTTTACTTTCGGTTGCCAATACGACCACGAGTTTTTCTTTGGGATATTCTGCTTTTGTGAGATTTGTGAGTGTCCGGCGCAGAATATGAAGCGGCTCGCGGTATTCGGGAATAATCACGATGTGATTGAGCTTGCCAAAATCCGGGAGACTCCGGGCTTTGGCGAGCCAGTCGACTTTCATGTGCGCGACCATAGTGAGATATGATCGGACCGCGTAAAACGCAAGGGTCGAAGACTTGTAAAACCAGTAGACGTCAAAGGTGATAATAAAGTAGGCGACAAGCGCGGGGTGCCAAAACGACAGCCAGAGCGGCATGGTAATCAGAAGCCATGACGTCCCTCCCACCAGAATTTCCAGTAGTCTCCGGGTTTTGTTGGGGTATCGGAAAAAAATTTGGCGCATACGAACGTGCTAAAAACCCACTCGTTTTCGTATGCGTATTATACCAGACTAGTGCAGCCGGAAGAGCGTTGTGGCGTTCATTGTGGTTGCCGCCTCCACCGCTTGTACCGATACCTTGTGGAGTTCACTGATTTTTTTGGCGATGAGCGGGATATATTTGGGCTCGTTTCGGGTTCCCCGGTGCGGGATGGGCGTGAGGTACGGCGCGTCGGTTTCCAGAAGCAGCATCGAGAGGGGGATTTCGGGCACCGTCGACCAGAGCAGCTTGGAGTACGTGACATTGCCGTCGATCCCTGCCAAAAACCCGCGCTCTTGGGTCATGCGGATTTCCTGCAGACCGCCGGAAAAGCAGTGAAAAACACCCCTCGGCATGGTCGGAAGGTCGTCGAGAATAAAAAAAACGTCGTCCCAAGCGTCGCGGCAGTGGATAATGACCGGCAGGTCGTGGGCGAGCGCAAGCCGCAACTGAGCGTCAAAAAGCCGTTTCTGGACGTCTTTTCTTCCGGCAGCCGATTCTCCCTTGTAGAGATGGTAATCCAGGCCGCATTCGCCGATGGCAACGATTATTCGGGACGCTTCATTATTTTGAAGTTTTTCCGCTTCGGCCAGCAGGCGTTCGAGAAATGAGACTTCCTGAATTTTTGTTGCCTCATACGGGTGAAAGCCGATTGCGGCGGAGACGACTCGGGGGTGTTTTTGCGCGAGTTGCGCTGCCTGTCGGGAGGACAGCGGGTCAACGCCGGGATTGATGAATTTTTTGACGCCTGCCTTCTTGGCGTTCCCGATGACCATTGCCTGATCGTCTGCGTATTGCGGGAAGGTCAGGTGGCAGTGGGTGTCTATATACATAATAATCCAATTCTCAAATAATCCAATAATCCAATACCTATGAAAGACGGGGAAAAAGGGGCGGTTGGGATTTGATTTCGGGCCCCCTGAATTGACTGAGAATTTTTTCGGCGGTGAGGGGGAGAAACGGCAGGAGATCGGTTGCCACTTGCCGCATTCGTCGTACCTGTTTTTCAAGAGATTTTTTTAGTGCATCACCGGTGAGTTTCCAAGGCTGGTCTTCGTTCATAGACTTATCAATGAGTCCTACCCCTTGTCCCGCTGCGGACCACATGAGTGCGAGTGCATTGGAAAAATCAAATTCATCAAGTCGTTCTTTCACTGGGCCTGACAGCTTGTGTTCGGTCGGCGGACAGGAGAAGCCACTTGTTTCGCAAAGTTTAGCCAAGCGTGAAACAACATTTCCCAAGCCATTTGCTAAATCGGCATTGTAAAGTTCTTTGAACCGTTGTAGTGAAAAGTCGCCGTCTGCGGAGGAGGGGATCTCGCGGAGGAAATAGTAGCGCAGAGCTTCTGCGCCGTATTGGGCAATGAGCGCAAAGGGATCGATGACGTTGCCGAGTGTTTTACTCATTTTTTGGCCGTTGACCGTAAAGTACCCGTGAACAAACAGAGATTTGGGTGTCGGGAGGCCTGCCGAGAGGAGGAACGCCGGCCAGTAGACCGCGTGGAAACGGCTGATGCCTTTGCCAATAACATGCACATCTGCCGGCCACCATTTTTTGTATCGGCTCTCGTCCCAGCCGAAGCCGACGCCGGACTGATAAATATTTAACGCGTCAAACCACACATACATCCTCTGGGTATCGTCTCCCGGTACGGGGACCCCCCAGTTTTTTGCGCGCTGGTTGCTTCTGGAAATGCTTATGTCCTGAAGGGGTTGCTTGAGAAACGAGAGAACCTCGTTTTTGCGGAAATCCGGGACTATGCGCAGCGAACCCGACGCGATAAGCTCCATGAGCTGTTTTTGATACTTAGACAGCCGAAAAAAATAATTTTCTTCGGAAACTGTGTCGAGTTTTCTTCCTGGATGCTCAAAACATTCACCGTTTTCATTGAGTTCTTCGGGAGCATAAAACGCTTCACAGCCCACACAATAGAGTCCTTCATAGGAGTTTTTATAAATATCACCGGTTTTGGCGCAAAGTTCCCAGAGTTTTTGACTTGAAGAGAAGTGATGCGTGCGGTCGCTGCCTTTTTGCCAGACGTCAAATGCGCAATGGAGCGACTTGGTGAGATCGAAAAATTTTTGCGTATTGTCGTCGATAAATTTCTGCACCGGTTTGCCTGCAGCCTCGGCTGCCTGGACATTTTTCAGCGCATTTTCGTCGCCGCCCGAGAGGAGCAGCACGTCAGCACCCAGAAGCTTATGGTATCTGGCAATGACGTCGCCCTGCACAAATTCCAATGCGTGCCCGATATGCGGCGCGGCATTGACGTAGGGGATGGCGCAGGTGACGTAGAATTTTGCCATGATGATGCGATTGTAGCTTTTGCGAGGAATAAGCTCAAGGGTGTGGAAATCACTTGTTGTTCTTTTTTTGTAAAGATTTAATTCCCCTGAGGAGTTGATCCAGCTTTTTTTCAATGCGTTCCTGCTCGACGTCTTGCTCTTTTTCCGTAAAATATGAGGCAAGTGAGGCGGTAAAGTAGGAGACGAGCACGGTGCCCACAACGATGAGAAAAACAGAAAGCGCTTTCGCCTCTGGCGTGCTTGGGTAGATATTGGCAAATCCTCCGGAAAATGCAGAAACGACTACAAGCCACAAGCTTTTGTCCAAAGTGTCTGCCCCTTCGGCAGCTCCCTGGTCAAAGGAATGAATGAGGATGGTCCCGAGCCCTACAAGACCTAGGAACAGGACAAAAACATAATTGAAACCATGACGGGAGAGGAATTTTTTTATTTCCGTAGTAAATTTTGTAAAGAATACCACGATACGTCCCACCCGAAGGATCCGCAAAAACCTCGTACTTCGTACCGCCCGCGCCCCTCGCGCCAGCCGCGCAATTCTGAAAACTCTAAAAACCCGCAAGAGGGGAACTGCGACGATGACGACATCAACCCAGTTTTTCTTAAGATACGCGAGTTTTTTCTCCGCTATGTAGGTTTTGACGGCAAGCTCAAGCGCGAAAGCCCCCCAGATAA
This sequence comes from uncultured Gammaproteobacteria bacterium, assembly GCA_964400835.1. Taxonomy (GTDB): domain Bacteria; phylum Patescibacteriota; class Microgenomatia; order UBA10105; family UBA927; genus CAYNWD01. The sequence continues at coordinate 22,350 of CAYNWD010000001.1, read as the reverse complement.
CCCAGTCAACAATCTCCAGAAAGTGCGCGGTGAATTCGTTGACCGATACAACCATGGGCAAGACCAGGGTGATGATCATGATGACGACCAAGACCAGCATCGGTACCTCAGTGTACCGGTCGATTTTTTTTAATATCTCTTCATGATTTTGTATGTGTATTTTTTTCATGTCATTCTTTAACTTCACGCGCACGGATCCTTTGCGCACGGATCGCCCGGAAAACATGGGTCATCTATGCGTCTTTTTGCACCGGGAGCTCTAGGGCTGCGGCGATATCCACCTTGGTAACCCATGGCCACCAGCGTGCTCCAGCCGAGGGCTTCCACGGCATGCGGTTTTCCTTGAGGACATCTCCCCAAAAGATCAGTAACAGCAGTCACAGTTCCTTTTTCTTGCATAACCCGCAAAAAGCGAGCGCTGCATTGTTCGCCGATTGCTTCTTCGCAGGGGAGAATTGCAGGTCGAATTCCTTGATTGACAAATCCTTGTGCAGCTCTCCCGTACCCTTCTACCAACACTTCAAGGTTGATCATATAGTTCCTCCTTTTAGAACCTATAGCAATTAATAAATTGGAAGTATAGATGGTTGTGACAAATCATACTTGAGTTATTTCTGATTTGATTCTGAGCCTAAAAAAGAGTAGAATACCGCCATGAGACTTGCTCCGTACTATCAGGCGCTCTTGAAGAAGGGACAGCGGGCAGCAAAGAGTCTTGAGCCTATAACATTTATTGGAATGTTTGACAGTGGTGTGGATTACCTCTTTACGCTTTTCATTCCGCTGCTTGGGTCAGGGCGGTCAAAAGTTTCAATTGTGAGCCTCGACCTTTCGGGTGTAACTTCGGCGGAGGGCCTTAAATCTGAAGTTGTATCTGGCCTTTCCGAGCTTATACATAAACGCGTTGATCCCGACGAGCGCTCCATTCTTTCCGCAGTCCGGCAGTCGGTCTCAAAGAAGCCCATGGTATGGGTTCTCTACACAGGGCAAGAAGGCGAAACTGACCCCTGGCTTTTCATGCTCCTAAACAGACTCCGGAACGTACTGGGTTGGAAGTTTTCCTACTGCATATTCACGACCACGAGGATGTTGGGCAGAAAAGAGCTGCGAGGCGGCGTATATGAGAAAGTCCTTAATAGAAATATCGTGTCTGTGTTGCCTCTTGACGCGAAAAACGCCGGAGTCGTTTTGGCAAATTATGAGGAGCGGTACGGGAAGAAAGTTGCACCAGAGCAAAAGAAAAACATTCTGACCTATGCAGGAGGCAATCCGGGTCTTATCAAATCGCTGTATCTTCAGGCCCGCGACACCGCGTCGTGGCGAGCCCCGGATGCGCAGGAAGATTCGCTGCGTTTTCGCATAGCAGGAATACAGGGAGATTTGACGCCGGCCCTGGGGGAAGAGTCGCGTTTTCGGTATGGATATATGACTGCCAAGGGCATGTTTACCCCGCTTATAAGGTCGGAGAATACTGATGAAAATAATTTGATTTTGGCTTTTACAAAATCCCAAAGAAGCGTATTTTCTTATCTTCAGGCACACCCGGGAGAACTTGTATCCAAGGATACGATTGCACAGGTGCTGTGGGGGGAAAGTTGGACGGAGAAATACTCAGACTGGGCGATTGACCAGACCATGTCTTCGTTGCGCGGGGCGCTTCGCCGCATGCGACATAAAGGGAAAATAATTACAAAAAAGGGTGAGGGCATGGTATTTGTCCCGGAGGCACCATGAATACTAGGCAGGAATTGACACCTGTTGAGATTTCTCTAAAAGTTTCCGTAGGGAAGTATCTACCCGTCGGAATTTTAGTTCCGACTGGAGGCGGGGGACAGCTGGAGAAAATTTGGTGGAACCCTGAAACCCGAGGTCAAGTACGGGAAAGGGGTGATTGTAGGGGACCTTTTAGCATGGTTGTGACGGATTTTGACGGTACACTGGTGGACACAGAAGGAATCAATGGTTTTTTTGCCGTTTGCTGGCGCGCGCTGTTTCGGGAAGCCGGTATTGAAGGATCTGATGATGCATTAGAAGCCTTACGAAGAAAAAGTTACAGCTGGGAGGGAACGCTGCCAGCGTCGGTGAGGGGCATGATTGAACGCATACAAAGTGGCGTGGATAGGAACGGTGTCCAACTTGATGTGAGTGAACAAACTGCCCTAGCGAGGCTTATTGAACCCGATCGTCTTAGGAGATGGGCGCGGATAAACGAGAAAGACGACGGCTCCGATGTGTTAACGCAGGCCCCGGACATTATCGCAGACAGAAAAGAACAGATCGGCGCGGATTTGCTTGCTTCTAATCCTTCGCTTGTTCGTCAGCTTGCTCCTTTTACGCCTGGATCAGTCAAGTTTATGAGAGCAATCCCTCCTGATGTTTTGGTAGGCATCGCATCTGGGTCGCGCGTAAAGACCACGATACTCCCAATACTTCAAGCGCACGCTTACCTTGGAGAAGGATTTATTCTTGATCGGGTAGGACCTCTTATCGTTGGCGAAGATAATTTGATTGGTAGGGCGCGCAAACCAGATCGCAGATTTTATGAACACGCAATTATTACCATGGCACGTATGCTGCATGAAGCAGGAAGAATCCCAAAGGACGGCATTCTCGCCAGAGACATCCTTTATATTGGTGATCGGATAGCCAGAACCGCTGATATAGATGCGCCGTTGACACGAAAAGGAGTGTCTCACCTCGTTATTAACGCGGGAAACGTCGCAAGAGACCCTGGACCGTTTATTGCCCTTGCCCCAGATTTTCTTGCGCTCATGGGACAATTGCGAAAGCCGCACAATGACATACAAAATCCAATTGTCGCTCGACTTGCGAACACTCTGAATCTTCAATAAAAATCCGAGAGCTTACGCTCGCGATTTTTGAAACGCCTTGTTCGCGCTTCGCGCGGATTTGAGCGCTTCATCCACGTGCCTTACGGTCGTGGTTTTCGTTCTCTTGTTATAATCTGTAAGTCATTCTTACCGTTTCACCAGCGCGAGCTCAAGGGAGACGAGAGAGGCGAGGAGGAGAACGACATAGACGGGTTCACGAAGATGAAGGTACCGAAGCAGCAGAAAACCCGTGCACCCGAGGCTTACGAGAAGTGCAACCCGGGTCCGGACAAGGAAAAAACGCACCAGGGAAAAGACTGCGGTAAAAAAAAGCAGGAAGAACGAAGCGATATACTGCGGTCTATACGGAGTGAAGGCATTGATCATCCAGGCGATGCCCGTCACACTGAATACAGCGGCAAAAAGCAGCCACACCGGTCGTTTGCGCTCTCGCATACGTTGATTGTAGAGGTCTTTTCCGTAGTGTACAATGATCCGCATGCAGCTAGACTTTGTCATACTGGTTATTGTTCTTTTTGCGGGTTTTGGCATCCTGGGCTGGTTGGTGAAAAAAGAGCTCGCCAAGCTCGGCGAGAAAAAAGAAGACAGTACGCTTACCGAGTGGCTCAAATCCATGCAGTCGTCTATAGAAAACACCAACAAAGCCCTCAACGACGCCATGCGCGGGCAAACGAGCGATGTGAGTAAGCTCCTTCAGACCAATACAAAACAGCTGAACGAACGGCTTGATACCGCGGCCCGGGTCATCGGTGACCTCAAGAAAAACTTAGGAGAGATGAGTGAAGTGGGCCGCGGGATAAAATCGCTCCAGGAATTTCTCCAGTCGCCGAAGCTTCGCGGCAATATCGGCGAGCAGGTGCTGCAGGACATGATCGGCCAGACATTCCCCAAAAATTCGTTTCACCTGCAGTATTCCTTTAAATCCGGGGTGAAAGTAGATGCGGTTCTCAAAACCGACGCGGGTTTACTCTGTATCGACAGCAAGTTTCCCATGGAAAATTTTACCGCCATGCACAAGGGCGAGACGGAAGCGGACCGGGCGCGTGGGAAGCGCGAGTTTTTGGCAGACATAAAAAAGCACATACACGACATAAGCAAAAAATATATTCTGCCCGAGGAGGGCACCATGGATTTTGCCCTCATGTATATTCCTTCCGAGTCTGTCTATTATGAGCTTGCGAACATGGAAGACGTGATGGATTTTGCAAGAAAGCAAAGAGTGTATCCGGTTTCTCCCAACACCCTGTATGCGCACCTGCAGGTACTGCTCCTTTCCTTTCAGGGAAAGGACCTGGAGCAAAAATCCCGCCAAGTATTTCAACTCCTGCGCGCGATCCAAAAAGACTACGGCAAAGTGGAGGAAAATATCGGCGTCCTGGGAAGACATATAAACAATGCCTACAACAGTATGAGCGGCGTGTCCTCTACGTTTAGCGCCCTGGGCCAAAAACTTTCGCAAACCCAGTCTTTGGGTACAGGAGAGGATTTTTCTCTGGAAAAACCTGAAGTCTAAACGGAAGCCTTTTTGTTACCATGTTTCGAAACATGGTAACAGGAAAATAAGGCATGCTTGAAGGGTAATGTCAGATACATGAATACGGTATGAAAAATGCACTTATTCTTCACGGAACCAACGCACACAGTAAGGAAAATTGGTTTCCGTGGCTCGAGCAGGAATTAAGGAAAAATAAGTACAAAGTTTGGACGCCTGATCTTCCCCATCCAGAGAAACCAAGTATTCCCAGATATAATGCATTCATATTCCCAAAATGGACTTTTGACAGGGAGTCAATAGTCATAGGACATTCATCCGGTGCGGTTGCAATTTTAGGATTACTTCAGGAGATGCCGGATTCAATCACTGTGGATAGGGCATTTTTAATTGCAGGCTTCATTGGGGATCTTGGCTGGGAGCCCTTAAGAGAACTGGGGAAAGTTAATTTTGACTGGAAAAAGATAAAACAAAAAGCAAGAAAATTTATTCTTATTCATTCAGATAATGATCCTTATGTTACGATTGAACACGGCGAAAAACTAAAAGAAAATCTGGGTGCTGACCTTATAATTCTTCCCGGTTATACATTTTAGCCTAGAGGATGATCCTTCGTTCACGCAATTCCCACAGCTCCTCGAAAAGATTCTCGCGTGACGGTATAATGGCTCCACCGTGATGAGTGTTCCCCCCAACGAAAAAATTTTAAACAAAGAACAGCGGACAGCCGTGGAGTTTGGTGAGGGGCCGCTTCTGGTCATTGCCGGTGCCGGAACGGGAAAAACGACCGTTGTAACGGAACGCATAAAGTATCTGATTGCCGAAGGCAAGGCCAACCTTTCGGAAATTCTCGCGCTGACCTTCACAGAAAAAGCCACTCGGGAAATGCAGGAACGGGTGGATGCGCTCATGCCGTACGGGTATACCCAGATGTGGATTTCCACATTCCACTCTTTTTGTGACCGGATTCTGCGCAGTGAGGCAATTCATATAGGCTTGAATCCCAGCTATCGCCTGCTCTCGGATGCCGACGCAACGATGCTCGTGAGGAAGCATCTTTTTTCTTTTGACCTTGAATACTTTCGGCCTTTGGGCAACCCGACGAAGTTTATTGCCGGCATGCTGCAGCATTTTTCTAGGCTGAAAGATGAGGACGTGAGCCCCGGTCAGTATGGTGACTGGGTCAAATCCCAAGCCTCAAGCGTTAAATCTCACAGTGAAGAACAGAAAGAAGAAGCCAGGAAATATCGGGAACTTGCGCAGGCGTATACATTTTATGAAGAACTCAAAGTAAAAGAAGGAGTGATGGATTTTTCCGACCTTATCGCAAATACGCTGAAGCTTTTCCGTATGCGTAAAAATGTATTGCGGGAGTATCAGGAGCGCTTCAAATATATTCTCGTCGACGAATTTCAGGACACGAACATCGCGCAAAACGAGCTGGTTGTGTTGCTTTGCGGGCGGCGACAAAATATAACCGCGGTTGCGGATGACGATCAGTCAATTTATAAGTTCCGCGGCGCTTC
>CAYNWD010000001.1:0-16470 GCA_964400835.1 uncultured Gammaproteobacteria bacterium | reverse complement strand
GTATCCAATGTCATCGCGTTTCGTAAAAATTTTTCCAAAGTGCAGGTCGTCGTGCTTTCCCAGAATTATCGCTCCACGCAGGTGATTCTGGATTACTCGTACCGGCTTATTCAGCACAACAATCCCGACCGTCTGGAAGTACGGGAAAAGATAAACAAAAAGCTCGTGTCGGTACGAAAAACTTCAGGCAGTCCGCCCTTTTTTATTCATGCTGATCGAGTCGAGAACGAAGCAGAAGAAATAGCGAAAACAATAAAACGCCTCATGGCAGACCCCGGAAGAAAAAGGTCAGACCCCGGCGGGTATGCATGGAAGGATTTTGCCGTACTTGTGCGTGCCAATAACCACGCAGAGCCGTTTACGCGGGCGTTTTCCCGGTACGGGATCCCGTATCAGTTTTTGGGACCCGGACAGCTGTTCCGTCAGCCGGAAGTGAAGGATCTCATCGCCTATCTTCAGGTGCTTCATAATATTGAGGACAATGTCGCGCTCTACCGCGTGTTGTCGCATGCGTATTTTGATCTGCCGGCGCGGGATCTTGCAGGAATTGCAGTGTTTGCCAAAAAACAAAACATGACGCTTCTTGAGGCGTGCGAGGTGATTGCCGGACAAAAGAAACACGTAGGAAGTCTGCCCTATATCGCTGAAAACACAATAGTTGCGGTCACCAAAATTGTTCGTATGCTGCACCGCCACCTGGGCCTTCTGCCCAAAGAAACTGCCGGCCAGATTCTGTACTTTTTTTTGCAGGATACCGGTATGTTCAAAAATATCGTCGAGTACAAACTGCCGATAGACGAAAGGAAAGCCGCAAATATTTCCAAATTTTTCAATAAACTCAAAACCTACGAAGTGGATCATGAAGACGCGACCGTCGCTGCAGTTCTTGACTGGATACTCCTTGCGACGGAAATGGGCGAGTCACCGCTCGCCGCAGACACTGACTGGGGAGAAAATGACGCCGTCAACATTCTGACCGTTCACAGTGCAAAAGGGCTGGAATTTCCGGTTGTGTTTTTGGTCAATCTTGTTTCCCAGCGATTTCCCACACGTGAGCGCCGCGAGCAAATTCCCATCCCCGACGCACTCATCAAAGAGGAGCTTCCCGAAGGGGATTATCACCTGGAAGAAGAACGCCGGCTTTTTTATGTCGGTATGACCCGGGCAAAGGACCGGCTGTATTTCTCGGCCGCGGATTATTACGGAGAGGGCAAACGGGAAAAGCAGCTTTCGCCGTTTATTGCTGAAGCGCTGGGGCCAGTGGTCAATTTGGAAAAGATGATCAGGGGAGAAGAGCAAATGTCGCTCCTGGACTGGCAAAAGTCTGAAGCAGCCCCGGCCAAGGAGCAGCCGTATCGCGTCAATTATTTGTCCTATTCGCAGATCGAAACATTTCGATTGTGTCCGCTGCATTATAAGCTCCGCTACATATTAAGTATCCCGTCCGCTCCTTCCGCGTCACTCTCCTTCGGCACCAGTATCCACGCAGCACTTCGGGATTTTTATCAGGCCGCCTCGCGCGGGGAAAAGATCACGAAGCAGTTTCTTCTTGATCTTTTGGAGACACACTGGATCCGTGCAGGATATGAGAGTAAAGCATATGAGCAAAAAATGATTGGTCGGGGTCGGCAGTATCTTCGGGATTATTTTGACACAGAATTTGATGCAAAGACAAAAACGCTTCTCTTGGAACAGCCGTTCACGGTTTCCCTTACCGACGGAAAACGGGTGCTGAAAGTCGGAGGCAAAATAGACCGGGTGGATGAGCACGGGAACGGCACGATAGAAATTATTGATTACAAAACCGGCAGAGTTCCTTCCAAGCGTGATCTGGATACCAATCTGCAGCTTACGTTGTATGCACTTGCCGCAACCGAAATACGGGATGTACCGTTCGGGAAAAACCCCGATGAGGTTTTGCTCACGCTGTATTTTTTGGATGCACAGGGAAAGGAAGGCCAAGATGCCCGGATTACGACGAGGCGGACCAAGGAACAATTAGAAGAAGAAAAAAAACACATTCTGGCAATTGCATCGCAAATCGAGCAGTCGGATTTTCGATGCAGCAATCACGAGCTGTGCAAAAAATGCGAGTATCAGATTTTTTGCGGGGGAAGAGAATGAAGCTCCACGGGCTACCCACCCGTGGTACCTGCCCGCAAACGCCTGAGCGTAGCTCTGGCAGGCGGGTCTTCTCCTCATTCGGCGGAGCGAAATCCGCCGAAGCTCCGATTTAATCGGAGCGAAGTCGGATAATATACCGGTGTGCCGCCGAATCCTTCTTTAAATTTCGTAAACCCCTGCCAGTTTTTTTGTTCCCTCGCCGACCGGCGCTCATCAAACACACCGACAAAGTCAAATGTTTTCGCGCCCCGTTTTTTTGCGTGCCTTACGCCCTACCATACCAGGCGCGTCGGCGCAACAAGTTTTTTCCCTTTTCTGGTGGCTGCGGCAATCCAGTAGTAGGCGACGCGGTTACAGTAGAGAAGGAGGACTCCGCCGACTGTCTCCTGATTTTGCCGGTCGGTCGCAAGCAGAATTTCAGCGTTTTTTGGTCCGAAACGCTTCCATAATTTATCCAGCCCATACGTCGTAATGCCGCCGAAGAATCCGGCCGATGCAGCTTTTATATGCATAAGATCGGTGATGTTGTCCGATTGCCGGATCGATACGCCGTGTTTGAGCGAGCGCCGGACTGCCCGGCGTTTTGCTTCTGAAAACCGCTGAAAAATCTGTTTTTCCGGCCTGGTAAGGTCAATAAGAATAGTTTTGGTCGGTAAAAAGGGCGAGCGGATGATCTGAAAATACTGGTTAAGTTTATTTGTCCATGTGAGTAGTTGTTTCTGAGATACGCCGGCGGCGGGCTCGACGGAAACGCGTCGGACCCCGTGATGCCTTAGTGTACGGACGAGATGCGGGAAATCCTGCATGTGGCGCGGCCTCTGAATTTTGGCGAGGGCACCAAGCAGGGGAAAACGGCGGATATAGATAAAACAGCCGGAAATTTTTTCAACCGTCCAACCGAGGTCTTCAATGTAGTGCGCATACAGGGGAGACTGCTGAAGGTCGGTCATATTAACGTGTTACCATATTAATATATTAGTGGGATAATATACGCTTGAAAGATAGAAGAGACCATCGAAGAGAATCCGCCACCGTGTAGAGTCGGTAGAAGAATGGTCGGATGACCAAGTCATACGATCCGATGAACTCAACAAGTGCCGGATTAAATCCCTGCTTAAACCGGTGAAAGCCGAACCACGGATCCCTCCGGTCCGGGTTCGGGCCCAAAGATCCCCAGAGATCAAAGTTTTTGAGGCCTCTTTTTTTAGCCCACTGGGCGATTTCCCACAGGAGGAGCGTCGGCGCCATGACCTCGCGATTTTCCCGCGACGAGGCTCCATACGGATAATACACCGTATTGTTGTGCACAAACACAATCCAGGCGGCAAGCGTTTTGTCTTGGTGCGTTGCGGTAAACAGGTGTGCGATGCCTGCCTCCCGCATGATGCGCCACATGGTGGTATGGTAGCGTTCGTTATGCGCATAAAATCCCTGGCGGCCAGTTGTTTCCCGGGTGAGGGCAAGATAGCGGGCAAATGCTTCGTTTGAGTTATCTTCCCGGATCGTGACGCCGTGCCGTTGCGCAAGCCGTATGTTGTATCGGGTTTTCGGGTGCATGTTTTTTACTATATCTTCTTCTGATTTTGTCAGATCTAAAACGAAGGTATATTTTGTGAATAAAGGACGGTGGGACGGACGCAATAGTTTAAAATTTAAAATTTGAAATTTGAAATCTGACAAGACATTCGGTTCGAGCTGGATAAATATCGCCCGTTTTTCTTTGCCGATTTTCAACAGACTTCTCATCGTTTCTTTGGTCGGGAGAGTTCCTTTGGGAAAATAGCCAATGGTCCAGGGGGTATGCGGAATATGGTGAAACGAAATATACCCGTCGCGCGTCTTTACGACGTCGACTCCCATGGCTTTCCGAAACCGCATCCAGGCGTCTGTTTGCAGCGGGTGGGAAAGGGATATAGGTTGGGCGGATGCTTTGTGCGGCATGTTCGCATTATAACCCTTGGGGGCGCGTGTGTGCGAATGGGGACCAAACCTGGTTGTGATACAATAAACAATAATGAAGAAGCGCAGGCGAAAGACACGGGGCTCTTCGCTACGGAACCTGCCGGTTGATATGAGCTTTGTGTCTCCTCTTTTTTCTTTCGGCCGCGTGCGGGGTCTGGCGAGATTATTTTTAACTGTTGAAATGCTCCTAGCGACCCTCGTCGTTCTCGGGACACTGCTTCTGGTTGTTCTCGCCTCCTTTTAGAGAAGATAATCGTCGCGGGAAAATCCCCGGTCTGCTGCCAGGGAAACCTGAAGATCCAGGACTTGTTCGGGAATGTCCGCGATGAATCGAGAGATCATATTCTGCGTCCTGGTGCCGAAAAACAGTCTCCGGTTGGCGTAGGTGAGATACAGCTTTTCTTTTGCGCGCGTCATGCCGACATAGCAGAGCCGGCGCTCTTCTTCCAGTTCCTCCCGTTCCAGAAGCGACCGGCTGTGCGGAAACAGGCCTTCTTCCATGCCGATAATAAACACAACCCGAAACTCCAGTCCCTTGGCTGCATGCAGGGTCATAAGTGTTACCGCCTGGCGCTTGGTATCCATGTCTTTCATTCGTGCCGGCGTGAATTCCTGTTCCATAAGCGCTACATTTTCCAGAAACTCCGAAAGCTTTGGAAACTCGGTGGCAACGGAGCGCAGTTCCTTTATGTTTTCGAGGCGGTATGCCTCTTCTTCGTTTTTGGCATCGTACAGTTCTAGATACCGTGCTGCTTCCAGCGTCTGATCCAAGAGCTCCAAGGTCGTCAGTTCGAGCAGTTTGGCGTCCTGAATTTTTTGGGCAAAAGTGAGGAATTTTTCCATTCTCCCTTTGCCGAGTTTCTCCAAACGTTTATACGATACCGTATCTTTGGGATGTGCCAGAAGCCGCAGGTAAGCCAATACATCCTTGATTTCTTTTCGTTCATAAAATCTGGTGCCGCCGACTAAAGCATACGGGATGCCTGCGTGGAGAAACGCCTCCTCCAGTGTCCGCGATTGCGCATTGGTCCGGTACAAAATGGCGAAATCCGAATACGGTCTTCCGGACTGGAGGATGGTCTGAATGATAAAGGTTGCTTCATCGTGTTCGTTTCTGGCCTCGTAGAGCACAATGCGCTCCCCGCCCTTTCGGTCGGTCCAGAGCTTGAGAATAGGGTGTGCGGTGTTTTTGGATATCACGCCATAAGAGGCATCCAGGATAACCTGGGTAGACCGGTAATTGCGCTCCAGGTGAAAAATTTTGACGTCGGGAAAGTCGTTTTTGAAATTTAAAATATTGCGGAAATCCGCTCCCCGCCAGCGGTAAATACTCTGGGAGGCATCGCCCACAACGCAGAGATTGCGGTATCTGCCTGAAAGAAGTTTCGTCAGAACATACTGCACTTTGTTCGTGTCCTGATACTCATCGACCAAAACGAATCGGAACTGCTCCTGATAGGTGCCCAGGATATCCGGGCGTTTGGTAAAAAGCTGCACGGTCTTGACCAGTAAATCGTCAAAATCCAGAGCCTCGTTTTCCAGGAGAAATTTTTGGTAGAGGAGGTAAATACGGCTGACGGTTTCCTGAAAGTATCCGCGGGCGATCTGGGGGTATTCCAAAGGACCAATGAGTTCATTTTTGGCTTGGGAGATGGTGGATAAGACGGCATTGGGATGAAACGACTTGACGGAAATATCCGCTTTTTTCATAACTTCCCGGACGGCATCCAGCTGGTCCTGATCGTCGTAGATCATAAAATTGGGCGGAATACCGATGTGTACACCGTGGCGGCGCAGAATTTTTACGCACAGCGAATGAAAAGTGCCGGCAAAGGGAAGGGAGGAAGCGGGGGGCCGGGTATCACGGTGCGAGAGGAGAATCCGTATACGTTCCTTCATCTCACCCGCAGCTTTATTGGTAAACGTGAGCATGAGGATGTTGTCGGCGGGAATATGTTTTTGTGCAATAAGGTAGGCGACGCGGTAAGTGAGCACCCGGGTTTTGCCGCTTCCGGCGCCCGCCAGAATAAGTACCGGTCCGTCGGTGAGGATGACTGCTTCTTTTTGTTGGGGATTTAAATCTTCCAGGAGATCACCGGACATAGATCACTATCTTACCACATGAAAATAGGAGAGAGCGCGGCCGTTTTCTTTCGCTAGAACGCAAGACCTATGAGAATAAGAAGGAAGCTTGCGGTAACGATGGTTGCTCCAATGAGCGACGGCGAGCCGGCCACCGGCACCTGCGGTGTCGGCGGCGGAGTAGGCGTGGGCGTATCAAAGATACCAGGCGTGGGCGTCGGCGTGGGGGTGAAGTCCGGCGGCGTGGGCGTTGGGGTCGTAGTAATGGTTCCGGTCGGCGTCACGGTCGGGGTAGTAGTAATGGTCGGAGTGGCCGTAACCGTGGGCGTTGGGGTCGGCGTGCGTGTTACTCTGCGGGTGGGTGTGGGCGTCGGGGTGTCACGACGGCGCGTCGTTTCTTTTTGGCAATTATTGGTATATGTTCTCGACTTAAAGCCCCTGCCGCACACGTCAATCTGAATCGTGCCGCAGTAGGAGCTGGGGAACAGACTCTCGATGGACTGGTTCGGCCCAAGGGTGACGGGTGTCGGGTTTTGTTGGCAGCCGCCGGATATTTCCTCAAGCATATTGGGACACTGGTATTTAAAGCCCGTGCCGCTGGTTGCCTGCGTGCAGCCACCCGAGGTGGCAAGACTGACGGCGGCGCACAACCCGTTTGCTGCTTCGCAGGATCCGGTGGTATCAAAGCAATAGGCAGTACCCGAGCAGGTGCATTGGGTGCGGTAACCGGCGAGACTGCCGGATCCGCAGGTACCGCTTCCGCGGGCTATGTAGCCGGCTCCTTTGCTTGCCGTAATATCCTGCTGTACAGGAGCCGGCGCTTGTTCCCGTTCGCACTTGCGGATGCAGATTTTCGTGTCATTTTCATTTGCTTCGCCTTCACACTGTTTTTTGCACGTCGGCGTAGCCGCCCGGCTGCGCAGCTCCTGCTGAACGTTTATAAACTTTACAAGAAGCGGAATCGTGATGCCGAAAAACAATAAAAGCCCCGCTGTAATCCGCAGGCGCGAATGCCGTTTTTTTCCGTGGGTCTCGGACCCTGACAGGCGTGCGGAATCTTCGTTCATAGCGTACGTGGGTTTTTGTGTGAAATATTACCTCTCTTTAAGTGTATGGGTTTTTCTGTCATGGGGTCAAGGGACTACTCGTATTGAGCAGTCCCCAGTGCATACGGTATAATCTGATTCATGGGAAAGAAGCTTGTGATTGCGGGAAACTGGAAAAGCAATAAAACGCTCGCTGAGGCAGATATATGGCTTCGGGAATTTCAAGAACATTCCGCCGCACAGGAGACCGGAGGCACCATCATTATTGCGGCTCCCTTTACCCTTCTTTCATTCCTTAAAGAAACCATTGCTGCGGCAAAACTTCCGTTGCAGCTTTCAGCGCAAAATGTTTCTCCTTTTGACGACGGCGCCTACACCGGGGAAGTCAGCAGCCGCCAGGTTAAAGAATTGGCAGACTGGGTGATTATCGGCCACTCGGAGCGGCGAAAACATTTTTCCGAAACAGACGAAGTGCTTTTTCGAAAGGCAGAACGCGCCAAAACAGCTGGACTGCGTGTTATCTATTGTGTGCCCGATGAGAAGACGGAGTTACCGAAGATCAGTGTTGACGTGGTTGCCTACGAGCCGGTATGGGCCATCGGCAGCGGTAAGGCAGACTCGCCGGAGAATGCCAACGGAGTTATTGCCAGTATAAAGCAGCGTACCTCATCCATGGTTATTTATGGCGGGAGCGTGACCTCGGAAAATGTTGCCTCGTTTGTCGGACAGCCGGCGATAGACGGCGTTCTTCCGGGCGGCGCGAGCCTTGACCCGCACACGTTTGCAGCGTTGATAGAGGCGGGTGTATTAGCCGCGCGATAATATCCTCATGCATCCAAAAATTCGACGAGTGTATTGGCCCAAAACCAGGGTGATCCTGGTTGTTTTTCTGCTTATTTTTGTCGCAGGCATGGTCGGCCGTCTTGTCCGGTGGAGCAGCAGGCTGACAAGTGAAACCGGGTTGACGCCTTTTACGGTTGTCAAACTTCTGTTTAACACCGGGGCAGCGCTTACACAATTTGACGGACGGACCAATATTGCGCTGTTGGGCATAGGCGGCGGGAATCACGCAGGCGCGGATTTAACCGACACGATGATGATTTTGTCCTTCCGTCACGACGGCAAACAGCTCACACTTATTTCGCTTCCCCGGGACATCTGGTCGGAGACACTCAAAGACAAAATAAACAGCGCGTATCATTACGGTGAGGGAAAAAAGAAAGGCGGCGGCATGGTGCTAGCGAAAGTCATCATGGAAGATGTCGCCGGTATTCCGATTCATTACGGACTGCTTATAGATTTTTCCGGATTTCAGAAGATTATTGATTTGGTCGGCGGTATTACCCTGAATGTTCCGGTGTCTTTTGCCGATCCAGAATTTCCGATACCGGGTCGCGAAGAAGACGAGTGCGATGGTGATCCGAAACTTCGGTGCCGGTATGAAACGCTTCAATTTGATGCAGGAATGCAGCGCATGGACGGGATGCGCGCGCTCCAGTATGTACGCAGTAGATACGCCGAAGGAGCGGAGGGAAGTGATTTTGCCCGCGCGCGGAGACAGCAGGAAGTTTTTGTCGCACTCAAAAACAAGTTGACGAAGCCGGTTATGTGGCTTTCGCCGTCCCGGCTGGGAAAGCTTTTTACCGCCTTTGCAGACGCGATAGAAACTGACATGAATTATGGCGAACTGGCAACGATCGGAAAGATTTTGGGCCGCGCGCAGGATGACTCGATACAGCGGGTGTCACTGGTGGATGAGCTCTATACACCGCCGGCTATCTGGTACGGCAGGTACGTGCTGTTGCCAAAAGAAAGTTTTGATGCGATCCACGAGTATATACAAACCGAATTGGACTAATGTGCTTCCGCCTAACCTTTAGAAGGCAAGCCCCAGAAGAAGAAGGAAAATTCCTCCCGCAATGACCGAGGCTCCCAGGACAGACGGACCGATACCCGCGACCGGCACCTGCGGCGTCGGCGGCGGGGTGGGTGTCGGCGTATCAAAAATACCGGGCGTAGGGGTCGGCGTCCCTGTCTCGCGGACTGACGTCGGAGTCGGGGTTCCGGTTCCCGTCGGTGTGGGTGTCAGTGTTCCTGTCGGGGTCGGCGTCTCGGTAGCCGTGGGGGTGACAGTTCCCGTCGGCGTGGGCGTATTGGTTACCTGGGTGATACTAAAAGTAAGCGTGCACGCCTGTGTGGCCGCAGCGGGCGTTGACTCCGGCACCGTGGGCGCCACCGCCTCTTCTTCTTTCAGCTTTTGGCTCGTGAGAATAGTGGCTACGCCGAGACCAAGGGTAATAAAGGAAATAAGCAAAAGGTACCAGTTTTTTTTGATAAATTTCATACGCTGTTTTTACCGCCACCTGCCTTCGCTGAATATTTCCGCCTCAACCGTAATTTGTGCTGCATTGGGGATCGTAAACGGCAGGGTAAATTCGCTGCTGCTGTTGGTGCCGGTTGATTCCTGGAAGCTGGCCGGCGCGCCGTTGACCCGGAATCTTCCTTTGGTCGCATTGGTGCCGACAACCGCCAGGACGACGCGGTCTCCCGGCCGAAGCGTCGACAGATCCGTGACACGGCTGCCGTCTTTGTAAATTTTTATATTGCGGCATTGCCCCGGTTCATCTTCCTGATCCGGTCGGCAGTTGCAAATGACCTTGCCGTCATTGCCTTTTTGTTCTGATTTTTTACAAACCTGACCGCCAGTGCACGCGTCACCGGGATTTGCACAACTGCTTTCAGAGCTGCACACCCCCGTAGGAGGAATTGTTGGTTGAGCGCCTCCAGCACATATATAACAGAGCTCATCCGCAGGGCAGTCCCATGCGCCAATTCCCTCACATGTGCGAGCTTCAATCGTATGGGAACTGTAGCATTTACCACCTTTACTCACGCACACCTCATCTCCAGGCCCGGTACATTTTTTGTCAATGCATTGGAGTCCCCGAGCACACTCGCTGCTCTTTGTGCACGCGCCTTGGTTTGTTGCCTTGCATTTGCTGCTGTCCTCGACGCATTTTTGATTGGATCCTGCGCAGCTAGCGTTGATTTCTTTGACACCAGAACAATCAAGTGACTTACTGACACAATCGCCTTTGGACTGCGTGCAATTTTTCTCAACGCATTTTTTACCGTTCCATATCTCATTTGATTTACAATCTTTTGTTTTTGAAATTTCGTTGAGCGTTTCAGTCATCACGGCACCGGTGTTTGAGGACTGTCCTGTTTGTTGCGTTACGGCAACTGCTTTTCGGCACGCGGCTTCGCAGTCTGCTTTGACCATCCCGATTTCCGTACAGTTGAAGACACAGGCATTGAAACTTCCTGATTCTTGCTGCGCAGCTCGGCTTCTAAGATCAGCTACCTGGTTTTTTTGTTGGACGTATAAGCCGATAACAGAAAGCGAGGTGAGCATCAAAAAGAGCGCAATAAGAATGGGTACTTTGCGGGATTTGGGTTTGGGTGGGGGTGCATCTGTCGATGCCGCAGCAATGGGTTCGGGTGGCACGGATGGTTCTGTGTTTTCCGTACTCGCCGGTTCGCCATGAGCTGCGGGTACGGAAGAGGCATTGAGTATCGCATCGACAACCGCGGTATTTTGTGCTGATTCAGCGGGTTGCGGTGCAGCTTCCGGCTGTTTGACGCTTTCGGCGGGTTGGGGACCCGGTGTAGCTGAGGCGGTACTTGAAGCCGATACGTTTCCCTGTGGCGGCGGAGAAGACAGGAGTTCTGGTGCAGTCAACTCTGCGGGTTCAGGCTTGGCGTCTGCGGGCTTTGGCGGATCCTGCGACGGCTGCGTCCCTCCAACTTGTTTGGCAGCGTCGTCAATTTGTTTTTGGGCCGCGGTCAGTAAATCATCCGCCATAAATTCAGCGTGCAACAAAAAAGATGCACTAGTTTCAGATTAGACACTTTCGTTCTTTGCGTCAAGACCTTGTTGCAGTGTTACTTTACAAAAATAAACGCGCCGGTCGTCATAAGACCCAAGCTTAAGAAAGCGAGTATCAATACGGGAAGCATGTTACCGCTGGTAGGAATTTCCTGACCGGCAAGGGTTGAGGTGGGTGCGGGGGTCAGGGAAACCGTTGGCGCAAGGGTCGCCGACGGCGTCGCCTCGCCCAATACCTGCGTACCGCTTTTCAATACATCAAACATGTGGGTGACGGCAACGGCATTGCCGGTCGTGTCCAATGATGTAATGGTGACGCTTTGTTTTCCGGGATTAAGCGCAGTAGTCGGAGTAAAGCGCCAGATGCCGTCTCCTCCCACGACGGCAGATCCGCCGGTGGGGCTCGTGATACCCAGAGCAATGGCCACGGTGTTGCCGGGAACGCCGGTTCCCTGGATAAGCGGAAGGTTTGAGGGAACGGCGGTATTCTGGCCGGGTTTGACGATAGTGACCGGAAATCCCGATGTACTTTGTGTTTGTTGGGTTGTTTCGCCCAAAACTGCCGTTGGTTCCTGGCGTTGCCCTGGCACCGCATTGGCCTGCTGGCGGCGGAAATCGTAGGTTTTCCCTATCTGCATCTGCGGCACCGGAGCATCATTCAATGTATCGGTGGTTGCGCTGGCGTTTCCGTCGGGGTGCACAACAGTGAGTGACTCCGTCATGCGTTCTTTTGTCGGGAGGTATTCGCTGAGTGTTGCCGCGCGGATGAGGTTCAGCGGTATAAGCCAGGTGCCGTTCGTGGACGTGACTGCGGAAAGTTTTTGGCTGCCATCAATCGTCAAATAAACGAGTGCACCTTCTGCCGGCTGATTGTCCGTCGTTCGTATGGTTCCGTAGGCCGGTTCCAGACTGACGGACCCGGGAAGCTGAGGACCGGTTTGGACGGTAAAGGAATCAGCGCTTCGGAACGGTTTTCCTCCCGAGAGAAAACTGAAGGTGTAGATTGTCTCGGGCTCGGCGTTGCGCAGGGTGGCACTGTGCGTGCGGTAGGATTCCATCATGTCCTTTCTCCCTGCAATGTCCCGTTCATCAAAAACCGTCTGGGATTTAGTCCCCTCTCCGGTCACCGAAAGCGCACCCGTAGTCGGCGTATCCGTGGTCCAGGTAACGGTGAAGCTCTTGTCCGTGACATTGGTAACAATAATATTTTTGGGCGAAGTCAAGCTGTCTGCTTTTGCCGGCGACGAGGCGCTGCGCTCAAAGAGCACGATAAAGACGCCGACAAAAAGAGCCAAGAGCAATAGTCCCACCAGGGTAGGAATTTTTTTGGGGATACCCATAATTGGTGATTTTAGTATACCGTACGATTTCCCAATTGTGTGAGAATGTCTTTGTTGATGGCCGGAGAAAGGGGGGAGACGATTTGGGTCACCGTCTGCGGCGTCGTGGTAGTTTTGACTGTTTTGACCAGTTCAAAAAATATCCATGCCGTCACGGTAAAAAATGTAAAGATCGCAATCAAGAGCACATCACGGTCGTTATCCATAGGAAGAGAAATTTAACTTTTCCAGTACGCTTTTAATTTTAGGACAAGCATGAGCGGCGTGCCACTGGTCGAAACCGTTACCTGTCCCGTTGCCGGTGTGAGCCGCACCGATTCAATGGTCACGATGCGGCGAAGTTCCACAAGTCCGTCCAGAAATGCGCGCAGACTGGGGTATGACCCCACGACCGTCATGGTAATGGGGAAGTCATTATCCTTGGCAGCCGCAGGCTGTGCGCTGGCTGTGGCGGCTTTGCCGGTCAGGGGGAGTGCCGAAACCTGCAAAGACGACATGGAAGCTTCAGAAACAGACGCTAAATTGCGCAGTTGACTCGCAAGCTCCACGGCCTCTGAATGAACCGGAATCGCCTGATTTATAAGATCCAGAGCGCCGCCGGCTTCTTCATACGCTGCCTGGGCCTGGATGAGCGCTGATATTTTTTCTTCCATCTGGGTATTGACGAGCGTTTTGTCAGAAATTTCGCGGCGCAGAAAAAGAACCGTGCGCATAGTCGGCAGGATTGCATACAGACCAAAAAGAGAAATTGCCAGAAACGAAAAGACAGGGCCGGAGTACGTTTGCGTTTTGGGTTTTTGCGCAATTTCCTCAATCGCCCGGTAGTACCGTCTATATTTTTTCTCTCCACTTTTGTCTGCCATAGGTTAGGTTTCAGCGTGCCGCCGTTTTAACGGGTTTTATAGCCGTCGTCCATTGAAACTGAATGCCGGTAATGGGATTTTTCTTTATTTCGCCGACTTCTATGCCGGAAAATTTCGTATTCGCAGAAATATTGGCCAGAAACTGGGCAAATCCGTCGGTGGTGCCGGCAAATGTTTTCACCGTCAGTTTGCCGTCGTTGAGATCAAGCGTTTCAAAGTAGACATCCGGCGGCAAAGAGCGCTGTAAATCAGATAAAATTCCCACCGGTTCCTTCTGGACGGCAATCAGTGATGTGATGCTGTCAATTCTGTTTTGTATACTCCTGATTTCGTTTTCGAACGCAAGATTTGCCGTGATGATTTCCTGTTTTTGCGAGATTTCCTCATTGAGGTCCGTGAGTTTACGGTCCAGACTGAAACGGGAAATGAATGCAAGAAGGACGACAATTTCCGTCGATATCATGATGTAGCGGCCGTACGTCGTCGCCCAAGTCAGAAGCCGGCCCCAGGGCGTATGCCCCAGGTCCTGTTCGCCGATGAGATTAATCGATGGTATCGAGGCAGGCATGGTAATCAAATATCAAAATAGGCAGCCCAACAGAAAAACGTACGGAAATACCCGTGCGGATTTTAGTATAACAGAGCAGCATGCGCTTTCAAGAAAGCGAAAAAAAGAAGAGAAGGGAGGGAAGCTTTTATCCGCCTTCGCTCCGATTAAATCGGAGCTTCGGCGGATTTCGCTCCGCCGAATGAGGAAAAGATACCACGAGCGTCAACAATGGAGCTTACTTTTTGGTCAGGCGTTTGGACAGGCGGGATTTGAGTCTCGCTGCGGTATTTTTGTGGATGGCATGGGTCTTGGATGCTTTATCGAGTGCGGAAAATGCCAGAGAGAGCGTTTTGTCACTCGGTTTGGTTCGGGCAGCTTTGACGAGCCGTTCGGTTTTGGTGCGTACGGATTTTCTTGCCGCGCTGCGGCGCCTGTCATGCTTGAGTTTTTTTATTGCGCGGTGGGTAATGGGCATAGATATCTAGGGTATAGAAGGAGAGTATATCCAATTGGCACTGGCCGGTCAAGGAAGGCGTGCGATATAATCAGGGAAAGTATATGAAGCGAGTGCTGCAGCTTTTTACCAAGAAGCAAACTACCGTGGGTTCTGCTGCGGCTGTTTTGGCCACGATGGTGTTGACGTCCCGGCTCCTCGGACTTATCCGGGACCGGCTGCTCAACGCGCGGTTTACGACAGAGCAGCTTGGCCCGTACTGGGCGGCGTTTCGGATTCCGAATCTCGTTTTTGAACTTTTAGTGATGGGAGCATTAACAAGCGCGTTCGTGCCTGTTTTTACCAAATACCTCTCTCGGCATAAGGAAAAAGAGGCGTGGCAGATTGCTTCAACGCTCGTTAATGTTTCGATTATCGCTTTGGCGCTTGTTTCAATCCCGCTTTTTTGGGGGGCAGAATCTATCGCCCGATGGCTGGTGCCGGGATTCAGCCGGGAGCAGGTGGTGGTCGTTGCTTCTTTCACCCGGTTCATGCTTGTTTTTCAGGTTGTGCCGCTTCTCATAGGCAATTTTTTTACCGGTATTCTACAGTCTTACAATCTTTTCCTGGTTCCGGCTTTGGCACCGGTTCTGTATAACGTTGGAACCATTCTCGCCATTCTCTTTTTTTCGCAGACCATTGGCCTTTGGGCACCGGTTCTGGGAGTCGGTGTGGGCGCTTTGCTTTTTATGTTCGTCCAGATTCCGGTTCTTTTGCGTCTTGGGTTTCGCCACAGCGTCAAAATGCAACTCGGCCTCGCCGGCGTAAAAGAAGTCGGAAGACTCATGGCTCCGCGCACCTTCGGCCTGGCAGTGTCGCAGATTGACGCAACCGTTGACCTCATGCTCGCGAGTCTTTTGGGCGCGAGCATGGTGACGAATTTTCATCTGGCGCAACATTTGCAGCAGCTTCCGGTAGGGCTCTTCGGCGTCACCGTTGCCCAGGCCGCATTGCCGCTTTTGTCTCAGTATCACTCCCGTGAGGACATGGATCAGTTTAAAAGGATCCTTCAGCGCAGCATTCATCAGGTTCTCTTTTTTGTCCTGCCTGCATCGGCTCTCTTTATTGTTCTTCGGATTCCGGTTGTTCGGCTGGTTTTCGGCGCGGACCGATTTGGCTGGACCGACACCGTGACCACGGCGCTTACTCTGTCGGCATTCAGTATTTCGCTTTTTGCGCAGGCGATAGTCCAGCTTCTGGCCAGGGGTTTTTATGCGCTTTACGACAGTAAAACGCCGGTTGCGATCGGGATGATTGCGATCATCACCAATACGCTGGTCAGTATCTGGTTTATTAAAGTTTTAGGCTATCCTTTGTGGTCGTTGGGACTTTCAACGTCCTTGGCGAGTATCCTGAATGCAGGACTTCTCTTATGGTTTTTGGATAAACGGGTAGAGGGGTTTTCGCGGCGTGAACTTTTCGGTCCGGCGGTAAAGATGGCGGTTGCGGCGCTGGCGACCGGGATTGCGCTGTATGTGCCGCTGAAGCTTTTTGACCAGCTCGTGTTTGATACGACGCGCACATTCGGCCTCCTCCTGCTGACCGGCGTGAGTGCCGGGGCCGGACTCGCCACGTACTTTTTCCTGTGCTGGTTTATGGGTGTCGGCGAGGTGAAATTTTTTTTCCGCCTGTTGCGGCGTGTCGGGCGGCTTCGGGTGTTATTTGAACCGGCCGGAGAAGTCGTCAACGGCGGGATGCAGGATAAGATGACTTAGCGGTGTACCCGGTAGAGCCTGGCAAACCCCAGCCGCCGAACTTCCGTTATAATCCCGGCGTTTTCCATATTGGCAAGGGCTTCCAGAAAATGCTCATTGGTTTCCAGGATTTGCGTGAGCCACTGGTGCGGCCGCGCGTCTACCAGGAGATAGTCTGTCTTCGCATCAAAGTCCAGCCACCAGCAGCTCCGCTGTCCGCACCGGTTGTCGTCAAAATCATGCTCCCGGGGCCAGACGAGGTACACAAAAGACCGGTGGGTAATGTGCGGTGCAAGATTTTGAGTCGTTGCGATACGCATATCAGGAGTCAGAGTCTTTATGAGATCGCGGTTGTCATTTACAAAGGCCGGCATGGTCCAAAATTCTTTTTTTGTGAGCTTGTTGAGCGCTAGGTGCAGGGCATATT